>DASXXU010000081.1:0-3165 GCA_036502885.1 Candidatus Tumulicola sp.
GGCTGGCGCGGTACAGATATCGGTTGCGTCTACCGGCGATCGAAGGTTTGCACGAGCGCGACACCGGCGACGACGAGGCGCCGAGCGAATGGGCGCTCGATCCGGCGGCGTTCGGTTCGCTGGTGCATAAGGCGCTCGAACTGTGGGGACAGGCGCGCATCGACGGCGGTCCGATCGAAATCGAAACCGCGTTGCAGAAGGCGCTGTTCGATTTCGACGACGCCAACGACGCCGATCTCCGCAAGGCTCGCGCGGTGCTGTCGCAGGCGGTGCGAGCGCTCGACGATCTCGCGATGGTTGCAGCCGAAACGAAGTTCGAACACGAGGTCGACGGCGTCGCGCTGGCCGGCATCGTGGATCTGGTCGTGCGCGATCCGAGCGGCGCGATCGATGTGATCGATTACAAGACCGGAACGTTGCTTGGGGACGATCACTACGCGTTGCAGCTCGATCTATACGCACGTGCGATGCGAGCGCGTTACCCCGGCGTCCCGGTTCGCGCGCGCATCTTGCGTTTATCCGAATCGGAAGCCCAATGGCGCGATCCGGTACCGTTGGCTGCAGGCGAACTGGAACGGTTGCTGCGCGAATCGAACGGCTTCGTTTCGGACGAACCGCGGCCCGGTCCGCAGTGTCCGAGTTGTCCGTATAACGGATCGCCGTGTCACGCGGCCGAACGAACGTCGCTTGGCAGCGAACGACCGCACACCAACGGGGGCTGAGCTATGCTTTTTACGGTGCTCTATCGTCCGGGTCCGCGGTGGAATCGCGAAGAGTCGCTCTTCGACCAAGAGGACATCAACGACCATCGCGATTTTTTGAGCGCGCGTTTTGAAGACAAGACGCTGGTTATCGGCGGCCCATTCTTGGACAACTCGGGCGGCATTTCGATCTTCCGGCATTCTTCGCAAGCGGAACTTGAAAAGCTATTGCATAGCGACCCGACCATCGAGACCGGTCTGCAGATCTACGAGATCCATCCGTGCGCGTTACCCTTCGCGCCGGTCGAACTGGAGTAGATACTTAGGTTTTCGGTAGCCAACCGACCACGGCATCGCTCAACGCGGTATCGTATTCTTCGATCGTTTTTCCGTAGTCGGCGTATGCCGCTTGCGGGGTCGCCGCTTTTCCGAGGAAGTGTGACATCCCATCGATCGGGACGACCGTTGCGGATTTGGGGTGCGCCGCGTTGACGACTTCGGCGATGCGCTCGTGATCGGCGAGCTCCGTCTCGAAATCCGACGTGCCGTAAATCAACAACACCGGAATGTCGAGTTTCGCCCACGGTTCGATGATGTTGAGCGCCGCGACTTGTCGCATATACCACGCCGAAACCGGATATACGGAGTCGTGCACCTTGCACGCCGGCATCTGCGCTTCGACTTGCTCCTCGGGCAAATTCTCGAACATGTATTTCTGCATGCATTGGGCTTTTTCGATCAGCGATCGATCCGTTTCGGCCGGCGAAGTTCCACCTAGTTCCAAATCGCGCCGCAGATTGCGAATTTCGTACTCGGGCCAGTCGCGCCCAACGCCCTCGGCGATAATGATCCCGGCGACGCCGGTCTCCAAGGCCAGCTGCGGCGCGATCGTGCTGCCGATGCTGTGCCCGAACAGGTAAATGCGTTTTGGATCGATGGCGGGGTTGTTTTGCATCGATGCGAGGGCGGCGCGATAGCCACGGACTTCGGCATCGAAATCGACGTGGGCGCACGGTGGACCCTGGCTATCGCCAACGCCGCTTTTCTCGATGCGCACGGTCGCGTAACCGGCTTTGGCAAGATCGCGCGATAAGTGCATATACGGGTCTTGCGGGTTGGCCGCGACGTCGACGGAGTAGCAGCCGATCCCGCCGATGATCAACATCGCCGGCACGGGACCTTTCGCGTCGGCCGGAACGGTCAGTAGCGTGCGTCGCAGCGAGTTGTCGACTTCGACCGAACCGTAGGTTGTCGTAACGCCGGGATAGGATTCGTGGATCGCGGCGGCCGGAACGACGTCGGCACGTGCCGGCGCACCGTTCCGGACGTACGAAACGACAAGCGTGCGGCCCGCGGTAGCATCGTGTGCGGCTTGATAGAAATCTGCCGGCGCGACGATTTGGCGATCCCCCATCGAACGAATCACATCGTCCGCACGCAAGCCGGCCGCATACGCCGGACCGTTTGGCGTAACGATGCTGACGGTGACGCCGCCCGGCTTTTGAACGACAGCGGCACCGAAGATGGCGTGGCGGGCGAGCAGCACGGAAGGCGCGGGCGGCACGGCAGGCAGCCGAAACGTCGAGGTGTCGGCGACCGCATGCGCGACCGGCCAGCTGACGATACGGTGATCCGGATAGTCGTAGACGATGTTGAAGCGCTCCAGAAATCCGTTGCCGATGCTGCCGGCCTCGGGTGCCGTTGCGAACGCTCCGGTGTGTGCCAGCGGAATGCGCGTTACGATGTCGTTCGCCATCACCCCGAGCGTTTGCAAGGTCGTGCGAAGCATGTCCGCATACACCGGACCGCCGACGCCGAATCCGGTCAGCGCGTTGCTAACCGTCGTAAAGTGCGCGAATCCGTTCGCATCGGCGAAGTGCCGGAAGAGCGTGAGCTGCGACCGATCGCCGGTATCCACGACGAACGTCCCGTGCACGCCATCGACCGTTGCCGGTATGCGCAGAAAATTATCGATTTGCGCGAACGGCGTCTGGGTCGCGCCCGGCGGTGCGGCGATTGGGGTGCTCGAAAACGCGATGCGTTGCCGATCCATATCGACGAGAACGTGGTAACGCTGCAACTGCTCGTAACCGATCACCCCGTCGAAATGCGAAAGGCCGATTCCGTGCTGTATGCGCGAGAGGTCGAGCACCAACGCGTCGGCGGGGGCAAAGCGCGTGTTTCCGACGCGAACGCCGGAAATCGTGGTCGTCTCGATCGTCATCTTGCCCGCACCCGCGCCCGAAACGGATCCGGCCGGATGCAAACGCAGATGCAGTCGTTGCGCCACCGCCGGCGTCACCCCGAGCTCCGCGGAACCGGTATCGACGATCATCGAAAACGGTCCGGCGTTACCGATGTACGCCTGCACGAATATGCGGTGGTCTTGCAACGTGAACGGCACCCCGGACGAAAGTGCCGCGGCAAGCACTAGTCCAAGCATCGATGCCACGCCGCGAATGCC
>DASXXU010000082.1:0-15573 GCA_036502885.1 Candidatus Tumulicola sp.
GTCGATCTCGGCCAACGACCAAGAAATCGGCGGCCTCGTCGCGCTCGCGATGGAAAAGGTCGGTAAAGACGGCGTTATCACGGTCGAAGAGTCGAAGACGCTCAAAACCGAAGTCGAAACCAAAGACGGCATGCAGTTCGACAAGGGCTACATCTCGCCGTACATGGTGACCGATTCCGAGCGCATGGAAGCCGTGCTCGACGATCCGTATATTCTCGTTACCGAGCGCAAGATCTCGGCGATCGCCGACATCCTGCCGCTGCTCGAGAAGGTCGTTCAAGTTCAGAAGCCGCTGCTGATCATCGCCGAAGACGTCGAAGGTGAAGCCCTCGCGACGCTGGTGGTCAACAAGTTGCGCGGTACGTTCACGTCGGTTGCCGTTAAGGCGCCCGGCTTCGGCGATCGTCGCAAAGAAATGCTCAAGGATATCGCGACGCTCACCGGAGCGACCGTGATTTCCGAAGAGCTTGGGCTCAAGCTCGACAAGGTTACCCCCGAGCAGCTCGGCCGCGCGAAGCGCGTCACCGTGAACAAAGAAGAGACCACCATCGTCGATGGCGGCGGTAAACCTGAAGCGATCAAGGGTCGTATCGACATGATCAAAAAGCAGGTCGAGGACACCGACTCCGATTTCGATCGCGAGAAGTTGCAAGAGCGTTTGGCCAAGCTGTCGGGCGGCGTCGCCGTCATCCAAGTCGGCGCGGCCACCGAAACCGAACTTAAAGAGAAGAAGCATCGCATCGAGGACGCGCTCAGCGCGACCCGCGCTGCCGTGCAAGAAGGCATGATCCCGGGCGGCGGTAGCTCGCTCGTGCATGCGGTCAAGGCGATCAACAAGTACGAACCGCCGAAGACCAACGGTCACGCCAGCACTTGGGCCGATGAGAAGATCGGCATCGACATCATCCGTAAAGCGCTCGAAGAGCCGCTCAAGCAGATCGCGTACAACGCGGGCTTCGAGGGTTCGGTCGAGGTCAACAACGTCAAGAGCCAGTCGGCTCCGATGGGCTTCGACGCGATGAGCGGCGATGTGGTCGACATGTTCAAAGCCGGTATCGTGGAACCGCTTAAGGTAACGCGCTCGGCACTCCAAAACGCAGCGTCGATCGGCGCTCTGATCCTCACCACCGAAACGCTTATCGCGGACAAACCGGAACCGAAGAAAGAATCGGGCGGAATGCCGGGCGGCGGTGGCGGCATGGGCGGCTACGACATGATGTAGCTTTCCGTTCCGACGGAAGCTTCGAACGGGTCCGGCAATGCCGGGCCCGTTTTCATTGCCGGTCACCGTAGTGCGCCGTCGTGCGTTTCTCCAGCAACGAGATGACCGAACGACGGACATTCGCTCTGGCAATCGCCGCGATTCTGGCAAGCACGCTTCTCTGCGGCGAAGCGGTTGCCGGCACGACGGGAATGCTCCAAGGGCTCGTAACGGACCAACGTCACACACCAGTATCCGGCGCGACCGTCACGGTGCAATCACCCGCGCAACGCGAGGAAACGACCAGCGACGCCTCAGGACGCTTCACATTTACGTCGCTCGCTCCGGGAAAATACGCGATCACGATCTCGAGATCGCCCTACCGCGCCCTGACGAGCGAAACGGTTGCCGTAACCGCCGGCGGAGCCACCAGCGTCGTGATTCGGATCGCCGGGGTGTTCCGGAATATCGACGGTCTTCACGTGCGTCCGAAGACGTCGCTGGTTCGACCCAATCAAGGATGGGACGAGTACGTGATCCCGTCGAGTTGGCCGTAGCGCGAGCTCGACGGAACCGAATCTACCGGCCGCGCCTCTTGGGCGGCCGAGCTAATTATTCAGCGGGCTCGGATCCACCGCGACGCCTTGGATGTTGAAGTAGTAGTCGCGATATGCTTGGGGCATGCCCGGCGTTAGATCGATCTTTTTTGACGGTCGCGATTTCGAAGCGAATCCGCCGACGTATTCGAACAGCGAGATTCGTCCGGAGTTGCCCTTTTTATTCGGTGGCGCGTCGCTCGAAACGTACACCATTCCGGTCGAATCGCTAGCGACACCGAGCGTCCACTTCAGTCCGTTGCTCGAGGTGGCGTCGGGCAATACATCCGGCGAAGAGATCCCATTGTCGTAGCGCGTTAGCGTCGAGTGCATTGGTCCGGGCCCGGGCGGACCTTCTACGATGCTAACGTAATCGTTTACGACGAACAGTCGATCGCTTGGGTCGAGCGCGAGGCCATATGGTTCGTTTACGCCGTTGTTGTGGTCGCTCGCGATGCTCGCTACGGGTTTCGAATTCGACGTGAAATTCAGCGGCATCGCCAGCAGGCGACCGACGTTTTTGCGATTCGGCGGATCGTATTTCCCGACGCCGCTCATGGCAACGTACAGATAACCGCGCGACGAATCCGCGGCTACCCCGACGACGTCGGCACCGGGCGCCCAGCCCGAGCGAAGCGTAACGGGGTTGCCGCTCGTTGGGAATCGCGTAACCGTTTCGTAGCCGTTGTCGGCGACGTACACGTTGCCGTCTTTATCGAGCGCGACGCCCGCCGGAGAGCGTACGTTTTGGGCGGCAAACGTTTTGATCGGCGTCGGGTCGGTGCTTTGCGCGGCGTACTGCGTGACCGTTCCGGGGTAACCGTACATCCCGGAGTTTGCAATGTAGAGGGAGTCATCGGCTCCAAACGCGAGGCCTGCGACGTTCGGGAACGAGGTTGCGTTGTGAAGGTAGACGTCGTCCCAAATGACGCTTGGTTTGACGTTGTCATCATAATATTGCAGCACCGCATCGGAGCCGCCCAGGCTAGGATTGGGGTTCGGATTCAGTGAGATAGCAACGATCTTATGCGATATCTCGACGGGCAGTGAAAAGTGCCGCGCGACGCCATTTTTAGGCGTTATGGAGACGTCGAGCGCGACCGCACCGGGTCGCACGACGCGGCAACCGCCGCACGGTGCCGTTCCGGCGGTTAAAGCCGCCTGAAGTGCAAACGTCCCGTACTCGTTGCGCGCCGGGGCGACGATAAGGCGGCTGCGGTCCGGCGTGGTAACGGCGATAGCGGGCGCATCGGCTCCGGACAGCGGTTTTCCGTTGGCGTCCAACGCTCGGATCGCGAGGCTCGATGCTTGCCCTCCCCACAGGTGCAATCCTGAGGCGTCTCCTCGCAGGTATCCGGACGAAACCGGCCTGGCCGTAATGCCGGGGGTAGCGTGGGCCGCCGGTTTAAGAAGCGTCTGATCGGCGAACGGCGTCGAAGCACCACTACAGGCGGTGAGAATTATAAAGAGACTTGGCAGCGCGGCTGCCCGTAAGCGAAAACCACGAAACACGAACGCCCTCCTTAGGACTCCAGCATCGGAATTATGCGAATGGTAGCACGTGCGAAATCTTCGAGCATGGGGAATTCTCCCTATAGTTCCGAGCGCGACGATCGTTCGGGCGAAGACCTGGTGAAGCAGGTTGCGGCGTCCACGCGACCCGCTGCAGCGTTGCTAGGCGATTCGAGCAGCGACATGCTTGCAGCGATTCGAGAGAAGCTAATTCCGGCGCGCACGTTTTACGTTCGATGCACGAGCTCGGCTATCGGGGTTGATGCCGCGCCGTTCGATACGCTCGTAAGCCGGATGCTGGAGCGCGGAGCCCTTTCGCGCGAATGGCGAGACCTCACGCAAGGCAGTTCCGGCCGGCCTTCCGATGTACGCGACGCGTTCGCAACCGCGGCCGCGCAGCGTCCGCTAATAGTACAGTTCGACGATGTGCACCTGGCGGATGAACGATCCCTATCGACGCTGGAATACTGCATCGATCGATTGCAAGACTACCCTGTTCGCTGGTTCTTGGCAGCTTCATCGGAAAATTCGCTGCTCGACGCGGCGATCGCGCGGTTGAGCCGCAGCGACCTTCTCGTTCCTTACCGGCTCAAACCAGGCGCGACCGTCACCTCTCAAACGCCGTCGCTGGAAATGTTAGCCGGCGACGTCCGCATCGTGGTGATTGCGCTCGCCGCCGCCGACCGTGCGTTGGACGAGGAATCGCTCGGGCGCGTCCTACGATTCTCGAGGGAACGCGTTCTGCGATCGTTGCAAGGTGCGCAACGTGCCGGTATGGTGCGGTCGGAGCCGTTGGCGTATTCGATTTTTGGGAGGCAGATACGAGATATTTCCTTACGCACGGCGCCGGCTGCGGAACTGCGGTTGGTGCACCGCGCGCTAGCGGACGTCGAGTTCGACCCCGCGCGCCGGGCCGCTCACCTCGAGGACGGCGGACTCGCCAATGAAGCCGCCCCGCAGTACTTGGAGGCAGCATACGACGCGTTAGCGCGCGGACGATATCGGCTCGCTGGGGTCGCGTGCGACGGTGTGTTGCGCACCGCAACCGACGACTCGACGGAGCAACGCGCCGCACGGGCGTTAGCGGAACTCGTACGTCGCGCAAGCGGAACGCGCGACGACGAGTTCGTGCACGTCGGTCGCGCCTGTCTCGACGAATTGCTTAGGACGTTACCGGCGCCCGACCGCGTGCGTTGTGAGGGTGCGTATTATGCTTCTGCGATTCCGTTCGTAACCGAGCGCCTGGACGAGGCCGAGGCGATCGCGAACCTCTTACGTCTTTACAGCGAAAACGCGGTGGCCGGGACCGCGCCGTTGTATTGGGCTCTGGCCAAACTGTATTACGGCTCGAATCAACTCGAACGCGCGCGCGCCGCTTCGGAGCGTGGATTGGATACGTTGCTGCATGAATACGATCCGCGTAGCGAGGTCCAATTGCGCATAAGTTTGGGATTTATTTTAGCTGCGCAAGGCGACGATACGGCGGCTATCGAGCTGATCGACCGTCAGGTCGCGCGGGCGCGAGCGTTAGGATTGCCCGAGGAGTTCTATTCCGCGTGTTGCGCCGCGATGTACGTACTCGCGGCGCTCGATCGGATCGACGAGGCCGCCAAGTGGGGTGATTACGCTCTCAACGAGCCGGGACCGAAGTCGCCGGTTTGGTCTTCCTACCTTGCGTACAATATGGCAAGCATCGATCTTATGCATGGTCACCCGGAACGTGCGCTGGGACGCCTGACGTTGTTACGCTCGATTCCCTCGCCGCCGCGTTCCCCGCAAGCGCCGATGGTAATGTTGCTCGAAAGCAGCGCGTTACTGCAGATGAATCGATTCGAAGCGGCAGATGGCTTGCTGCGCGAAGCGCTTCGCCTCGAATCGCCCGAATGGATCCGGTTGGAGCTGCGAAATACGCAGGCGGTTTTGGACGAGCTACGCGGACGCAGTGAGGAGGCGCTTGGGAACGCTACCTTCGTCATGCGCAATACGGGCCAGGACTCCAATTCGATTCGCTCGCGCATCGCCGCGGCAACGATCGTCGCTAGGCTGCGCTGCCGGTTCGGATGGAACGACTTCGCGGAACCGGCCTCGATCTGCTCGGCCGAGCGCGAACGAGTTAGCGTCGCACGCGTTGCAAGCGCAGAAGTACAAGCCTATGCCGAGTTGGCGAAGGACGCTTCGGATGAAAACGCTCGTGGGTTGGCCGCCGCGACGGCGGCAAATCCCGACCGGTTCGCTCGGGCTCTCAACGTGTTCGAAGCCGGAAGGGCTGCCGCGCAAAAAGACCTTCTCGCCAGAGCCGTTGCCGAGTTTGAAGCCATCGGGTCGCCGGTCATCGCCCGGCGCGCGCGACAAGAAGCTGCCGCACTGGGGTTAACGCTTGCTGCTCGCGTCAGTCGCAGGCGGCATCTTACCGCGCGCGAGGCGGAACTCGCGCGCCACGTCGCATCCGGAAGAACGAACGCAGAGATCGGCCGGCTTTTGGGACTATCTCCGAAGACGGTCGGACATCATCTCTCCAATATCCTCGGAAAATGCGGGGTGCGCTCGCGCGTCGAGATCGCGGCGCTCGTTATCCGCGGCGCGCTGCCGATCGCCGAGGCTCTGTAGCGTAAGGGTATTTCCGGCGGCTTGTGGGGAATACGCCTTTATGACGCAACGTGCCGTCAACGATTTTACGATTCGCGTGGCGACCGTTAACGGTTCGGGTAGCCAGTCGGCGAATCTCGCGATCACCAACGCCATCGTCGGCCTGGGCGTGCCGGTCGCGCCGAAAAACGTCTTCCCATCGAACATCGAGGGATTGCCCACCTGGTTCGATATTCGCGTTAGCGCCAAAGGCTATAAATGCCGCACGCGCGATGTGGACGTGCTCGTTGCGCTCAACGCGACGACTTGGACGACCGACGTAACGGGTGTCAAACCGGGCGGCGTCGTTCTTCACGAGGCGGCCTATCCGGTTGCCGGCGTGACCGAACGCGACGACTTGGTGTATTACGCCGTGCCGTTTACGCAACTCGGGAAAGAGCATTTCGGCGATCGCGGCGACCTGCGGAAGTACCTGACGAACATGATTTACGTCGGTGCGCTCGCGCAAGTGCTCGACTTGCCGCTCGAGGTCGTCGAAGGCGGCCTGCGCGCGCAGTTTCGCAAAAAAGCTGCCGCCGTCGAATCGAACATGGCGGCCGTGCGCGTTGGATACGAGTACGCGCGCGAACATTGCGAGAAGCGCGACTCGTACCGGTTCGAACCCATGACCGGCCGCACCGACGGACTGCTGTTTATGGAAGGCAATCGGGCCTCGGCGCTGGGCTGCGTGATGGGCGGTTGCACCGTCTCGGCGTGGTATCCGATCACACCGTCGTCCTCGCTCGTCGAGTACTTCATTCAATACTGCGAACGATACCGCACCGATCCGGAAACCGGGGAGCGGGCGGTCGCAATCCTGCAAGCCGAAGACGAGTTAGCCGCAGCCGGCATGGTATTCGGCGCCGGATGGGCCGGCGCGCGCGCGATGACGTCGACGTCGGGTCCCGGCGTCTCGTTAATGGCCGAATACGCCGGATTCGGCTACTTTGCCGAAGTGCCCGGCGTTATTTTCGACGTACAGCGAGCCGGCCCGTCGACCGGGCTGCCGACGCGCACGATGCAAGGCGACGTCGCGTTTGCATACACGCTGTCGCACGGCGACACGAGGCACATCGTGCTGTTGCCGGCCACGATCGAGGAAGCATACGAGTTTGCGATGGAAGCGTTCGACCTAGCGGACCGGTATCAAACGCCCGTGTTCGTGCTTTCCGATCTCGACCTCGGCATGAACTCGTGGTTGACGCCGCCGCTCGCGTACCCCACCAAACCGTTCGATCGCGGAAAGGTTTTGTCGGCGGACGATCTCAATCGCCTGCCGGGTTGGGGACGCTACCGCGATGTGGACAACGACGGGATTCCGTATCGCACGCTTCCCGGAACGAAACATTCGGATGCCGGATTTTTCACGCGTGGAACGGGTCATGACGAAGAAGCGCGTTACTCGGAATTGCCCGATGTTTGGAAGCGCAACCTCGACCGCTTGGTGCGCAAACACGAATCCGCGCGCATGTCGGTACCGGCGCCCATCGTGGATGCTTCGGGTAGGCGGGTTGCGATATTGGCGTACGGCACGACGCATCACGCGGTTGTCGAGGCGCGCGACCGCTTACACGACGCCGGCGTCGACGTCGACTACATTCGGGTGAGGGCGTTGCCCCTGTCGCCGGATGTTGCCACCACGATCGGGCGCTACGATCGGGTGTACGTCGTGGAACAAAATCGCGATGGCCAACTCTACGGCATCCTTCGAAGCGAGTTGCCGACGCATCTCATCCAGCGCTTGGAATCGGTGCGACACTACAACGGCGTTCCCATCGATGCTCACGCCATCATCGATCCACTCCTCGAGGCCGAACGCGCACCCGCGGTCGTAGCGGACTAGAAGGTACAACTATGACGGTTAATCTGATCGGCCTCACGCGCGAGGTCTACAAAGGCCTTCCGACGACGTTGTGCGCCGGCTGCGGGCACAACTCCATCACCAACCATCTCATCAAGGCGCTCTTCGATTACGGGCTCGAGCCGCACAAGCTGGCAAAGATGAGCGGCATCGGGTGCTCTTCGAAAACGCCCGCGTACTTCGTAGAACAAGCGCACGGTTTCAACGGCTTGCACGGCCGCATGCCGTCGGCGGCGACCGGTGCGAAGGTAGCCAACCACGACCTCACGGTCTTGGGAATTAGCGGCGACGGCGATACCGCCAGCATCGGATTGGGCCAGTACTGCCACATGATCCGCCGCAACGTCGACGTAACCTACATCATCGAAAACAACGGCTGCTACGGTTTAACCAAAGGGCAGTTTTCGGCAACGGCCGACGTCGGCTCGACGCAAAAGGGCGGCAAGGTCAACGAATACGCCACGATCGACGTGTGCGGTTTGGCAATCGAGCTTGGCGCCACATTCGTGGCGCGCTCGTTTTCGGGTGACGGCAAACAACTGGTGCCACTATTGCAGGCCGCGCTCTCGCATCGAGGCACGGCGATCGTGGATATCATCAGCCCGTGCGTGACGTTCAACGATCACGAAGGCTCGACCAAGAGCTATGCATACGTCAAGGATCACGACGTCGTGCTGCACACCGCAGATTACATCGCGGGCGGCCGCGAGATCACCGTCGAGTACGAACCCGGGACCGTGCACGATGTCGAGCTCGACGATGGCTCGCACGTTCTGCTGCGCAAGCTCGAGATCGACTACGATCCGACCGATGCGAGCGTCGCCCTAAGCACGATCCATGAGGCGACCGCTCGCGGCGAATTCGTCACCGGGCTGTTATACGTCAATACCAACGCAAAAGACTTATCCGAGCGCGAACGCCTGCCCAAGCGCCCGCTGGTAGCCCACGACGAGTCGTCGTTGCGCATTTCCAGGAGCGATTGGGAAGCGCTGATGCGGACCTAGCCGCAGCTCGAAAAGGAGCCGTTATGCGATTTTTCCGGTCCACGTTTCTTGCAATGGTTTGCGCCGCTATTTGTGCGGCGCCGGCATTCGCCGTTTCGGTACAATCGCCCGAATGGAGTGCGACCTACGTTGCCGCATATAACCCGATGTGGCACGGCGGCGTGCCTTACTCGGGCGAGATGAAGCTGAAGTTCAACCACGGCATCATCTCCGGCACGTACACCGCGACGTCGGTGCGTCCGGATCCGATGTACGGTCGAATGATCAGCGTCACCGGCAACGTATCGCACGGCAACATCAGCCTCACCATCGGCGGTATGAGCGGGTTTAGCGTGCGTGGAACGCTAGAAAATACCGGAACGATCTCCGGCACCGCGACCAAAAGCGGCAGACAATACCGATTCCTGGCTAAAATAAAGTCATCGCCGTAGAAAAGGCGGCGCCGGGGCGCCACACGTGGATCGCGTTCGTCGTTCTGAGCGCGACGTTTTTCATGCTGCTGGTCGATTTCTCGATCGTTTCGATCGCCTTGCCGACGATCGAAACCGAGCTGCACATGCGGGCGGCTCAAGGTCAGTGGATCGTCAGCACCTATGCGATCTTTCTGGCCGGATTTCTGATGCTTACGGGCCGCTGCGCGGATTTGTTCGGGCGTTTCTGGTTCTTCATCGCGGGCCTGGCGCTGTTCACGGCCGGCTCGTTATTAGGCGGGATCGCACACGACGGTACGTTTTTGATCGCGATGCGCGCCGTCCAAGGGCTGGGTGCGGCGATGGTCAACCCGGCGGCCCTGGCGATCGTACTCTCGATGTTTCCGGCCGGGCCGGGGCGCTCGCGTGCGATCGCGCTGTGGGGAACCATCGGGAGCACCGGAATCGCGGCCGGCATGTTGTTCGGCGGGATTCTCGTGCAGTATCTGGGTTGGCGCTCGGTCTTCTTCGTGAACGTGCCCTTCGCGCTGGCGATCTTCGCGCTATTGCCCTCATTCGTTCCGCGCGACACCCCGCATCGCGACAAGCCACAACTCGATGTCGCGGGGGCGACCACGCTCACCGCCGCGTTGCTGACGTTCGTATACACCATCGAAGCAATTCCGGAACGCGGGGTGATTTCAATTCCCACCGCGATCGGCGTGTTTGCGACGATCGTGCTTTTGGCGATGCTCGTCACGATCGAACGGCGGGCCGCCGAACCGATCCTTCCGAGGAAATTGTTTCGATATCCCGACTTGCTGTCGGGTGCCGCGGTCGTGCTGTTGCAACCGATGTCGTATGCGGGCGTGCTGGTGTTCGCATCGATGTACGCGCAACGCGTTGCCGGTTACAGCGCGTTAGACGCCGGGCTGGCGTTCCTGCCGTCGTCGCTCGTCGTGTCGTTCGTTGCCGCGCCGCTCACGATGCCGATCGTTCGAAGGATCGGCGTGCGCACCATGGGATTCGTGATGGGTGCCTTGATGGTTGCGGGCGAGGTCGTACTGTTGTTCGTGCATCCCACGACGCCGTATTGGTTCGGTTTGTTTCCGGCCACGATGATCGGCGGGTTCGGCGGAATGCTCACCTATCAGGCCGGCATGATCGCGGGGTTGGGCCACATCGATGAAGTCGACGAGGGTAGCGCATCCGCAGCGCTCAGCTTCGCACTTCAGCTCGGAATCGGATTCGGCGTCGCATTAGGCGCATCGGCGCAAGAGCTTCGGGCGCAAGCGCTGTTGCACGCGGGCGCGTCGCCGGCGCAAGCATTAGCCGGTGGGTTGCAAGCAGCTTTTTGGGTGTGCGTTGCGATCGGCGTTGCAAACGTCATTTCGGTCGCGTGGATCCGGCACGCAGCAACCGCCGAATTGCCATTGCGCGCTCACCTGCCGTTCGGCAAGTTGCACCATCGCGCGGCGGCGCACGCGCCCTAATCTCAACCAGCGGTCCATCGAATAAGCTAAGCGCCGCCCGGATCCATCGCGCCGGGCAGGCGCTTCGAAACGATTGCCGCCAGCGTCTCCTCGCTATGGCGCAGTGCGGCGTTCTCGCTGCGTAACGATTCTATCCGATCGCGTAACGCTTGGGTCGTGAGATGATCGTATGCGAGCGCGGCACCCGCGGCCAGTTGACGTAGGCTCGCGCGCTCGTCCGGATCCAGATCTTCACCGGTAGCGTGCGCGCCGTACAGTGCGATTGCCTGTAAGCGCCGGCCGACGACGATCGGAATCGCGTAGATCGGTTGGCGAACGCCGGCGGGCACGTCGCCGCGCGGCCACCGAAGGTCGGACAGCTCACCGGCTTGCAATTCGGCGCGCATTCGTACGACGAGATGGTCGTCGGCATCCAGCAGCGTTGCGTTCGTGGCGTCCCATCCAACCGCGTGACGGCGGACGAACGAATCGCTCTGCGGATCGCCCGCGAAGATTGCCGCCGAAGCCAAGCCGAACGCATCGGCGGGTTCGTTGACGAGCATTTCCTCGACGATTCCGGTCGAGTTCGCGAACGCGACGTTCTGCGCGGTGCGAGCGACACGGGCTTCGGCCAGATGGCGGCGGCGGAAGAGCACCGCGTCGATGAAGCGGTCGACCCGGCCGTGTAGCGCGTTAAGCGATAAGCCGATCGCGATCGCGGCGAGAATTTCGAGGACGGTTGCGAGTCCGCCGTGTTCGAGCAGCTTCCCAAAGAGGTATTCGATCAGCGAAAAGATGCTGACGGCGAATATCGTGAGCGCGCCATATACGAGCGTGCGGCCGATGAAGAAATCGACATCGATGACGCGATGGCGGATCACGCCGTAGGCGACGGCACCGGCTAGCAATGCCGAAGAGCCGGCGAACGCGAAATACGTTGCTAAGAGGATCGTGGCGTTGCTCGTGCCGACTTCGCCGAACTGTTGCACGACGGCCGAAACCAACGTGAGTACCATGGCAACGAGCGCCGGCGCCAGCCGGCTGCGCAGGCTTCGCTCGCTGGCGATGTACGTGGCGAGGATTGCCGTCAACGCAAGCAGATTTGGAAGCGTCGGCGCGACGTAATCCTGTAGTGTCAGCAACCAATGCGGCGGCGGCGCCGAGCCAAGCCAAATCGAGAAATCGGTCGCAACGTAGATGCAACCGGCAGCTAAACCGATCGGGATCGCGAGACGGTCGACGATTCGCGCGAGGCCTTGCGGGGAATCCGCCGGGAAGCGGCTTGCAAATATCATGACCGACGCGGCTTGGACGGCGTACAGAATCGCGATCAAGGTCGCGGTCGCCAAACCTTGCGCGGGTGGGGCGTGTTGTAGCCACAAGAATGCGGCTTCGGGAAACACGAGCGGCGGAACGATTAATGCGAACGCCCACGTCATCCGGCTCGGGCGCATCACTACTAGCGCTAGGCTAACCGCGCCCAAACACAAGCCGGCAAACGCAAACGACAGATCGGCGGCGCCGTACAAACGTGGCAATGTCTCCGGGAGCATGCGCACGGTTCGTGTTGTATTGCCGTGACGCAGCTCGAACGTCAACGGCGTTCCAGGCTCGATCGTCGAATTCAGATTCGCATTCAAACGCCCGGGCAACGACAACGTTTCGTAGACGATGCGATCGCCGGGAACGATTCCCGCGCGCGAGGCTGGCAATCCGGGTTCGACCGCCATTACGGTAACGCCGTCGGGTCCGACGTTGTATCCGAACTCGGCCACCGGTTGATCGAAGGTGGCGAGCGTCGCGACGATCGATACCAATTCGACGATGCCGATGATTGCGACGAGGATTAGGCGGATAGTGCGATTCACGCTGTTGCCTTTCGTTTCGCGTTGACGGCCCGGAACATCGCGTAGACCGGCAGCCCGACGACCAAGATGCCGAGGCCGATCGAGGTTTCGACCGGCGATTTGATCAAAACGTCGGCAACGACGGCCCAAGCGATGACGGCAAACGCGATGGCGCTCCACGGATACCATGGCAGCAACACGTGCGGCCGTTCGGTCGTCGTGGCCGCGTCGCGACGCCGGAAGACGATCAACGCCACCGCTGCCAAACCGAAGAAAACGTAGTCGACGCTTGTCACGTAGTTCAGAATTTGATCGTACCGTCCGGATACCGTTACGATCGCCGCGATGAAGCCTTGCACTACGATCGCAATCGTCGGCACGTGCGTTCTCGGATCCACCCACGCCAACTTGCGAAAGAACGAGCCATCGGCCGCCATCTGAAAGTAGACGCGTGGCGATGTGAGGATTTGGTTGCTCAGAAAGCCCAGCGTCGAGAGGGCGACAACCGCCGCCATGATTCGGGCTCCGGCCGGTCCGAAGGCGAGTTGCGCGATCGCCGAGGCCGGGGTTTTAGTGGCGGCGAGACCGCCGGGTCCTAAAACGCGCACGCACACGACGTTCACCGCGAGATAGAGCAGCACCACGCAGGTGACGCCGAGCAACAATCCGCGCGGAAGCGTTCGCTCCGGTCGTTTCAACTCAGCCGACATGAAGCTCGCGGTTTGCCAGCCGCTGTATGCGAACAACACCGGCACCATCGCCAGCCCGAACGTGGCGGCCGATGCGCCGGCGCTCGCGGCCGGTCCGAGCGAAACCGCAGCGGCGCGCGGCGCGATAAGACCGACCACGACGAAGCCACCGATGGCGGCGATCTTTACGGCCATGAATACGTTCTGCGTCCCGGCGCCCGAACGTACGCCGAGCGCGTTGATCGCCGTAAACAGCGCGATCGCGATCACACCGAGCGCTTTGGCGGAAATATGCAGGCCGGTCAACGGTTCGAAATAGTTCGCGAACGTCACGGCCGCCGCGGCCATTCCGCCGCTTTGCGAAACGAGCAGAAGCGTCCATCCATACACGAAGCCGACCGCTGGGTGGAACGCGTCGCACATGTAGGCGTAGAGGCCGCCGTCGTGCGGCCGGCGCGATGCGAGCTCGGCGAACAGGCCGCCGCCGAGTAAGGCGATCGCGCCGCCGGCAACCCACGCCAACAAAATTCCGCCGGCCGACGGCACGTATCGCGCGACGACCGACGGGTTCATGAAGATTCCGGAACCGACGATCCCGCCCATCACGATCAAGGCGGCGTCGCGCGTTCCCAACCGGCGAAGTAGCACTGGCACGCTCGAAGGTTAGAACGAGGGGAGAATCAAGGCGGCCCACGCTCTTCGGAATCGCCATCGAGCGAGTTGTGCGAAGCGCCCGGAACGAGCTAATCGCTGGTCGATGTGGCTCGGCATATTTAGCCTCCAGAGTAAACGTCACGAGTCCGAGTTCGATTGCAGTGACCTACCAGTTTTGGCAGTCCGGCCCTCCTACCGCGTGCGTTACCCGCATCCGCAGTGCGCGGGAGATTCTGCGCCTCTCCAAAATATGCAACCTTCGGCGATTCCGGTCTCGCTGCAGAAAGCGCGTAGTCGCTAGCATCCCTCAAGGATCCTCAATGCATATGAAGATAGGCCTGGCCGTCTTAGCGGCTATCGCGATTCCGCTGCTCTTAACGGACTGCGGCGGCGAAGCTTCCACTACAACGTTATATCCGACATTATCTGGCGCACAAGCGCCTGACGAATTGGGTTACCGGGCAAGCGGTAAAATCAAACACATCGTAATCATCATCCAAGAAAATCGCTCCGTCGATAACCTTTTTCCGGGTCTCCACGGAGCGGATACCCAGCCATACGGATATGACAGCAACGGAAAGAAGATCGCTTTACAAGCGGTGCCGCTGGAGGCACCGTACGATATCGACCATAGTTTGGCGTCCTTCTTAGCTGCCTGCAACGGTACGGGCAAATTGCCCGGGACGCAATGCCGAATGAACGGCTTCAATAATGAAAAGGTCGGATGCATCGTTGGTTGTCCACCGAATCCCCAATACGGCTATGTGCCTCTAGCCGAAACGAAGCCGTACTTTGCAATGGCCAAACAATACGTTTTTGGGGATCGCATGTTTACCTCAATGATCGACGCTAGCAGCTTTACATCGCATCAATACTTCATTGCCGGACAATCGAGTTCGTCCGTAGATTTTCCCACCACGATTTGGGGATGCGAGGGGGGACCGACGGACACGGTTCCTACGCTGACGTCGCAACGCGTCGAGTCCACCGCCATTCGCGCCTGCTTTCAAAATCAAACGCTGGGCGACGAGCTCGACGCGAAGGGCATATCGTGGGGATATTACACGGCCAAGCTTTCCAACGCTTCCAACATCTGGAGCGCTTATCAAGCGATCCGCCATATCCGCTACGGTCCCGACTGGAAGCGTAACGTTTTCAGCCCGCAGACAAAGTTTTTCAAAGCTGTCTCGGACGGAACGCTCCCATCGGTTAGTTGGGTAACGCCTACTTGTAAGAACTCCGATCATGCGAGCTGCGATTCGAATCACGGTCCGCACTGGGTAGCCTCACTTGTTAACGCAATCGGCAATTCAGAATATTGGAAGTCGAGCGCGATTTTCATCGTCTGGGATGAATATGGCGGATGGTACGACCACGTCGCACCGAAGATGATCGACTACGACGGCTTAGGCCTGCGCGTGCCACTGCTCATCGTCTCTCCCTACGCCAAGCGAGGATATGTATCTCACGTGCATTACGAACACGGCAGTATTTTGAAGTTCGTGGAAGATCAGTTCGGACTCCCCAGCTTGGCGGCATCCGACGCGCGGGCCACTTCTCCAGAAGCGGATGCTTTCGATTTTTCGCAGTCGCCGAGGCCGTTCCAAACGATTCCATCGGAATTAAGTCCGAGGTATTTCGAAGGCGAGGCCTTAGACCCGCGGATTCCGGACGCCGAATGAACGCGACGACGATGAATCCC
>DASXXU010000083.1:0-4881 GCA_036502885.1 Candidatus Tumulicola sp.
CCGCGACCGTCGCGCATTCGTCGTTGCCGGCATCTTCGTCGGGTTGAGTTTGGGTGACCACCTCGTCATCGTGTGGACGCTGCCCTCGGTCGTAGTTTACGTCGCTATGCACCGATCGGCGCTGCGCCACGGCGAATTGCTGCTCGGAACCCTGGCCACTATTGCCGTAACGCTCTGCCTCTACGCGTACATTCCGATTCGGAGCGCGATCGTGGCCGCGCGCGGATACGACCGAACGCTGGGGTTAGGCTTTCCGCCGGGACATCCGTATTGGGATTACGGACATCCCGCGTATCTGCCCAACTTCGTTGCGCTTATCACCGGCGCGCAGGTGCACGCCTCATCCTCGTTCGAGGGGATGCTTAGCTTCAAAACGCTCATCGCGGGTTTGCTGCACTTCGGCGCGATGACGCTGGCCGAGTTCTCGATCGCCGGCGTCGCGTTGCTGGCGGTCGGCCTATGGAGTGGATGGCGCCGCCAGCGCGACATCGTCATCTACGCGTTGCTGGCGTGCGTTCTGATCGCCCAATTCACCGCGGCATTTTCGGCCGAAAGCGATCCGGATCGATACTACATCGTCTCGTTTGCCCTGCTGACGCCGTTTGCCGGCATCGGCTTATACACGATCTTCGATGCGTTGCGCAGACGTTCGAACGGCATCGCCGTTGCGGCCGTCGGTGCAGGGATGGTGGTGCTGCTCACGATCGGAATCTATCGCGAACGAGCCGTCTTCGGTTGGCACTACGATCGCTGGGGCATCGACTACGTCGAACGCGTCCGCGCCGACACGCCCGACGATGCCGTCATCGTGGCTCCGTGGGTGCTGGCATCTCCGCTGGGATACGCCGAGTACGTCGAGCGATCGTACGGCGACCGAATCGTTGCGGCGGGAAGCGTCTATCTCGATGGCGCCTACCTGCGGCCGGTGCTGCGTACGCGCCCGGTCTATGTCGTCTTGGAAAGCGAAGTGCCGACCGGCTTCCGGCTAACCAAGGTGGACGCCGGCGACCCGCCGGTATACAGGCTCACATCGACCGGTCGGTAATCGGTGTCACAGCATCCTTTCGCCGGTGCTGTATAAATCGTGAGGGTACCGATCGCCGCGTTTCTGGCCTTTTGTTTGCTCGGAATTACCGCGCGGGGCGACCTCGCGCAACAACTCGACGCATCGGCGCAAGCATACATGAAGCAGCTCGTCGCCATCGCCACGGTTACGAGCCGCGACTCAGTGACCGATTACTATCAGCGCTTGATCGACGACAAGGAGTTTGTCGACGCGCCGAAACCCAAAGAATATTCTGCGGCCGATTGGGACGCGACCGTGAACAACATTGTGGGACTCGATCTCAGCGTTGCGGCGCAACTCACGTCGCGAAACTTCCGCAGCATGTCCGAAATCCACGGCTTAGGCGAAGCGTTCGTACGATCGTCGAGCAACGGCAAGATGCAGCCGGTCGCGGTCTACGTTCCACAATCGTACGTTGCGGGGCATCCGGCACCGCTCGTCGTTTTTCTCCACGGCCGCGGCCAGTCGGAAACGGAACTGCTCGGCCAGGCGTTCGTCATCGGGCTCGCCGACCGAATCGGCGCTATCGTCGTCGCGCCGTATGGACGCGGCCACTACGATTTCAGCGGATCCGAGAGCGACGTCTACGATGCCTACAACGCTGCCATCTCGACGTTCACGATCGATTCGCGCCGGCGATTTCTTGCGGGCTATTCCATGGGCGCGTTTTCGTCGTTCAACATCGCGCCGATACACCCGAACGACTGGACGGCGGTTATGAGCATTTCCGGCGCGCTACTCGATTCGCGCGCCGACCGGCTTGTCGCGATGATGCCGGAAACCCCGATCTACGTACTCACCGGCACCCTCGACGATAACGTTCCGACGCAATTCTCGCTTGGAACCGCAGTGTATCTTCGCGATAAGCGTGTGCCCGTAACGTTGTATACGCAGCCCGACGGGACGCATCGCTTGATCTCATTGCTGCCGATCCTAACGCAAGCGTGGGACGACATGGCAAAAGGCATCGTCCGAACACCGACGATTGCCGGCAACTACACGCTCCCGGGGATCGGTCCGGCCAGAGGCTTACAACCGTAGCGATTTCTTGAGGTAGTAGCGTTTGTGCCCGGGCGGGCAATCGTCCAGTGTTCCGAACAACTCGTAGCCATTACGCTCGTAGAAATCCCGCGCCTGAAAATCGAACGTGTCCAAATGCGATAACGTGCAGCCGAGCTTTTTCGCTTCGGTTTCTACTTTTTTCAGCAGTTGCGTTCCGAGCCCGCGATGGCGCAGCGGCTCATCGACCCAAAACGCATCGATGTATAGAATCCCCCACGCGTACAGCAACGCGTTGATGCCCGCATCGACGGAACCGTCTTCCCGGCGGACGCCGAAACACAAACGTACGAACGGTTTGGCCTGCGTGAAGGGTATCGCGGCGTCGTTAAACCGATTCAGCGCATCGTCGAGCTTCTGCGCGTCCGACGGGGAAAATTCGACAATGTCCGCCACTTGTTACTTGCGCGACTTCGACGGCTTTGGTTTGAGCGAACGCACGTATTCCAAACTGCGCTCGAAATATGGTGCGAGCTCGCTGGTTTTCTTCAGGAGCGTGTCCGGCACGACGACCCAGTCCTTTTTGACGACGCCATATGACTCGAATAGCGTCGTTTTGTACTTCTTGAGAAACGCTGCGACATCGTCGGGCCCGAGCCGGATGGCCAGCGTGCCGGGCGGTGCGAGGTGCGTGAACATGTGTCCATTTAACGATGTGTAAGGGTTGGTGTCGCCCTTGCGCTCGACCTCGGGATGCGTCGCTAGTAGCTTCTCGTACGATGCGACTTTCGCGGCCGGAACCGCTGCCTTGTCGGCACTCATCTATGCGCTCCTCTGGCTGGCGCCATGGAGGGTCCTTAGACGGCGGCTCGCAGTAGCCCCTCGGCGAGGCGCTTTCGCGCTGCTGGGCTAAGAACGCGTCCCATGTTACCCGCGACCGGCAAGTGGTTTCCGATCCTTACCGAGCGATTGACGCTGCGCGAGTTCCGCTCGGACGACGAAGCGGATATACACGAGTATGGCGGCGATCCGGAGGTCTCGATCTACGCGGATTGGGGCCCGAACACCCGCGCCCAAACGCACGACTTTCTTGCGCTTCGGCTACGGCATCAATTCGATTGGCCACGCTCGGATGTCTCGCTTGCGGTTGAACTACTAGGCGAGTCCAAAGTCATTGGAAGCGCAAGCCTATGGATCACCGATCTTTCGAATCGGACGGCATTCTTCGGTTACGCATTCGATCGGCGCTATTGGAATAAAGGCTACGCGACCGAGGCTTCTCTTGCGCTTCTGCGCGTCGCCTTCGAGGTGCTCGATTGGCATCGCGTCTGCGCTACCTGCGATACCCGAAACCTGGCCTCGCAGCGCGTTATGGAGAAGCTCGGAATGCGGCGCGAAGCGGAGTTTCGGGAGGACGCGTTTCAGAAAGGCGAGTGGCGCGACACATATCTGTATGCGATATTGGAAAACGAATGGCGCAACTCCTGAACGAACACCTCTATGGCGCACTTGCCGACGAATACGCCACCCACTCCGAGTCGTCCGGGTATAACGCGCATTACGAGCGCCCGGCGATGCTCGAGCTATTGGGCGATGTTCGCGGCAAGAGCATCCTCGACATCGGCTGCGGCGGCGCGCCGCTGCTTCGCATTCTGGCTAACCGCGGCGCTCGAAAGCTCGTCGGAATCGAAGGCAGCCGCCGCCTTGCGGAAATCGCTCGAACGCGGGTGCCGGATGACGTAACGATCTACAACGGCGAGGTTCACGAAGTGCTTGCCGCATTGGCTTCGGCTGATCTGCCGGACGCCAACTCCGATAACGCCCGGTTTGATTGCGTGATCGCGTCCCTCGTGCTGCATTATATCGACCCGCTCGAACCACTGCTGCGGTTGATTGCATCGGTGTTAGCCGACCGTGGCCGGTTACTCATCTCGACGAACATCCCGGAAAGGAAAACCTCGTCTACGTATATTGTCGAGGAGCGCTGGTCGACGTTCAACCTCGATGTCGCGCGTTACGAACGGTCCGAAGAAAATATTCGGAATTGCCTAGGTGCGGCCGGGTTCGATGCAATCCGAACGATCACGCCTCCGCCGCTGCCCACGATGCGTGATATCGATCCTCGCGGGTACGCACGCGTTTGCATGCAGCCGGCATTTCTCTTCATCGAAGCGCGTTTGCGCTCACCGGCTCCAAGCGTATAAGGCGTCCGGCGCGTTCTCTTCGTTGCCGTTTCCATCCGTTTGCCGAATCAACCGAAACCCCATCGCCTCGTAGAAGGCAATAGCCGCGATATTTTGCTGGAATACCCACAGCTGAAGGTGTGATTGCTCCTCCTGCGCTTTTCGCAAAAGCTGCTTTCCGATGCCCGTTCGAATCTCGAAACGCACAAAAACCCACAATCGCGCTATCGCTTACCGGTCGGACGTGCTCTGCTACCCAAACCTCGGAGCTTGGAAAGACGGTGCCGCTAACATAGGCGAGATCTTCCTCTGGCGTGTGCAGCGTCGGCAGAAACGGTAGCGCGTTCAGCCGAGTGAATCGGAAAAGCTCCGCCATCGCGAGGACGTCCGTTTCGGTGGCACGCCTCAGGAGGATGCCATCGGAAACGTCTGCCATAACGTCGCCTTTGACGGGTTTCGCGCTAGGTCATTTTCGCCCACTGAGAAATTCGGACTAAGTCTAGTCCACCAGTTCACGTTTCTGCAACAATACGTTCATATCGAAATAGTTGAATTCGAACGAACATGGTTGCGATCTGTGTCTTCGAACGCCGCAGCCGGGCTCGGGTTGATGTTATCAGGCTTTTCCCTAGT
>DASXXU010000084.1:0-10487 GCA_036502885.1 Candidatus Tumulicola sp.
CGCTGTCGACCAATGGCGTCCTGTTGGCTGAACAGTTGGACGGCTTATGCGCGGCAGGCTTGGCGCGCGTCAACGTGTCGCTCGACACGCTGCGCCCGGATCGCTTCGAGGCGATCGCGCGGCGGCCGGGGCTGGACCGCGTGCTTGGGGGGATCGACGCGGCGTTGGAACGCGGTTTGGGGGTCAAAATTAACTGCGTCGTCTTGGGTGGTCAAAACGACGACGAACTTTACGAATTCGCGGCGTTGACGATGCGCCGCGCGGTTGCCGTCCGCTTTATCGAGCTCATGCCGGTGCGCGAGAACGTCGACCTCCAGCGCGATGCGTACGTGCCGTCCGAAGAAATCCTCACGCGAATCGGGGCGGTTCGCGCGCTGCTTCCGGTCCCGGGTCCGGCCGGAAACGGGCCGGCCCGTTATTTCGCCTTCGAGGGCGCCCTGGGATGCGTCGGGGTCATTAGCCCGCTGTCGCACGATTACTGCGACCGTTGCAACCGGGTTCGGCTCACGGCCGACGGCAAGTTGCGCCTCTGCTTATTTGGTGATCATGCCATCGATCTCGGTGGCCCGCTCCGTGCGGGCGCCTCACAGGGGGCGCTTTGCGATCTGCTCAGCGCCGCCATGGCCATCAAGCCCGAACGTCATCGGCTCCGTCGCGGTTCGGCCGATGCTGCCATGCGCGCGTTCTCGGAGATCGGCGGGTAATGTCACGCCGGCGCCCGGCCATACGTTGGATCGCCGGAGGAACGATGGACGAGGCTGGTTCGTGGACTGGCGCAGGCGATGCCGCTACGGTGCGCGTCGAGGCGATGGTGCGCGACTATCAGGTTAAGCTAGCCCGGTACGTCCGGCGGATGACCGGCGATGCCGAAGCCGCGCTGGACCTCACCCAAGACGTGTTCCTCTCGGCCTACCGCATGCTCAAAGCCGATCCGGAACGCGAGCTGACGGGTGGCTGGCTGTACCGCGCCGCGACCAACGGCGCGATCTCGTTTTTGCGACGCCGTAAAATCGTGCGCATGCTCCCGCTGGACCGCGAAGTCGAACGTGCCGCGTGGCGCATCGACGAAAGCGGCCCCGCGTCGATCGATTTGCAATCTGCATTACGGCGGCTTCCACCCGAGCAGGCCGCCGCGGTGATGTTAACCAGTTATGCCGGGTATTCGTCACAGGAGGCAGCAGCGATGCTCCATAGTACGCCCGAAGCGGTACGCCAACGCGTGTGCCGGGCGATGCGCGTGCTGCGCTCGGTGATGTCGGAGAACGAAAGCTCGTGACCGTACTAAATTGCCGGGACGCTGAGACCGCGGCCGGCGCAATCGCGCTTGGGGAAGCGACCGAGTTCGATCGCGACGCGTACCGTTTGCATCTCTCGCGTTGCGCGCACTGCGTTCACACGCTCGGCGGCGAGCGGGAAATCGAGCGCACGATGCAGCGGCTCGTGGATGCCCGGGATGCCGAAACGTGGCAACCGTCGGTTTCGCCGGCCCGTCGGCGCGCCCGGCCGGCTGGATTCGCATGGGGAATTGCTGCCACCGCGGTCGTGGTGGCGGGCGCCTCATGGCTCGCGATACCGCACGGCGGTTCGTCCTCGCACGCCGCGATCGTCGCATCGGCGTCCGTCCGGCCGGTTCGTACCGTGCAGCGACATGCGTCGGCCGTCGCTGCCGCTCCGGTACCCCGCCGGGTAACGGTTGCCGTCGCACCCGGGCACAAACTCATCGTCGTGCATAACGTCGTGCAGTTGAGCGCGCCGCCGGCTGCGACGCGTCGAACCGTCGCACACCTTGCAGCCGTCCCGCGTCCCAATCCGCCACGCGCGCAGGCTCCCACGTCTTCGGACGAGCGGACCGTCGCGGATACGGGGACGACGAACGTTCCGCAACTGGCGCAGCACGCGGAGTCGTTGGCCCTTCTGCCGGCGGTCGTTCGTGATGTCGCCCCGGTGGGTGGCGAAAATGCGATCGCACCGCATCCGTCGCGCATCGCGTACTACGAAAACGCCGAAGGCACTACGGCTATCGACGTTTCGGTAGACGAGCGCGGAACCGCGGTCAGGTGCACGGTGACCAAACCCTCGGGATACCTGGTTCTCGACGAATCGGTGTGCTCTGCCGCCATGCGCGTGCGTTATCTTCCGCGAACGGTTAACGGCCATGCCGTTTCCGGACTGTACCACGATGCGTTCACGTTCCACGCCGGCGACGACCCGCAGCCTTAGGTTTCCGACCCTTCAGGAAAACCGCGCGGCGTAACCGAACCGCGCTCCGATGAGCGGCACACCGTTCATCTACCGTTTCGCGTACGATCTACGCCTCGACGATCATGCCGGGCTCGCGGCCGCCGCGCAGCACGGTCCGATCGTTCCCGTTCTCTCGATCGACGCCGATCTGACGCGCCGCTTGCGGCGTTCGCCCCGTCGCGCCGCGTTTTTCTGCGGCGCGGTGCGAGCGCTGGACGAGGAACTGCGCGCCTTCGGTAGCCGGCTGACGGTCTGCCGGGGTACGCCGAGCAAAGGCTTGTTGCATGTAGCGCGGTCGGTGGGCGCCGGCGGGGTAGCTTGGAGCGCGGGCGTAGCCGCCGACGACGCGCGCCTGCAGTCGCAAGTAGAAGAAGCTGGTTTGCACGCGATCGTCGTGCACGACGCGCCCGCCATCGCGCACGATGAAACCGCCTCCAAACACACCGGCGGGGGCGACGGTTATCGTTCGTTCGGGCCCTACTTCGACGTTTGGACGCAGTCGCCGATCGTTTCGTACGAGCATCCGTTGTTGATGCGCTTTGCGACGGCCACCGTTGAAACGCAAGCGCTTCCCGAACCGGACGAGTTCGGCTCGCAAGAACCGATCGCCACCGCAAGCGCCGCCCGAGCGCGCGCCCGATTTGAAGCGTTTTGCAACGGTGCCATTTCCGAGTACGAGCAGGCATCGCAAACGCCGTGGATGTCGCAGACGTCGCGTCTTTCGGCCGACCTATCCTTCGGTACGATCGCGGCCAGGAGCATGGTACGACAGCTGCGCGAGCGGTCCGACGAGCAATCGCTGCGGCCGGCCGTCCGCGCCGGCACGCGCGCGTTTCTGCGATCGATCGCGCGTCGCGACTTCTTTTTACAACTGGCGCACTTTTATCCGGAAAGCCGCTCGATCGCGCTGCGCGATCGCATGCGTAAATTCCCGTTCGTACGAACGGGCGTGGCATTCGAACGCTGGCGTGCCGGCGAAACGGGCTTTCCTTTGGTCGACGCCGGCATCCGGCAGTTGCGGGACACGGGCTGGATGCATCCGTTCGTGCGCGCCGTAGCCGCCTCGTTTTTGTGCTTCGATTTGGGCATCCATTGGGAGTCGGGCCTCGCCGAGTGGGATCGCTACCTCATCGAGGACGACCCGGTTCTGGCAACCGGAAACTGGCAGTGGATCGCCGCTTCGGGAGCCGACATGGCGCAGTACCCGCGGATTTACAATCCGGAGCGCGCGCGGCGGCGAAGCGATTCCGACGGTCGATACGTTCGAGAATGGATTTCCGAGCTCGCGCACATGCCGGCCGACGCGCTGACGCAACGGGCCGGTGGATCGCCGCAGTTGAGCCTCGATTTAAGCGATGCCGGCGCGTATCCCGAGCCGATGGTGGATCACGATGTAGCGGCGCTTGAGTTTCTGCGCCGCTACCGCGAGTACGTTAGCGAGCCGAATCGGTAGCTAGGCGCTCGTCGATCCAGTCGCCGATGATCGGGACCCGAACCTCGTCCCCGTTCCAGGTCTTGATGCCGTAGTATACGCTGGCCACGAGGAACAGCGGGATGAGCAGCGGGACCAAAATCGCGGCCGAAAATCCGAGGAAGGGAACGTTCGAAAGCAGGCTGAGGATCCCGTAGATGCCGGCGAACCCGACGTTCAATCCGAGCGCTTGGAAGGCCGACGACTTAAGCCGCTTCGATTGTTTACGATCGAAGACGGAAAGCAGCGCCAGCGGCCAGAGCGGATATCCGAGCGCCACGAGGGCGCGCGACTCGGGCGCATCGGCCAGCGTCGTAATCTCGGCTTTCGTAACGACCGTCGGCTGCGCCGACTGTTGCGCGTACCCCTGAGCGTGGGGCGGAACGCCGCCCGCGATTCGCTGTCGCGTCGCTGCGGCCGCGTCGACTTTTGCACCCAGGCGGCAGCTCGGGCACGAGCCGTTCATGTCGCGGCATGTCGAGCAGATCGGCTTGCCGCAGCCCGAACACGAGGTGGTTGACGGTACGTTCGAGTGAAAATAGCAGTCCATTGCGGTCGCGGTTCTCCTGAAGGTCGTTTGACGTAGGTACCGGCGTGCGACACGGGAGGTTTCAGTTCGAAGCGGCGGCAAGTCGAAGACACCGATGACCCGGCGAATGATTCTCCTGCGCGTGGCCCGCGAAGCCAGGCCGTACTATCCGCGCATCGTCGTAGCCACGCTCCTCGGCGCGCTGGCCGGCGTATTGACGACCGTACCGCCGGCCGCGTTCCGAATCATCATCAACGATGTGCTCGCCCCGCCGCACGGCCGCCCGGCCAACCTGAACGCCCTGTACGGCGCGCTGGCCGTCACGTGCGTGGCGCTGGTTCTCTCGAACCTCGCCATCTATTTTCAAACGTATATAACTGCGTGGAGCGGTCAGCACCTGATCGCTCGATTGCGCGTCCGTCTGTTCGAACGCATTTTGAATCTGCCGCTGGACGCGTTCGATCGCTGGCGCCCCGGCGAGCTGATGTCGCGTTTCAGCACGGATTTGCAGTTGATGACCGACGCCGTGAGCGTGTCCGTGCCGCAACTGGTCGTCGCGTTGGTTACGTTCATTTCGTCCTTCGCGGTGATGATCTACCTCGATTGGCTATTAACGTTATCGTTGATCGTGGTGGCGCCGATCGTGAGCTTCGCGGTATCGAGGTTCCAAAGCCTGATAACCGTCAGCACGCATCGGGCGCAGGCGCGAATCGCCGATCTGTCGGCGAATCTTAGCGAGATATTGCAAGGTCAACGCGTCGTCAAAGCGTTCAACCGCGAATCCTACGAAGTCGGACGCTTCGAAACGCGCAACGAAGACTTCTTCGGCGCGTACATGAAGCTGACGCAGTTCATCCAAACGCAGCCGGTCATCGTTTCGACGATCATGGTGGCGGCCGTCGTCTTTATCATGTGGCTGTCGGTCGACGAAGTATTGCGCGGCCGGCTCGACACCGGAACGGTGTTCATGTATTGGGCGCTGCTCGTCAACCTCATGAACCCGATGAATCGCGTTGCAGCGTTTTTCGGCGATATCAGCAAGGCGGTGGTCGGCGCCGGACGCGTTTTCGAACTGCTCGATCTTCCGGTCGAAACGCGCGACGACGACCGCGGGCTGCCGCTGCCGGCGCCGCGCGGACGCATCGAATTTCGCGACGTTTCGTTTTCGTACGCGTCGAACGAAGCCCCCGCGTTATCGCACGTCGACGCGACGATCGAAGCCGGTGAAATCGTCGCGTTGGTCGGTCCGTCGGGCGCGGGCAAAACGACGTTGGCGAATCTCGTTCCGCGGTTTTATCGTCCGCAGTCGGGTACCGTATCGGTCGACGGAATCGACATCGCGCACGTCGGCTTGACCGATTTACGCCGCACGATGGCGATCGTTCCGCAAGATCCGCAATTGTTACGCGGCACGATCGTCGACAACATCCGGTACGGCCGGCTGGATGCGACCGATGAAGAAGTTCGTGCGGCGGCGCGCGACGCCAACGTCGACGATTTCGTCTCGGTACTTCCCGACGGTTACGCTACCGAGGTCGGCGACCGCGGCGTGCGATTATCCGGTGGCGAGCGTCAACGCATCGCTATCGCGCGCGCGATCTTGCGCGATCCGCGCATTCTGATTTTGGACGAAGCCACCAGCGCGCTGGATAGCCATTCCGAGGCCTTAATCGAAGAGGCGCTGGACAGGTTGTTGCCGGGTCGCACGACCTTGATCATCGCACACCGCCTGTCGACCATCCGGCGCGCGAACACGGTGCTCTACATCGAGGGTGGGCGCGTTATCGAGTTCGGAACGCACGCGGAATTGCTCGCTCGCGGGGGAGCGTACGCGAAGCTGCACGCGGCTCAGTTCGCGGCTCGGTAAAACGCCCTCGGAACGCGGTTAGGCTTACGCCCCGCGCCGTTTGGGCGGACGCACGATGGCGTCGTAGACCTCGGAGCGATGCACCGTTATCTGGCGGGGCGCGTCGACCGAAATTTTCACCTGATCGCGTTCGACCGCGACCACGGTAACGCGTATGCCGTCGCCGATCACGATGGATTCGCCGACCCGTCGGGTCAATGCCAGCATCTGAGCCCTCCTCTCGCTACCACGGTGACTTAAGTCGCGTTAACGTTGACGCTCCCGAGTTCCTCGCGCCGCGGCGCGCGAAAAGCGGTAGGAAAATTGAGCGCGCGAGTCGATACTTACGCTGATGCCAACGGCGACCGATTCCGATCTCGATGCGCTCGAGTCGCGGACGATCTATGTCTTGCGCGAAGCGTTTTCAACCGTTTCTCCCATTGCGATGCTGTGGTCTATCGGCAAAGATTCGACCGCGCTACTTTGGATGGTACGTAAAGCATTTCTTGGCGACGTACCGTTTCCAATGGTGCTACTCGACACCGGGATGGAGTTTCCCGAGGTCTACGAGTTCCGCGACATGATCGTTCGCGACTGGCGTCTGCCGGTAATAAACGAAGCGTGTCCGCCCGAAAATACCGTCGACCCGACGCTACCCCCGGCCGCACGTCACGCCGCGCGCAAGAGCGCCGGCCTTAAGGCGCTGTTGGCGCGCGAAGGTTACCGTGGTATCGTGCTGGGCATCCGGCGCGACGAACAGGCGATCCGCGCGAAAGAACGCATTTTTAGCCCGCGTAACGCGGACGGTTCGTGGAACCCGCAGTCCCAGCCGCCGGAGTTGTGGGATTACTACCCGTACGAAGTTCCCGACGGGGCGCACGTCCGTATCCACCCGTTGTTACATTGGACGGAGTTGGATATTTGGCGCTACACGCAGCGCGAAAAGATTCCGTACGTTCCGTTGTATCTGGCGGTGGACGGTAAGCGCTATCGTTCGCTCGGTGAAAGCAATATCACCGTTCCGATCGAGAGTACGGCCGATACGCTCGAGAAGGTAATCGCGGAACTCGAAGAAACGCGCGAGCCCGAACGTGCCGGACGCACGATGGATAATGAAAGCGAAGATGCTTTCGAACGGCTGCGCACGTCGGGGTACATGTGAGACAAGTACGAATTGTAATGGTCGGAGACGTCGACGCCGGTAAGTCGACGATCCTGGGACGCATGCTGGTCGACCTCGGCCAAGTAACGCCGCAAAAACTCGCCGACCTACAGGACCAAAGCACGCGGCGCGGCGTTCCGATCGAATATTCGTTTTTGCTCGACGCCTTCCAATTGGAGCGCGATCAAGCGATTACGCTGGATATTTCGCGCATTTGGCTTCGCATGCCCGAGCGCGACTACGTTTTCGTCGACGCGCCCGGACATCGCGAGCTCATCCGCAACCTGTTGACCGGCGCTTCCGAAGTCGACGCCGCCATTTTGGTCGTAGCGGAAGACGAAGGAATCACGCTGCAAACGCGCCGCCAGGCGCTGTTTCTGCAGTGGTTCGGATTCAAAGAAGTGTTGGTAGCGATCAACAAACTCGATCTGGCCAAGGACGCGGAGACCGCGTTCGCGCGCCGCAAGGGCGAGGTCCGCGCGTTTCTCGACCAACTCGGCATTCAACCGATCGACATCGTTCCGGTTGCCGCGCGCGAAGGCGATAACGTTGCCAAGGGCAGCGAACGCTGGATGTGGTGGAAGGGCCCGACGCTGCTCGAAGCCCTCGATCGTTTGCGTCCCCACGTGCCGATTTCTAGCGGCCCGTTGCGCATGGTCGTACAAGACGTTTATCGCCGCGGCGCAAATCGCATCATCGCCGGCCGCGTCGACGCCGGTACGTTGCGCGCCAACGAGCGCGTCGTGTTCTGGCCGTTGGCGACGGACGCGGTCGTCACCGCGATCCATCGATGGCCCGACGATGTAGATGAAGCAAAGGCCGGCGATTCCGTTGCGATTTCGCTGGACGAACGGATATTCGTCGATCGCGGGGCCGTCGCGAGTTATCCCGGCGACGGTCCGTCGCTGGGACACGCGATGCAGGCAACGGTCGTTTGGCTCGGCGATGGCGCTAAGGCGGGCGATGCATTCCGATTGCGGCTGGGCACGCGTGAAGTCTCGGTCACCCTGCAACGCATCGACGAAATCATCGATCCGGATACGCTGGTCGGAAAACCGGCCGACCGGGTTGAGAAGAGCGACGTCGCCGTGGTTACCCTATCGGCTCGCGAGCTGCTCGCGGCCGACGACGAATTGGAAGAAACGTCGATCGGACGATTCGTTCTCATGCACGGCACCAATGTTATCGCCGGAGGCCGGGTTCGTTCGGTGATCGGACGCCCCCGCTCGGAGGGCGCCACCGATGTGATCGCCCAGCTGTCTTCGGTGACCGGCCGCGAACGCGTAAACCGCAACGGTCATGCCGGTGTTGTAATCTGGTTGACCGGACTACCGAGCTCGGGCAAGTCGACCGTCGCCATGGCCGTGCAGCGCATGCTGTTCGATCGCGGGCGGTTCGTCTACGTTCTCGACGGCGATACGCTGCGAACGACCCTGAACGTCGATCTCGGCTTCTCCGAAGAAGATCGCACCGAAAACGTGCGCCGGACGGCGGCGGTCGCCGCCACGCTGGCGGACGCGGGCATGGTCGTGGTTTGCGCCCTGATCTCGCCGTTTGCGGCGGATCGCGACCGGGCGCGGGCGACCTACCCTGGCCGTTTCTTCGAAGTCTACATTTCGTGTGACCTCGAGACGGCCGAACAGCGCGACGTCAAAGGACATTACCGGCGTGCCCGCCAGGGCGAGATCGCGCGCTTTACCGGCATCTCGTCACCGTACGAGCCGCCGGCCAGCCCGGATCTGATTTTGGATACGACCAAGCACTCGATATCCGAGTCGGCCGGCCAGCTACTGGAATACATCGAAGCCATTACCCGCGGCGAGTAGCCCGGTCGCCGGGCGCCGGACGGTTGGACCCGTCCGGCTTCTCGTGCTATAATCTCGCGGCCGCCCCAGGGGCGGTTTTGCCTACTTCGCCCGGCACGGACGCCGGGCGTTTTATGGCTCCGACTGTATTCGCCGGCCAAGGACGGCACGCGAATGGGAGCCAGAGAGGACCACTCATGTCGGTCGTTACCATGCGGGAACTGCTGGAAGCGGGCGTGCACTTCGGGCACCAAACGCGTCGCTGGAATCCCAAAATGAAGCCGTACATCTTTCAAGAGCGTAACGGCATCTACATCATCGATTTGGCTCTCACCGTTGCGAAGCTGCGCGAAACGATCGAAGTCGTCAAGCAGCTATCGCGCGAGGGTCGCGTGATCTTATTCGTAGGAACGAAGAAGCAAGCGCAGGACGTCGTTCGCGAAGAAGCCGAGCGCGCCGGAACGTTTTTCGTCAATCAGCGTTGGCTCGGCGGTACGCTGACCAACTTTTCGACGATTCAACGCCGCATTGCCCGCCTACGCGAACTCGAAAACATGAAGGCTCAGGGCGACTTCGATCGCTTGCCGAAAAAAGAAGTTGCCAAGCTCCAAGACGAGATGAACAAGCTGGAGCGGTTTTTGGGCGGCATCAAAGACATGCATCGTTTGCCGGACGCGATCTTCATCATCGATCCGAAAAAAGAGCGCATCGCCGTGCTGGAAGCGCGCAAGCTCGGTATTCCGATTATCGCCGTTATCGATACCAACTGCGATCCGGATGAAATCGATTACGCGATCCCCGGAAACGACGACGCGATTCGCGCCGTGCGCTTAATGGTCGGAAAGATCGCCGACGCGATCATCGAGGGGCGCACCGAAAGCGAAAGCGCATACGACGAGAGCGCTTACGCCGGTACGGCCGAATACGCGCCGCCGCCCGAAGCGGTCGAGGATGCCGCACCCGCCGCCGTTTAACGAACTTGGATAGCTTTTACCGGAGAATAACGTGACCAGCGCGACCACCTATCAACCCAAAGCCGACGAGATCAAGGCGCTTCGTGAAGAAACGAGCGCGCCGATGATGGATTGCCGTAAAGCCTTAGCCGAAGCGCAGGGCGATATGGAAAAAGCCAAGGCACTGCTGCTCGAACGCGGCGCAGCTCAGGCCGCCAAGAAGGCGGAACGCGTCGCCAACGAGGGCATCGTCGCGAGCTACATCCACGCCGGCGGTAAGATCGGCGTGCTCGTCGAGGTAAACAGCGAAACCGACTTCGTCGCACGCAATCCGAAGTTCGCCGATTTGGCGCGCGACATCGCGATGCACGTCGCGGCCATGTCGCCGGAATATTTGGATCGGCAGAGCGTTCCCGCCGAGCTCGTCGAGCAGTTGCGTGCGGAGTTCCGCGCCGCAGTACCGCCCAACAAGCCGGCCGA
>DASXXU010000085.1:0-2563 GCA_036502885.1 Candidatus Tumulicola sp.
GATCTAGTTGCGCTTCCTTTGCCGCTATTGAGTTGCCACGACGGCAACCGGTTTGTCCACGTTGGTGGTGCTCACAAGAGACCGTAGTCGTCTTATCCAGAACGGTTCAGGCTTGCGTTTCTTAGCCGCCGTTTCTCAATAGGAATACGAAAATTAGCGCGTGGGAGACAAGCAACGGCGGTACGATCGCCGTTACGAGGTAATACCCGGCGCCCAAGGCACCCGGATTGAGCGCCATGTTGGCGCGTATTCCGTTGTAAAACCCGTACAAGAGATCGAGCATGCCCCAAATGTTGAAAATCCAAATTGCAGCAATCGCCCACGACGCATTGCACGCTAGGGCGCCCGTTGCGACGATGGCGAGAACGCCGGCGATGAGGTCGCCGTACGCGGCCGGTGCAGCCCAACTTTTTGATAGCGAAGTCGAAACGACGCCCGGCACCAAAAAACTGAGGCCGATGAACCGGAGAAACATGTGCGGAGCGACCAGCCATAGTAACGCGATATGAACGTTTTGGGCTTGTAACCATGGCAAAGCAAAAAGTAGCGCGGCTACGATGGAGCTCGCGAAGCTTGCCAGTACGTTGATTCCAAAGATCGCGACCGGTTTCATGGAGACAGGTCCTTTCGCGAGTTCCGGGTGCTTGGACTGCAACACTGTAGGAGCGCCGTCCGAAAAAGCCCTGCTGCGGGCACTCTTTCAGCGAAGGTTGCTGACGGAAGCCGTGCAAATCCACCGTGTGGAACGAACGTCTTTTGGAGCGGACGTTGGTCCCTTGTTCGACCGTGCGCGAATCTTCGCCAAACTCGAGTCAGCGGGACGCAAACGAATAACGCTTTTGGTTGCTGCCGCCGGGTACGGAAAATCCACGGCGTTGAAGAGTCTGCGCGCGTTGCCGACGCAGGAGGACGTCTCGTTTGACGCGCGATCGTACCTACGCCGCTCGCACCAACTCCCCACTGATTTGCGAACGGCGATCGATAATGGGTCGCGACGCATCGTGCTCGATTCCTTAGAGGCGTTGTTCGACGACGAACGGGCGCTGCACGAAGTCGTATCGATCGTAGAAGCCGGGCCGCCGCAGATTAACTGGGTTATAGCGTCGCGGGGAACGTTCGGGCTGCCCGTCGCCAGTTGGCAGGCGTACGGGCATTGCGCGCAACCGATCGACGCGGCCGAGTTGGCGCTGACGTTCGAGGAATCGTCCGCGGCGTTTGTGCACGGCGGCATCCAACTAGACGATGCATCGTTGCGTGACATCCTCGCCGAAACCGAAGGCTGGATGGTCGGCGTGAGGTTCGCGCTGGAAGCTTGGCGTACGACGGACGATCCAAAAGAAACAGCGGCATTGACCAGAGCAAACGCGGTCCGCTTTTGGAACGAGCAAGTGCTCGAGCGGTTGTCGCAATCCGAAGAAGCGACGCTGTGGGCGGCCTCCGCGTTGCCGGCAATCGACGTGCGTTTGCTCGAGGCGGCCGGCTGCGACGACGCGGCGGAAACGATGCAACGTCTCGCCGCGCGAACCTCGATCGTCCGGCCCGGTGAAACGGGCGAATATGAATGCGCGCCCTTCGTGCGAACTGCATTCGCGCAGATCGCGATCCCCGGCAGCGATCGTCGCGCGTGGCTTCGGCGTGTAACCACAGCACTCGAACGATACGGCCATATCGAAGAAGCGCTTCGCGCCGCGCTATCTGCCGGTGCGGGCGCGGAATTGCTCGAGTTGCTGACGCGTCACGGTTTTGCGCTGCTTGACCGCGGATCCGTCGAAGCGGTGCGCGCGGCGGTCGATGCGCTCGACGTCGCCATTCGCGAGGGCGATGCAGCGGTCGTAACGTTGCGGGGATTGCTGCAATCGGCCCAAGGCAATCCAATGCGGGCTGAGGCGACCCTGCGACGCGCGGTCGCGATCGCACAAGACGATCCCGTCGTCGAGGCAACCGCTCGGCTCAAGCTCGCGGCGCTCGTGCTGAATCACGGCGGGGATGCCGGCGACGTCGTCGAGCCGATGTTGCGGTCTTCGACGTTTTCGGATACCGCGCGAGCCGAAGTGTTGTCGCTCATCGGGGCCGTAGACGCAGCTTCAGGGCGGCGCGATTCGGCTGCCGAAAACGTCGGCGCCGCAATCGAGCTGCTCCAACAAACACCGTTCGATTCGTCTCGTGCCCGAACGTTGCAGCGAATCGGCGTAGCATCGATGTATCTCGGCCGGTACGATCGAGCCAAAGAATATTTGGGCCAAGCTTCGGAACTTGCGCTGGAGCTCGAGAATTATAGCGCTGCGAGTCGAGCATTTTCGGCTCTTTCGAACCTCGTCTGTCACGAATACGACGATGTAATGGCGCAGTTGTGGTATGCGGAGCGCGCGGCCGACGCCGCCTCGAAGTCGCACGATTCCCTGGAAATGCAAACCTCTTTAGCGCAAGTCGCGGCGGCCGAAATGCGCCGTGGAAACGCCGAGGAGAGCGCCGGTTTCGAAGATCTGGTTGCGGGCTTGCGCTCGGATCCGCAACGCGCGGCCCTCGCATCGACGTTTCGAGCGTTGCGTTTGGCGTGGGATGG
>DASXXU010000086.1:0-3051 GCA_036502885.1 Candidatus Tumulicola sp.
TTCAACGACGAACTCGATCTCGACGGGATCAAACGTTTGAGCCGTGGTTCGACCACGCCGCGCACGTTCGTGGAGCAGTTCGAAATGCACGACGGCCGCAAGGTCTGCATCCTCGCGGACGGCCGGTTGATCAACCTGGCAGCCGGCGAAGGCCATCCGGCGGCCGTGATGGATATGTCGTTTGCCAACCAAGCGATGGCCGCTGCGCATCTGGCCAAGAACTACAAGAACCTCGAAAAGCAAGTGTACGACGTGCCGTTGGAAATCGACGAAGAGGTCGCGGCGCTCAAACTCGCCTCGATGGGCATCGACATCGATGTGCTGACGCCCGAGCAAGTGAAGTACATGGCGTCCTGGTCGGAGGGAACCTAGCGTGGCCTACCGCCGTTTTTTTAGCAGCGAATCGGTTACCGAGGGTCATCCGGATAAGCTCGCCGACCAGATTTCGGATGCGGTGCTCGACGCGTTGCTCAAAGACGATCCGATGTCGCGCGTGGCGGTGGAAACGTTTGCGATCACCGGGCAAATTCACTTGGCGGGTGAGGTGACCACCAAAACCTACGTCGACCTTCCACGCCTGGTTCGCCAAACGATCGCGGAGGTGGGCTACACGCGGTCATCGGTCGGCTTCGATGCCGAAACCTGCGGCGTTAGCATATCGATCGACGAGCAGTCGCCCGACATCGCCGTCGGCGTCAACAAATCGTTGGAGGCCAAGGGCGGTGACGACGATCCGTTCGATCTGATCGGCGCCGGCGATCAAGGCCTGATGTTCGGTTTCGCATGCCGCGAAACGGTCGAACTGATGCCGTTGCCGATTACACTCGCGCATAACTTGACGCGACACCTCGCCGCGGTGCGCAAGAACGGGAACATCCCGTATCTGCGCCCCGATGGAAAATCGCAGGTGACGATCGAGTACGACGGGCACAAACCGGTGCGCGTGGATGCGGTCGTTATCTCGGCGCAGCACGACCCGGATATCGGGCTCGAAACGATCCGGCGCGAGATCACCGAGAAGGTGATCGATCACGTGATCCCAGCGTCGATGCGCGACAAGAACACGCGCGTCTATGTCAACCCGACCGGTCGTTTCGTGATCGGCGGTCCGAAAGGTGACGCCGGTTTAACCGGGCGCAAAATAATCGCCGATACATACGGCGGCATGGCCCGTCACGGCGGCGGCGCGTTCTCGGGTAAGGATCCGACCAAAGTGGATCGCTCGAGCGCGTACGCGGCGCGTTGGGTCGCCAAAAACGTCGTGGCGGCCGGACTAGCCGATCGTTGCGAACTGCAGGTTGCATATGCGATCGGCGTCGCGCACCCGATGAACGTATTTATCGAAACGTTCGGTACGGCCAAGATCGACGAAGCGATTATCGCTAAAGCCGTCACCGATGTCTTTGACTTGCGTCCGGCCGCGATCATTCAACAGTTGAATCTGCGCCGCCCGATCTACAAACAAACGGCGTCGTACGGTCACTTCGGCCGGCCGGACTTAGACCTTCCGTGGGAACGGATCGATCGCGTGGATGCGTTGCGAAATGCCGCGGGTTTTACCGGCGAAGCGCTACGGGTGCCGAACTTTGCGCAATAGGTTTGCAATAGCCGCGGCGTTTTCGGCGGCGTGCGTTTTGGCGCTGGCGGTCGCGCCGGCGTCCGCTACCTCGACCTTGACCACCACCACGACGATCAAGGCCGGAACGAAATTGCTGTGCGTGCTTGGCGGCCCCGTCGACTCGGCCAACGTGCACGTGGGCGACACGTTTAAGTTGTTGATCGACGACCCATCACAGCCGGCGCTCACCGGTGCCGCAATTCACGGACGAGTTACCGATGTTGCCGCACCCGCCGGCCTGACACGCGCGCGGATCGGCTTCATTCTGGACTACCTAACGTTCCGCAACGGCACGCGCTCGGCAATTCACGCGATCATTCTGAACAAGAACATCGTGCAATCGAATACCGCGGCCGTGCATAAAGAGCAGATGAAGTTTTCGCTTCCGCCGATGCCCGCCGGACACGTCACGCCCGGCCCAGTTGCATGGCAGATCAATTTCCGCAAAGACGCGGCTCCTTCGGTTACGCCACCACCGGCGGGCAATACGAGCGGCTATCTTTACGCGCAAAAATCTAATGAAACTATCGTTATTCCTCCGGGCGCGCCGGTTACGATTCAACTGACGCACGATCTGACGGCCCCCTAGCGGCGGCCGCTGGGAACACGGAGAGCATATGACGGTTCGAAACATCGTAGCGGCCGCGACAATCATCGCGACGTTCGCTACTAGCACGTTGGGCGCATCGGCGCAACAAGCGACACTGTACGCCGGGGCGATATTGTATGGGCGCCTCAACCAAGACTTAAATACCGGATCGGCGCACGTCGGCGACCCGTTTAGCTTGGGCGTCGTTCCGCCGTACCCGAACGGGGACCCCGGCTTTCAGGGCGCGACGATTAGCGGCGTGGTGACCAAGGTGCAGCGCGCCGGACAGGGGCGCAATCCCGAAATCGTTATCGAGCCGCAGTACATCCGCATGTACGACGGAACGGTCGTGCGCATCTACGGGAGCGTCACCAGCATCGCGGCCCAAAAGAGCACCGGCGGCACGGCGGCTAAGGCCGCGGTTGGCGCGCTAGCCGGCATGCTGGTCGGCAATGCGATCGGCAAGACGATCTTTCACACCAACGCAGGCGGCGCGATCGGTCTGATCGGCGGCGCGATGGTCGGTGCCAATAACAAGACGAACTTCGACGTACCGCAAGGCGCGGGGGCCACGGTTCAGTTGAGCCAGACCGTGACGATCCGCCGCCAGTCTTCTCACTAGCGGACCATCTTCCAGTTGGCTACGCGGGCGGGGATTTTCCCCGCCCGCGTGCAATCCGGCAGGTCGAGCACGGTCCCGGTGAGCTCAGTTGGTAGAGCAGCTGACTGTTAATCAGCGGGTCGCTGGTTCGAGTCCAGCACCGGGAGCCACCGTATAGAGCCAGAGATGCACGCACCTCTGGCTCTTATTTTTTGCCGGCGTACTACCCGTACGTGACGTCCG
>DASXXU010000087.1:0-3765 GCA_036502885.1 Candidatus Tumulicola sp.
TCTGCGCCGATTTTGCGGCCGCACCGATAAACAGCCCGAGGCAGATGACGAACAGTAACCCCGGACCGTAGGCATTCGCCGCGGCGAAACCGTCGCCGAACCCGATCGAACCGGTTACCGAAAAGATCGCAAAGATCGCGAACATGATGCCCGCGTCGCCCGCCACGTTGATGACCAACGCTTTGCGCGCGGCCGCGACGGCGCTGGGACGTTCGAACCAAAAGCCGATCAAGAAATACGATGCGAGCCCGACCAGACCCCAACCGATGAGCAGCCCGATGAAGTTATCGGATAGCACCAGCGTGAGCATCGCGAACACGAAGAAATTCATGTACGCGAAGAAGCGCGCGTTGGCGCGGTCGCCGTCCATGTACCCGATCGAATACAAGTGGATCAAGAAACCGACGCCGGTGATGATCAGCGTCCACAGCAGCGAAAGTGGATCGAGCAGTAGCCCGAAATCGAAGCTGCCCGGCATCCACGAACCGAGGAACTGGCGTGCGCCAAGCGCGTAGCCGAGGTGTTGCGTTGCGGCCGGCCACGATAGCGCCGTTAAAACGAACGAAAAACCAATCAGCGCGGTCGCGAGCCAGCCTGCGCGCGCCCGAAGTTGCGGCCCGAACGTCCAGCACAGCACCGCGCCGGCGAACGGCAGCAGCCACAGGGCGATGAGCGCCGGATACGAGCCTTCGACGCCCAAGACGTGATGAGCGTTCATCCGCGTAACAACCGTATATCATCGACGTCGACGTGGCGTTCCGAACGGAACGTCGTCACGACGATCGCGAGGGCGATTGCGGCCTCAGCGGCCGCGACGGTGATGACCAAGAACGCGAACACCTGCCCGGCATTCGCGACCCACGAACGAGCGTACGCGATAAATAGCAAGTTGGCCGCGTTGAACATCAACTCGATGCTCATCAGCATGACCAGCGGATTGCGTCGCACTACGACACCGGCCACGCCGATGAAGAACATTACGGCCGACAAACCGACGTAATCGACGACGGGCACCGGCACGCTAGTCCCCTCCCCGCAAAATCGCTTCGCGGTTCGCACGTTCGACCCGGTCGGCATGCTGCCGGGTCGGCACGAACGGTCCGCGGTCGCCGGCCAGCAGCACGACGCCGATCACCGCGACCATCAAAATCAACGCCGTAATTTCGAACGGCAGCAGGTGCACCGTGAACAATGCTCTTCCGAAGTCGGCCACGCTACCGAATACGTTGGCGGTTCCGACCGGGCCGAGCGTCGAGGTGGCGTTGCCGGAAACGATGGTGTCGCGCTGTGTTAATGCACCGCGCCCGAGAAATCCGAGCGCGCCGATTAAAATTATCGCCGCCGGAATGCCGATTCGCGGCAGACGGTTCGGCCCCATCGAGAACGGGGCGACGCCGCTGCTCAACAACGCGATGACGAACACGAACAAAATCAAGATCGCGCCGGAATACACGATGATCTGCATGACCGCCAAAAACTCGGCGGAAAGCGTCATGTACATCGCGGCCAACGCCGCAAAATTCAGCAGCAGCGCGACGACGCTGTACACCGGCTTGCTGGCCGAGATCGTCCAGACCGCGCTGGCGACGATGACCGCCGCCAAACCCCAGAACGCGATCACCCAGCTAGACCCCGGCGTTCGGTTTTCAAAATTTCGCCGCGATGCGTCGCCGAATATCCGGCGGTGATATCGATCGTCGACTTGACCTCGGCAACGAGCCCCAAATCGCCGGGAATGCCGCCCGGGCGCTCGTCGGGCGCCGAGCCGACGCCCGCATCGATCGGAACGATGAGACGGCTCTTATCGTAGACGAACGAGCTGCGGCGATAATCGGCCATCTCGAAGCGCGGCGTCAATACGATCGCATCGGTGGGGCACGCTTCCTCGCACATTCCACAGAAGATGCAGCGCAACTCGTCGATTTCGTAACGCGCGGCGTAGCGTTCGCCGGGCGAGTGGCGTCCGTCGGGCGCGTTTTCCGCACCGATGACCGTGATCGCGTTGGCCGGGCACGCGCTCGAGCAAAGCTCGCAACCGATGCAGCGCTCTTTGCCGTCTTCGTAGCGGCGCAGTTCGTGCAACCCATGAAAACGCGGCGCATGCTGCTTTTTCACCGACGGATACTGAATCGTCGGCTTCTTGCGAAACATGTAGCTGAAAGTGATCGACATGCCGCGCAAGATCGCGCCGACGTTGTACAGGTTCTTCTTCACGGTTATCCTCGCAGCGCCACGACGACGGCCGTCACGACGAGATTGAGCGTCGCGACCGGCAATAGCACCTTCCAGCCGAACGCCATCAGACGATCGTATCGCAATCGCGGCAACGTCGCGCGCAGCCAGATATACAAGAAAATAAACGCGCCGACTTTCAGCAAGAACCAAATCACGCCGGGTACCATCGACAGCCCGAACAGCGGGTTCCAGCCACCGAAGAACAGCAGCGTGGCGATGCACGATACCGTCAACATGTTGACGTATTCAGCGATGAAGAACAAGCCGAAGCGCAAGCCCGAATACTCGGTGTGGAAGCCGGCGACCAGTTCGGTTTCGGCCTCGACCAAGTCGAACGGCGTGCGATTGGTTTCGGCCACCGCCGTGATGATGTAGACGATGAAACCGATCAACTGCGGCACGACGAACCACCAGCGGTTTTGCGCCGCCACGATGCCGTCGAGTGACGTCGTCCCGGCCAAAATCAACACGCCGATAAACGAAAGCGACATCGCAAGCTCGTAACTGATCATTTGCGCGGTGCCGCGGACGCTACCGAGCAATGGGTACTTCGAGCCCGACGCCCAGCCGCCGAGCGAGATGCCGTACACACCGATCGAAGTGATCGCCATAATCACCAGGATGCCGGCGTTGACGTTACCGATCGCCCACGTTCCGCCGGAGGCCGACGATCCAAACGGGATGACGGCGTACACCGCAAACGCGGTAAGCAACGAAATGAATGGTGCGAGCCGGTAGATTAACGGATCGGCGGTCGACGGCGTCAAGTCTTCCTTGAGGATCAGCTTGGCAGCGTCGGCGGCCGGTTGCATCAAGCCCCACGGCCCCGTGCGATTGGGACCCGGACGCAGTTGCATCCAGCCCAAAATTTTCCGTTCGGCGAGCATCGCGTACGCAAACGACGTCATCACGATGATCAATAATATCGCCGATTTAATGAGGACGACCAGCCACACCGGCGCGGCGTTTATGGTGTCGACGACGCCTTGCACTTATCCGGCCTCCGCGGCGCCGACGAGCTCGGCATCGTCGTGCTCGCCAAGCTGCGCCACCGTCGAATCGTGTTCCCACGTGCCGCCGCCCGAAAGAATCCGCGAGGCCTGCGTCGTGCTCGCCGGCGCGCCCGATTCGAACGGCCCGCTTCCAAACGAAAATCCGTCGACCGAAGCGGCGGCGTTTTCCGCGACCGCGCGATCCAGCGCTTCTTGCGTCGGCAAACCGACGTTGAGCAACTCTGCCAGGCCGATGAGCATCTCCAAATCCGAGAGCACGCCGGGCGGAGCTTCGATCGAGGCCCGCACGTCGAGCATCTCGCCGGCCACGTTCAACGTCGATCCGAACTTTTCGAACGGACCTTTCGCCGGCAAAACCAGCGACGCTAGTTGCGCGGTCTCGGTGAGAAACAAATCGCTGACGACCAGGAACGGTAACGCGCTCAACGCGCGCGACGCGGCTTGCGGATCGGCCGCATTGCGCACCGGGTTAACGCCGAACAACGACAGCGCGTCGAGTTTGCCGGCGGTGGCGTCC
>DASXXU010000088.1:0-9646 GCA_036502885.1 Candidatus Tumulicola sp.
TTTGCAGATAATCACCGGGGACGTCTTGGGCCTCGTGCGGGTGTATGCCGACCGACGCCAGCAGATCGTATTCCGAAGCGGTCGCGATCGCGCGCTCGCTATCCGAAACGTCGCACCCCACCGAGATCATGCGCTCGACGCCGGCCTCGCGGGCCCGAGCGATCGCCGCCGCTCGGTCGTCGTCGAAGCGTTTATCGTGCAGATGACAGTGGGTGTCGATCACTCGGGCCGCTCGATGCGCGGAAACAACGGCGCCCCGGCCTCGATGCGCGCTCCGCCGCCGGCGGTCCATTGCGACAGCGACGACCAATCGGCGTCGACTTTTCCGGTGGCTCCCAAACGTCGCCACATCTCTTGCGTTTTCGACGGCATGAACGGGTGGAGCAACATTGCCAGGCGACGCAGACCATCCCACAGATCGAACAACAACGCATCCAGCGCTTCGTCTTGCTTCTGTTTGAACATCACCCACGGTTTGCCGTCATCGATCGAACGGTTGAGCCCCGTGACGAGCTCCCACGCAGCTTCGAGCGCCTCGCGAAAACGCAACGCGAGAACGTGTTCCGAAAACGCTTGCGGCAGTTGCGAAAATCGCTCGCGGAACGGGTTGGTGACGCCCGGCCGTGCCGGGACGACCCCGTCGCGATATTTCTGCAGCATCGATATCGTTCGGTGCAACAGGTTGCCGAGGTCGTTGCCGAGATCGCTGTTGTGCCGCTGTGCGATTTTGTCTTCAGAATACGAAAAGTCACTTCCGAAGGGAGCTTCGCGAAGTAAAAAGTAGCGCAGCGAATCCGCACCGAACGTTTCTACCAGCGCGAACGGATCGACGGCGTTGCCCAAACTTTTGCCCATTTTTTGTCCGTCGACGGTGATCCAACCGTGCGCGAAGACGAGGTCGGGAGCCCGTTCGCCGATCGACCATAGCATCGCCGGCCAAATCAGCGTGTGGAAGCGCGCGATTTCTTTCCCGACCAGTTGTACGCTCGCCGGCCAGTACTCAGAGAACATCGCATCGTCGGTCGACCACCCGATGGCCGAAATGTAGTTGAGCAGTGCATCGAACCAAACGTAGATGACGCCGTCATCGCGATCGCCCGGAACCGGAATTCCCCACGTCAGGTTTCTGCGCGTGATCGAGAGGTCGTCGAGCCCTTCTTCGAGCAGCGCCAACATTTCGTTATAGACGCTACGCGGCCGGACCCAATCGGGATGTTCGCGGAAATACGCGATCAGGCGATCGCGATATTTCGAAAGCCGAAAAAACCAGTCTTCCTCGGATATGCGGGTGACCTCGCGGCCGCAGGTCGGACACCGTCCGTCACGCAGTTTCGATTCCGGCCAGAACGTCTCGTCCGAAACGCAGTACCAGCCCTCGTACGTCCCGAGATAGACGTCGCCGTTCTCGCGCATGCGTTCGAATACGGCCTGCACCACGCGTTCGTGGCGCGGTTGCGTCGTGCGGATGAAGTCGTCATAGTCGACATCGTATGCTTCGAACAACGCTTGCCATCGTGGGACGAGTTCGTCGCACCACTCTTGCGGCGTTTTGCCGGCGCGCGCCGCGGCATCCGCCACTTTCTGTCCGTGTTCGTCCGTACCGGTGAGAAATCGGGCCGGCCCCCGGGTACGCGCCATGCGCGCGAGCACATCGGCAACGATGGTCGTATAGGCGTGGCCGATATGCGGATTGCCGCTGATGTAATAGATCGGCGTGGTTACGTAAAAGGCGCGGCTCATCGCGCTGGCCTTTCGCCGGGGCGTTCGTCAGCCTTTCCCCGTTTGCGCGCTACCACGCGCGCGTACAGCTCGGTGCGTCCTCCCAAACCGCGCGCAGCCAGTTCCTTTGCGATCGAATTCGTGCGCTCGCCGCTCTGCAACAGCGCGTCGATGGCTTCGTCGACGGTGCGATCGCCCGCGCTACTCCGTTCGGTTTCGGCGGCCCCGCTATATGGGGCGATCGCGAACGCGATCTCGCCGCGTACCGGTTCGGGTAGCGCGGCCGCTACGGCGGCCGGCGTCCCGAGCAACTGCTGTTCGTACAGTTTCGTGTACTCGCGCACCAGAAATACGGTCGCATCCGGAGCAAGTCTAGCGAGCGCGTCGAGCGTCGTGCGAATGCGGCGCGGCGATTCGTACCATATCGACGTCGCGCCCGAGCGCAACGCGCGGGCAAATCCGGCCGAACGTTCGCGGGCGGTCCGTCCGGCGAAGCCTTCAAACGAAAAACGATCCAGTTGAAAACCGCTCAAGACGGCGACGCCCAACGCGGCGCTCGGTCCGGGAAGAACTTCCACCGCGATGCCGGCGGCGCGCGCGGCCGCAACCAACTCGCTGCCCGGATCCGATATGCCCGGCATACCGGCGTCCGAAGTGACGGCGACCGTTTCGGTTCGCGCCCGTTCCAAAATCCCGGCGGTGACGGAGCGCGCGTTCTGCTCGCGATAGCTCCAGCACGGCTTGGCCGGAAGTCCCAAGCCGGATAACAGCTTGTGCGCGACGCGCGTGTCTTCGGCCACGATGAGATCGGCTTCGCGAAGCACGTCGAGCGCACGAACGGTCACGTCGCGCAAATTCCCAAGCGGGGTCGGTACGAAGATCAGCGGCACGTTCGAGCTCCGCTCTGAAGGAGCGATGGCTCGCTCTCCCGCAGTCGCCGGTACGCTGCTCTTCTTTGTGTCGAGGAGGTTGTTGCCATGAACGCTACGAGCGATAGTCTTTCCGGGGCGGCCGCCGCTGGCTTAGCGAGTATGTTTGCAATCATCGCGATCGTCTGCGTGGCGCTCACGGTGTTCTTCGTTTGGCTCTTTTGGAGAATATTCACGCGCACCGGCCAGAACGGCGCGCTCGGTTTGCTCTGCCTCATCCCATCGGTCGGACCGCTGATCTGCCTACTGCTGTTGGCGTTCAGCCGGTGGCCGATCGAGGACGCGCTAGCGGTCCACGGATATATGCCGGCTGCGCCGCCGATCGTGCCCCCGCCTCCGCCCGCACCGCCGGGTACTTCGGTGATGCCGAACTAACTCGAAGGCGCGCGCCGGTTCCACACGCCGGCGATCCATGCTTCGACTTCGTCGGGTTGCGACGGCAAAACGGACGATAAATTATCGTAACCGGCCGGCGTAACCACGACGTCGTCTTCGATTCGCACCCCGATCCCGCGAAACGTTTCGGGCACCGTTGCGTCGTCGGGTTGAAAGTACAATCCCGGTTCTACCGTGAGCGCCATCCCCGGTCGCAGCGTTCCGTAGCGGTACGTCTCGGCGCGCGCTCGCGCGCAATCGTGCACGTCCAGCCCGAGCATATGGCTGACGTTGTGCAGGGTGTAGCGTCGATACGGTTGACGTTCCGGATCGAGAACCTCGTCGAGCGAACCGCGCACGATCCCCAGATCGATCAAGCCGCGCGCCAGAACGGCCATCGCGCGCCGGTTCGGCTCCAAAAAGTCGTTGCCGGGCACGACCGCTTCCAGCGCGGCGCGTTGCGCCTCCCAAACCAGCGTATAGATCTCGCGCTGTTCGGGCGTGAACGTTCCCGAGATCGGAAGCGTTCGGGTCACGTCCGCGGTGTAGAGCGAATCGCATTCGACGCCGGCGTCGAGCAGCAAGAGTTCGCCGCGGTGCAGCGCTCCGTCGTTGTGGGTCCAGTGCAGCGTGCATGCGTGCTGTCCGGCGGCGGCGATCGTTAGATAACCGATATCGTTGGCCTCGATGCGCGCGCGGCTCCAAAATGCGGCTTCGATCGCGCGCTCGCTGGTCGCTTCGCGCATCGTCAGGATCGCATCCTCGAACGCGCGCTTCGTAATCGCACAAGCCGTGCGAAGCTCTTCGATCTCGTAGTCGTCCTTGATCAGTCGCGCTTCCGAAAGGTACGTCGCCAGCTCGTCGTCGTTTGAAAACGCTGCATCGACGGCGGCGTCGAATCCGCCGAGCGAGCGGACCCGCGCCCCCGAGCGTTGCAGCTCTTGCAAGTACGGCCCGAGCTCGTCGAGCGGGAGACACGCGTCTACGCCGTAGTAGCGCGCGCTTTCCTCAACGCCTCGGTGCCGCCCGACCCATAATTCGCCGTGTCGGCGATCGGTGAAAAATGCAGCCCCTCCGCGATTGTGCGGCTGCACGAAGAGAATCGTTCGATGGCCGCTGCCGTCGGGCTCGAGAACGGCTACCGCGCCCGGTTCGCCATCGCCCATCAAGTACGCAAAATCGGTCGCCGGGCGGAAGCGAAAGTTGGTATCGTTGGCGCGCACTTTTTCACCGCCCGCAGGGACGACCAAATGCGTTGCCGCGAACGGCCGCGCGGCGGCGGCGCGGCGCTCGCGCAGGCGAGCGATTTGCGGGTGCTGCCGGAGGTCGGCCGGACGGTCGAGCCATCCGTCGCGCATGAACTCGACCAGCGCGGGCGGAGCGTCGGTATCGTGGCCGGTTTTGCTTGCGGAAACGGCTTCGTTTGTGTCGGACATTGCCGTTAGGGGTTTGCCCGGCGCAGATTTGGGCGCCTGCCGGGCCCGGTATTCAGGGTGCTGGTGTCGAAGAAAATTTGCGTGTTGAACGACCTGCGCGCGACCGACGTCCTCGCTAACGAGCGAACGTTTCTGGCGTACGTCCGGACGTCGCTTGCATTTATCGCCTTCGGTTTCGTAATCGCCCGCTTTTCATTGTTCGCCCGCGAGTTTGCCGCCATCGTTCCGGTGCATCCGATTCGCGAGAGCCTGTCGACCGGGTTCGGGACGGCCATGGCCCTGGTCGGAATCATCGTTGTAATTCTCGGCGCCTATCGATACGCCCGTACCGACCGCGGATTGCGCCGCGGTAAGATCGAGCGCTTATCGAGCATCGCCGGGTATGCGATATCGGCCCTGATCGCCACGATTGGTGGCGTCGTCTCGCTCGCCTTGCTGGCTTACAAGTAAAGAGCGGTATTCAGGGAGCGATATCGACGTCGAGGCCGACGTCTAGAGCCGGCGCGCTGCGGGTTAGCCATCCGGTGCTGATGATGTCGACGCCGCTGCGCGCGATCGACGCGATATTTTCTAGCGTGACACCACCGCTGGCTTCGGTTAGAACGCGACCCTTCACGAGATCGACGGCGCGCGTTAGCGTTTCCGGTGACATATTGTCGAGCAACACGGCGTCGACCGGCGTTTCCAACGCTTCGCGCAGTTGATCGAGCGAATCGACCTCGACCTCGACCTTCATCATGTGTCCGACGCGCGCGCGCACCGCAGCGACCGCTTCGCGGATCGAACCGGCGAGCGCAAGGTGATTGTCTTTGATCAGCACCGCATCGTCGAGCCCGAAGCGATGGTTGATGCCGCCGCCGCACCGCACCGCGTACTTCTCGAGCGCGCGTAAACCCGGTGTCGTTTTGCGCGTATCCGCGACGCGGACGCGCGACGGTGCAACGGCGTCGACCATGCTGCGCGTTGCGGTGGCGATACCACACAGGTGCCCGAGAACGTTTAGTGCCACGCGCTCGCCGCTCAGAATCACGCGCGCGCTACCCTCTATCGTAGCGATCGTTCCGCCGGCCGAAATGCGTTCGCCGTCGGCAACGTCGATAGTGCAGCGCATCGACGGATCGAGAATTCGAAACGCGAGCAGCGCGATCGAACCGCCGGCGACCACGCCCGCGTGCCGTGCGGCAACGATAGCGCTCGCGCGTGCCGCCGCGGGGACGATTGCTTCGGTGGTTACGTCACCGCCGCGGCCGAGATCTTCGGCTAACGCCGCGCGCACCAACGGTTCCGCCACGATGTTGAGAAACTGATCGGAAACGTCAGCCAGCATCGCGCAACCGCGTGAACGAACGTTTCGCGAGCGCGTCGTCCGCGCTGGGGTTGTCGCTGCGGAAATGGCTGCCGCGGCTTTCGGGTCGAGCGAGGGCCGCCTCGGCAACGAGCCTCCCCACGACGAGCAGGTTGCGCAGTTCGTCGCTGGCGCTTGCGATCGACGTTTCCAGTTCGTCGATGCGCAACAGCGCTTCGCGCAGCCCGCGTTCGTGCCGCACCAAACCGACGTTCGAATACATCACGTTACGGAGGTCGCTCACGGCTTGTCCGGCGGTGCCGCGTAACGGTACGTCGGGCATATGCGACGTCGGGCGGCCTTTGGGGGCCGAAGCCGAGTTCAAGATGTTGGTTGCGACGCGCGAGCCGTAAACTAACGCTTCCAATAGCGAGTTACTGGCGAGCCGGTTGGCACCGTGTACGCCGGTCGCACTCGTTTCGCCGCAAGCCCATAAGCGCGCTAAGCTTGCGCGGCCCCATTCGTCGACGGCGATGCCGCCCATGTGATAGTGCGCCGCGGGTGCGACCGGAATGTTCTCGATGCGCGGATCGATACCGGCTTGCGTGCAGAACGAAAAGACCGTCGGAAACTTTACCGGAAAAGCCGCTCCGATCCGTCGCGCGTCCAGACCGACGGTGCGGCCGCGATGGATCTGTTCGAAGATCGCGCGCGCCACGATATCGCGCGGTCCGAGCTCGGCGTCGGGATGACGCCCCAGCATGAAGCGTTCGCCCAGGTCGTTGACGAGGATGGCGCCTTCGCCGCGCACCGCTTCGGTAACGAGCGGCATCGGGTCGCGCCCGATTGCCAGCGCGGTCGGATGAAACTGCACGAACTCCATATCCGCAAGCAACGCGCCGGCACGTGCGGCCATCGCAATGCCGTCGCCGGTAGCTTGCGGCGGGTTCGTGGTGTATCGATATAATCTGCCGATGCCGCCGGTCGCGAGGATTACCGCGCCGGCACGATACTCGATCGGTTCGCCGCTCGCGCTATCGCGCGCGTACACGCCATATACGCGGTCGCCGTCGCCGGCCAAATCCAATGCCGATACGTTTTCAACGACGTCGATCGACGGGTGCGTGCGAACCGCTTCGATCAGCGTGCTTAAAATCGCGTGGCCGGTAGCGTCGCCTCCGGCTTTGACGATGCGGCGCCGTTGATGCGCCGCCTCGCGACCCAATTCTAATTCGCCCGCGTCGTTTCGATCGAACGCGGCGCCGAGCTCGAGGAGCTCTTCGATCCGTGCCGGAGCATCGTTGGTAAGGATGTCGACGATGGCTTTGTCGTTGATGCCCGCCCCGGCGCGTTGCGTGTCGAGCGCGTGCAATCGCGGCGAATCGTCCTTGCCCATGGCGGCCGCGATGCCGCCTTGCGCCCAATCGGTGGCAGCGCCTTTCCCAAGGCGCGTTTTACATAATACTGTAACGCCGCGAGGTGCCAGTTTGAGGGCGGCCATTAGGCCGGCGATGCCCGCGCCAACAACCAACGTGTCGGTGCGCCGGGTTTCGGCTGCGTTAATCGCGCGGACGGCTGAACTCCAGCATTCGATCCACGGCAACGCGCGCGCGCCGCGCGATTTCCGGCTCGATCGTGACCTCGTATTCCATCGCCTCAAGCGAATGCAGTACTTTCGGAAGCGTGTTGCGCTTCATGTGCGGACAAAGGTTGCACGGCCGCACGAATTCGACGTTGCGGTTTTTGGCCGCGACGTTGTCGGCCATCGAGCATTCGGTCATCAGCAGCACGCGCGGCCGTTGCGGCGACTTCTGCGCATCGAGCTCTCCGACATATTCTGCCATGCCTTGCGTCGAGCCGACGTAATCGGCTTCGGCCAAAACATCCGGCGGACACTCTGGATGCGCTAGGACGATCAGCGTCGGATCGCCCGTCCGAAAGCGCCGGATATCCGCGCCGCTGAATCGTTCGTGGACTTCGCAGTGACCTTTCCACGCGATGATCTCGACGCCGGTCTTCGATGCAACGTACGAGGCGAGGTATTCGTCGGGTAAAAAGATGACGCGCGGCACGTCGAGCGCCTCGACGATTGCGACCGCGTTGCCGCTGGTTACGCAAATGTCGGATTCGGCTTTTACTTCGGCCGACGTATTGACGTATGTCACGATGGGAACGCCGGGATACTTTTCGCGCAACAATCGAACGTCGGCGCCGGTGATCGATTCGGCCAGCGAACATCCAGCTCGCAGATCCGGAACGAGAACGGTCTTTTCGGGGTTCACGAGCTTGGCCGTTTCGGCCATGAAGTGCACGCCGCACAAAACGATCACATCCGCATCGGTTTTCGAGGCTTCGATCGCTAGAGCGAGCGAGTCGCCGACGATATCGGCTACGGTATAGAATATCTCCGGAACCTGATAGTTGTGCGCCAGAATTACCGCGTTGCGTTCGCGTTTGAGACGCTGAATGGCCGCCACGTACGGTGCGTGCAGCGGCCATTCGACCTCGGGGATGACGCCGGCGGCGCGCTCGAACGCTTTTTGCGTCTCGGCGGCGATTTCGGGCGTGAAAGTACGTTCGGCGACGTTCATCGATTCACCACGTTACAACCCAAGCCGCCGGAATCCGTTTGCAGCCTAACCGCCGAGACCGTCGAGAAACTGTTGTACGGCCGCGTAAAACTTATCCGGCTGGTCGAGCATGACGAAGTGTTTCGACGGACCGATCGCCACCACGGTGGCGTGCTGCGTACCGATCAAGAGCGAGCGGTAGAACGCCACACCTTGCTCTTGCGTGAAGCCGGCCTTCGCGCCCATCGAAGGATCGTAGGGCATAATCTCGAGCACCGGAATCGAGATTGCCGGCAGTTCGGGACGAAGATCGCTGGCCAAGTCGGTTTGCAGCCACGCGGCTACGGTCTTCGGATCGCTAGCGGCTTCTAATTTCGCGGTAGGTGCTACCAAATCGGGCTGGTTGGTGCCGATCGTCTGCATGAAATTGGTTTCGTATGAGAGTGCGCCGGCCGGGGAAAGCGCTCCGTACATTCCGGCCGCTTGATTCGCGATCGCTTCGCGTTCGGCGTCCGTTTTGCTCGCCAGCAGCGGAAAAATCGGCATGCCGTCGGCGGCCACGACCGCGCGCAGTAGTTCGGGGTGTTGTTCGGCCAGCAAGAATGCGAGCGTCCCGCCGAGGCTGTGCCCGATCACGACCGGCATCTTGATATCGTGCGACGACAGCATTTGCCAGAAGTCGCTCGAAAAAGACGAAATAAGCGGGATTTCCGTGGATGGCGGGCGGCCGTCGAAGCCTGCCAGCGTGACCGCGTAGATCGTATACTTCGGCGAGAAATGCGCGATCGTGCCGTACCAGGACCACGGTCCGCTCCCCAATCCGGGGATCAAAATCAAGCTTTGCGGGCCCGAGCCGTATCGATCCACGTGAAGCATGCCGGAGTCGAATGAAGCCGAGGGCGCGGGCGCCGGCGGCAGCGTTCCGGCCTGAACGGGTACTGCGACGGCGGACAGCGCGACCAGCGTTAGCGCCGCCGCGATTCGATTGATGAGACGTATCACTGCGAGATTTCCTCCGTAACGAACGGGTCGGCTTCGAACACGTCTTCCACTTGCCGACCGAATATTTTGCTGATTTTAAACGCTAGCGGTAAGCTCGGCGCGTACTTCCCGGCCTCGAGCGCGACGACGGTTTGTCGCGCTACGCCTAGCCGGTCGGCCAACTCCGCTTGAGACCAATCGCGCTCGGCGCGGAGAACCCGTAGGCGATTCTTCACCGGTAACGCAGCCGTAAAACGACGCGGACCACACCCCAGGTGCCCATCACGACGAGCCACGTCCACCAAGCCGACACGGGCTGCATTCCGGCAACCTCTAGGAAACCACAGGTAA
>DASXXU010000089.1:0-18507 GCA_036502885.1 Candidatus Tumulicola sp.
TTGCCCAACATGCGGTCGGCGCTGGCAGCGGCCGCTTCGCTTTCGAGCGCCCAATCGAATTCCGCGCCGTTCCAAACGTCGCGGCGGATCGTGAGCATGTCGGCGTGCCACGCTGCCGCGTCCGCGTTGCCATCGACCCGAGCGTGAACGCGGTGAAACCGCTCGAGCACCGTACGAACCAGATTGCCGAACGTCAGCGTGAACGCGCGTTCGCCCGGCAATCGCAGCACCGCCGAATAGAAAAACTTGCGCGGACACTTGAACCAATCGTCGATTCGCGTGACCGGCAAGCGCTCCGGCAACGTAACGGCGCGCGGTTCCGAAACGGGCGGCACCTTCGAGTTACCCTCGAACACGAGCGGCGCGCGATACGGCTCCGTTTCCGCTAACCGGTCACGTTCGGCCAGCGGCAAAAATCGGGACGGTGACTGCGCCGAACCGTCGGTGCTGGTAGCCGAGAACGTGACGATCAGGTTGCGCTTGGAACGCGTCGCCGCAACGTAGTAGAGCGAGCGTTCTTCTTCAACGTGTTCGGCCGGCGTGGCCCCGAGATCGCAGCCTAAACGACGCGCCACCGCAAGATCGGCGTCTTCGACGATGGCCTCACGGCGAAGTTCGACCGGTAACCGTCCGTCGGCCGCGTCCGCCAGCACGACCGTGTCGAATTCCAGACCTTTCGATGCATGGATCGTGAGCACGCGAACCGCATCGCCTTCGTCGCCATCGCTGGTTTCATCCGGCCATCGGGCGGAATGCTCGAGCAGTGCTGCGAGTACGTCGCCGGAGTCGACCGAGCCGCGCAGTTTCCGCTGCGTGCGAACGATATCGTCGAGCGCGTCCAGCAAACGGCCCAGACGGCGCCCGGCGCGCCGGGCCGCACCGTCACCGGCATCCACCACCGCCCCGAGCAAGTCGAAACCAAAGGCGATTCGATGGGCTGCGCGATCGATATTGCCGGCTTCCCAATCCACACGCGCATCCAGCAGCGTCCGCCGCATCGCTTCCGCGTCGATTCTTCCATCGCCGCACGTTTGCAACACGTCGCACGCGGTTGCGATATCGGACGGCTTTGCAACGTGTAACGCGCGAAACGCACGTAGCCGCGGATACCCGATCGCCGGCGATGCAAACAGATCGACCCACCGGTCGAGATTCGCCGGATCGCCGACCGCGCGCAACGCGTCGAGCAACGCGCGCACGATCGGTTCGTGCACGATCGCGTCGCCGCCGCTCATCGCGACGCGCATGCCGCGCCGTTCGAGTTCGGAACGCACGAAGTCGCCCAGTGGGTCGAGCGAACGCAGCAGAACGGCGATTTCTTTGAGCGGTACGCCGGCGTCGTGCGCGTCCGCTACACGATCGGCGACCAGCGAAGCTTCATCTATCGGCGTCGCGGCAACCAGCACGGATACATCGCCGGATCGATCCACGACCGTCGTCATGTGGTGGGCAGCCGGCAATCCGGGAATCGCGTTGACGAGATCGCAGACGGCTTGCGGACAGCGTCGCGACGCTTCCAGGCGCGCGCCGTGCATGTCGAGGGTTGCGGTGGCGCGGGCGATCGCGTCGCGCGACGCCCCGCGAAACCCGTAGATCGCCTGCGCCGGATCGCCCACCGCAAATACCGCCGCGCCCAACGACTCGATCAAGCGCACTTGCTGCGGATCGGTATCTTGAAATTCGTCGACGACCACGTGTCGGTATCGTCCGCGCAGCCAGGCATGGACGCGCGAGCCGTCATCGGTTGCCAACGCGGCGGCTCGCACCACGAAATCGTCGAAATCGGTGATGCCGAACTCGCGGCGCAACTGGGTCAAGCGTTCGGCCACCGCAAGCAGATCGCGCAGGCGGGCACTTCCCTCGCGAGCCAGCTGCGCCCGAACGTCCTCGCCCGCACGCTGCAAATCGGTAACGTAACGCTCGGCGTCGCGGGCGAACGCCGTCGAGCGCATCACGCGCGGCGCGAACCCAGCCGGTTGCGTCGAGGTGAATGCCTCTTGCAGCAATAGTTCGGCCGCCGGCCGTTCGACGATCTTCCCCGAGGCAAACCCCGGATGCTCGACACCGAGCAGCCGCAGCGCGAAGCCGTGAAACGATCGAACGTCGAGGCGCGCCGCAAATTCGGGCAACGCGCGCGTGATGCGATCGCGCAATTCGCGAACGGCGCGGCGCGAGTAGGTCAGGGCGAGGATTTGCTCGGGCGCGACGCCGGCGTCGCGTACCAAATAGTTGAGGCGCCGAACGATGGCGCTGGTTTTGCCGGCGCCGGGAACCGCTTCAACGGCGAGATTTCCGGCGCTATACGACGCCAATTCGAGATCGATCACCGCCGGTGCGGCTTAACCGCGGCTCGCGTTGCGTCCTGTCGCAGCCGGCAGGCGGTGACGGCGGCGCGTCGCACAATTGCGCGATGGCGGGACGCATAGGCAAGCCCCGTAAATCCGGTCGCCCCGCACCTTCTACGGTGCGGAAGATTGCCATATTGCTCGATCTCGTTCGCAACAAGCAGATTTCGTTGCGGGCGTGCGAGAGCACGTATGGAGCGTCGGAACGCACCGTCTTGCGCGACCTGCAAGAGTTGCGGGCTATCGGTCAAAACGCCGGCTTCGCAATCGGCGAGCGGGAACACGGCGACATCTTTTCGCTGTCGGAATTCAAATCGAGTCCGAGCAAACTGGTCGCGAGCGAAAAGCGATTCCGCGCCTTGATCGCTGAACTCTTCAAGGCGTTCGGCGCCCCAATGCGCGAGTACACGCAAGGGTTGGCGGATGCCGGCGGGCACGGGTCGTTCGTGCAACTCGCCCTCCCGAAACTGGTAGCGCAAGCCGCGGTCACTAAAGTGTACGGCGAGTTGGAATCGGCGTGGCAAGCGTGCGCTCGCGTGGAGTTCACGTACAAAGGCGAGCGGCGAACGGTCGAGCCGGCCCGCGCCATCGTTCGCTCAGGCCGGTATTATTTGGTCGGGCGCGATGTCGCGCTCAAAAAAGACGGTTGGCGCAACTTCGCGATGGATATGATCGCCGAACCGGTCGTCCGCGCCGGAACCTTTACGCGCACGCCTGCGCCGGCCCGATACCTATCGACCGATGCGATCGGCTTCTTCAAGGGCGATGGCCCTTCGCAATCGATCGATGTAACTTTTTCTAAGGCGGTTGCAAAAGCTGCGGCGTCGCGCGAATGGCAACGCAGTCAACGCGTGTGCTGGAATGTGGACGGATCGGTGACGATCACGCTAGTGGTCGATGACGTCGACGAGGTCATCCGCTGGGCGCTTAGCTACGGTGACGACGCCTGGATCAGCGCGCCGCCGGCTGCGATTGCGAAGGCGAAAGGGCTGGTGCAGCGCGTTCGGCAACGCTACGCATGACATGTTGATTCAATCGATCCACTACGAGTTCGCGCCCGAAGACGCCGATCGCGTCGAAGAGATCTTTCGCGAATTGCGCGACGCTTCGCGCACCGAACCCGGCGTAATCCAGTTCGACGTTGCCCGCAGCAAGGAGCATCCCGAACGCTTCGTATTGTGGGAAGTCTATACAGATGAAGCCTCGCTGCAGGCGCATACTCAAACCGAACACTTCAAACGATTGGCCGTCGGCGGCGTTCGCCCATTAGCAAAGAATCGTAACGCCGAAAACGCGGTGCCGATCTAGCTCTTTTGCGACGTTCCGGACGCCATCGGCGTCCACGTCGCGCCGTTATCGGTCGAGTATTCGGTCCGCCAATCGTAAAAGGTCGAACCCTTCCAAACGTTGGTCGTTCGAATCTCGACGGTTTGGCCGCCATCGCCGGTGAACGAAAACGGATAGGTGATCGTATCGCCGTTTACGGTGATGCTCGTAGCGGTCGAGTCGGCGGCGTGGACGTTGTAGAAACGATACGCCTGCTTGGCATCGTCGTACGAGTAGACGGTGACGTCGTGATCGGTCTTGCCCGAAAGCGTAACGTTTTGCTGGCAGATCATGAACTGCCGGTCGTTCGACCACGCGCAGCTCGACGTACCTGCGGCAGTGCCGGCCGTGCTGTAGGGCGTCGTGAGGAACGTCCCTTGCGTCTGCCACGTCCCAGCGAACCGGTCGAGTTGATCGAGCGGCCCCGCGCCGACGACGCACAGCATCAATCCCAAAATCGAAACGAAACGAATCATGATTGTACAACCTCATCTGGTGCAGGTGGTAATGAAGCTACCGATTCGAGCGACTTCCATTCGGCTCGGACGAGCGCGCGATCGATCCCGGCGGGAGCAACCTGCCGCACCGATGGCAAGCCGTCGATGCGAATCGTGCAGCCTTGCCAGCCGGCACGGCGCGCCGTCGCGGCCAGCGGTTTGCGTGCGATCACGCGTTCTTCGGTAATCGACCGGCCCGGCGTACTCGACCAAAAGGTATTCCGGCATGCGGTTTTCCCGAATGGCTGCGATGGTCGGCGCGTAGGCGGCACCTCGTACTTGGTCGCCGAAACGGCCGTTCTTCCCCTTGAGCTGATACGAACGCTCGCACACAAAACATTTGAAATCTGCAACCGGTGTGTTGTCGCGCAATCTATCGAGCGCATCGTTTTCGCAGTTCACGCAATAGAGGTTGAACGAAGCCCAGGTCTCGAGCACGACGCGGGCCGCTTGCGCCATGCTCACGTATTGCATCGCCAACGACAGATCGATCAACGGGCTGAACTGCGGGGCGACGTCTTCGCATCGATGAAGCGGCAGTCCCGACACGACTTGTTGAATCGCGTCTTTCCACGTGGGTGGCTTTACCAAGCGATGCGATCCGCTAACCAATCGGCGAGAATCCATGCCGACGCTGCGGCCACGATATTGTAGGCGTTCGCTCCCCAGTTGCCTTCCATCTTTGGCGCGGCTACTAGAAACGGCAGCAACGTCGCGCCGCTGAACACGAGCAACATGAGCGATAGCAATCTGGCGGCGAGAACATCCATCGTCCGAAAGACGATTGCTACCCCCGCGAGCACGAAGGCAACGCCCGTAAACGCCACCCAAAACGACGGTCCGAACGGCATCCAAGCGGGCACGAACGGCGCCCCGCCGCGCAACGACGCAAGGTGATTGCAACCGAACACGACGACGCATAGGCCGAAGACCCAGCGGACCGCAGTTGCAAATCGTGACGACATCTTGCCGGTCGAAAGCGCGTACAGGATGGCCGCCGCACAGATGACGATAAGGTTTTGGCAGACGCCGGTGAGCACCGAGATATACACCGAGAAATGCTGGCCTAGATAGTGCGGCGCCGTTACGAATCGCGGGAAATAGAAGATTCCAAATAACGCGTACGCGATCATCGAAATCGAAGCGCCGATCCGGGCGCTGCGGCGATCGAGCAGCAGAACACCGGCGGCGATCAACGCGAAGCCGACGATGTACGCGAAAATATGCGCGCCCGGAACGTGGTCGCCGAACGCCTGAATCGGCTGTTCGGCGGGATCGAACGCACCCCAAACCACGTCGATGAGGCCCGTCGCCACCGTAGCGAGACCGAAGACGTAGACGCCGAGCTTCACAGCAACCACCTCGCGCGCAACAAGTACTTTCGCTTACGCGCGAGGTAGCTACGCGCCTTTTCGGCGCCGCGAGAGCGTTAGGACTTAGCCGTGCTGATAGCTGCTCCGTCGGGCTGATCGAAACCGGTGATCGCCTTGGTCGCGGCACCGCCGCCCGGATAGTTGAAATAGCCGGCTTCGGCCGGATCGCTGCCGGCGTAGGTGGGTGCGATGATGGTCTTGCCCTTGATCCAGAACTGCCATACCCAGCCGGTGCCGGTAAGCTGCGTCGAACTAGCGATCGAACCTCCCGATTTGCTCAGCGCGATCTGGTACAGCGTTCCGCCGTCGCTCGAACCGAAGGTAAGATACTTTCCGTCCCATTGCATCGGGCCGGCCCGCAATCCGGTCGCGCCGGTGACGCTCACGGTCTTCACGTTCGCGCTATTTCTCGGTAGTTCGTATAACGCGAAGTTGTGATTATCCGTGCTGTACGCATCGCAATACAAGTTCGAGTGCGCGTCGTAGCTGCAACCCGGAACACCCGATTGACCGGACGGCAGATACGTAATCGCGTTTCCTTGGCCGCCTAAAAAGACTGCGATTTCGGTTTGCTCGCCGGTTACCAAAGCGCCGACGGCAAAGTTTCCGGTTTTCAAGTCGACCGAACAGCTCAGTTCCGGATAACCCGGTAACGACAACGAGCGCAACGGTGTAGTTCCGCCGTGCGCAAACACATCGACGCTGGATCCACCGCCATTGGTGATGTAGACGATGCCGTCTTTGCCGGTACAAATGCCCGCCGGCGAGTTGAATCCGGTCAGCGTTCCTTCGAGCTTTCCAGCGGGATACGAGTACACGTACACGTCGTTGGTGTCTTCGTCCGAAACGTACAGCAGCTTCGACATCTTCATCGCATCGGGCGACATCCACGACCGGCGCGTATCCCGCCGCATACTGGTTGGGTGCGCCATCGCACCAGAAAACCCACGCGCGGCGAGTTGCGCCGCAGTGCCGCCCGATGTCGTCGACGGAGTTTGTAGGGCACCGCCGCTACAGGCGGCCAGAGAACCGGCCGTCGCCAATACGACCAGCCAACGAAGCGATTTCATACCGCACACCTTTCAAAAGAACGCGATAGCGACGGCTTCTCCAGGTTCTAAACGGCTCCCGTGAATCGCGTAGTTGGAATGCGCACGCGGCGACATCTTTCCTTAACATTTAGAAATGCACAAGATAAACGAACGGCGCGCGGGGTTCGCCCGCACGCCGTTATATCGTCCAGGTTAGTTAGCGATTACCGCACTACTTCTTCAGCGTGCTGATCGCCACGCCGTCGGGATATGCCGCGCCCTTGATCGCTTGTACCACGCTTTTCGCGAACGGATATTTATAGATCGCCACCTCGGCCGGCAGACTTCCGCCCTCGGTCGGTGCGAGGATTAATTTTCCATCGATCAGGTACTGCCAAACGGAGCCCGTGCCGGTAAGGCCGGTCGAGCTGCCGATCGAATCGCCCGAAGCGCTTTGGTCGATCCGATAGATCGTTCCGCGCGAACCCGATGCGAAGGTGAGATTCTTGCCGTCCCAATCCATCGGCCCGCCGATCAATCCGCTCGTGCCGCTAACGCTCACGACGCCCAAGGCCGTGCTCTTACGCGGAAGTTCATACAATCCGTAGGTCCCGCTCGAACCGTACGCGTCGCAGAAGAGATTTCCGTGCGCGTCGTACGCGCAACCCGGGAAGCCGTTTTGGCCCGACGGGCTATAGACCGCCGGCGTACCCTTGGCCTTGGCAAATACCGCAACCTCATTGGCGGTGTCGGTAATCACGCCCAGCGCGAGGCTTCCGCTTTGCGGGTCGACGGTGCAATTGAGCTGCGGATATCCGGGCAGCGTAATGGTCCGCGCCGGCGTTTTGCCACCGTGCGCGTACACGTCGATGATGAAATTGTTTCCGTTGGTGATGTAGACGTTTCCGACCTTATCGCTGCATATGCCGGCCGGAGCGTCGAATCCCGACAGGGTTCCGACGAGTTTGCCCTTCGGATACGAGTAGACGTCGACGGCTTGGCCCGATTGGTCGGAAACGTAGAGCAGTTGAGGCTGCGACTTCGCATCCGGCGACATCCACGAGCTGCTGTGGTTTGAATCGGCCATCTGCGTTTGCGGAACGCCCTTGAGCCCACGAAGGGCCATTTGTGCGGGCGTCCCCGAAACCGAACGCGCGTCGTTGCTTGGAGCAAACGCCGTAGGCGACGAGGGTGCGCCGCTACATCCGGCAATCGCCGCGGCCGCAGCGAGGGCGACGATCCTGTGGGAAACTATCATTAGTGCATGCTCCTCATGTATAGGGGGCGGAGCGTTTTCGACATGGCTCAGCGGCTCTCCGTGGAGACCAGCTTTTGATCGGCCCGTTGGCTCCAATCGTCTAAAAAGATCGCCTCGAAGTATTGTGCGATCTCCGCATCGTTCAGAATCAAGCCGGCGTCGCGATTGCGCAGCACGCCGTCGGCCGACCAGTTTTGGCTGCTGACCAAGACGACGCTCGAATCGACGATAATCCCCTTGTTGTGGACGCGTTCCTGGATGCGCAAGATCTTGTCCAGATCGTAGGGCTTGATCTTTTCGAGCCACTGCGCCGTGTTCTCGTACTGGCTGCAGATGATGCGCACGTCCAATCCCTTCGCGTAGGCCGAAGCCAACGCTTGGATCAGCAGCATGAAATGCGCATCGCCGACGGCATCCGAGGGATGCACGTACTGCGTCTGCATGTAGATCGACCTTTTTGCCGACTTCAGCAATTGCAGTACGTTGTCGACATACATGCTCGTGTGGTTGCCCGGATCGGGCGTAAGTATCGGCTGAATCGTTAATTCGACGTTTTCGAAGGTCTTGCGCTTGCCGAGGGTCGACGCCGGCGGTCCTTTGGGTGTCTTTGTTTTGACTGCGGACTTTTTTTGCGCCGCCGCCAGCTTGTTCAGTGCGCCGCGAATTTTCTTGTGGAGCGCGGCATTGCCGGCGCTTTGTCCGCTGCTAGCGACCGCGAAATCGTGTTCGATATACGTTTCGAACAACGCGGCCAGTCCGGGATTGTCGACGACGACGTGCCAATCGCGATCCGAAGTAGCGAGGCTTCCGCGTTTCGGGTTGCCGACCGCGAGGTTCGGCTCGTTGCTCACGTTGAAATTGCCGCTCGAAAGCCAGAACGCCTGGGCGTGATTGCGGACCGCGACCTTGATGTGGTAGGAGGTCGGGAAAATCCACTCGGTGGCGACCGGATCGCTCTGCGTCAACGCCCAGTTGATTTGAGCGTCGTGGTCGCCGGAGAGCAACGCGGTGCGCGTCTGTTCGTCGGTTTGATTAGCCGTATCGTCCAACGGTGGATGATCGAGCACCATTTTCAGCGGTACGGTCTTTCCAATCGCCGCCTTGACCTCTTTCAAGATATCGCCCGAGGTGAAGTCGTACATCGCTATCGTTAGCTTCGATCGCACGCCGGCGAGAAAGTTCGACAGCACGCCGTATCCATCGTCCGGGCTAGCGCATGCAACGATCGTCGTGCGTACGGTAACCGGATCGAGCGGCGCGTGCTCGGGCGCGGTGTATGGAATCTGCGGCTTTTTGGCGCCGGCCGCCGTGGCCGCGTGCAACTTCGTGGCGGCTTCGCCTTTCGAGATCTTCTCGCCGGTCTTGACCGAGCGTTCGTCCGGCCATTGCGGCTCGTGATATTCCGAGCGCATGTGCGCCGCAGCCAGCGAATATGCGTCCGGGTCGCTAGCGCGCAGGCGCTGTACGCCCGTCACCTCGCGCACGTCGACCGCAACGCCGTCTACTTGCGCCGGTAGCATCTCGCGCGGCGCGAGGCGCCTCAATTTCTTTTCGACGGTTACGACGATTGCCGGTTTATCGGTAATCCAGCCGCCGGTGATTTTATATCCAGGCCGTGCCGTCAACGCGCCTGGTTTGCGCAACTTCTTGATGTTTTTGCGAATCACGCGATCGATCGCGCCGCGATTCAATTTCGTCGCCACGCACTCCCCTATGTCGCGCGCGCCGGCCATTCCCGCAAAATGTTAAGAGCACGTTACGCCGAGTAGTTCGAACGGGTACGATGCACGGACTGGAGGCGAGAATTGTGGAAAAAAAACGAAGGACGGAACCCAAAGCAGGCGATCGCGTAACATGGAACGCCGGTTCCGAGGGCACGGTTACCGGTGTCGTCAAGAAAAAGCTCACGAAGCCGATGAAAATCAAATCGCACGACGTCGCAGCATCGCCCGAGAACCCTGAATATCTCGTCGAAAGCGCGAAAACCGGCGCGGTCGCAGCGCACGAGCCTAGCGCCTTGAAGAAATCGCGTTAGCGATTCTTACGACGGTTGCAAAAACGTAACGAGGTTACCCTCGGGATCCGCCACCGTAACGGTTTTGAAATTATCGTTTGCAAATTCCGAAACGCGCGAGCCACCGGCCAACAACGCCGCCGTACGCGATGCATCCGCGTCGTCGACGACGAGGGTCACCGAACTCGCACCGCGCGCTCCCCATGCGGGAAGCTTTTGAATATCCCGTACCTTCGAAAGCGCCACTAGCTGCACGGCATTCTCGTCCAAATGCCATTCGTATAAGCCGTCCATCGGGGCGGCATCGGGAGCACGTTCGAAAATCGTTTCGTACCAAGCTCGCTGCCGTTCGAGATCTTCGGCGACCACGCCGGCGAATATCGCGCGTACCATCGACGTGATATACCCAGAGTTCGCTCTCTTCAGTTGGGCGGACGAACGATATCGAAATAGGCCGGCGCGACGATCTTCGACTCACGGTGAAAGTTCGCGAGCTTAAACGACGCTTTGAGCCTGCGACCCATCCCATCCGTGCGACGAACCTTTCCGGCCGGATTCTCCCGAGCTGGATGCCGCTGGCGGTCGAGAGCGCGCCAGTTGCCGGCCGAACGAACGGTTTGGTCAAGTCGACGTGCTCGTTGTTTCACAGTTCCAGATAGTTTCCGGACGGATCGTACTCGGTAACATAACCTTCGAAATATTGGCACGTCGCGAAGCGAGGCCATCGCGCGCGGTCGTTCTCGAGCAACAAGATTCCACACCCTTCGGTCTCTTGTTTGGTCGGCCGACTTGCAGGCGCCTGGTAACGCTCCCTCGCGCGACGCGCTACGTTATTTCCAGATATTTTGACAGGCGCCGATGCCTTCACCGATGCCGTCGTCGATGACGCGAGAATCCTCGGGCGTTTTCGTTTTGGGAAGGTACGCACCGTCGTCCCATGCCCACCACGCGATCGCGCTGGCACCGTACGTGCAGAACCCGCGCGCTTGATCCAGCATCTGCTTGCGGCTCAGGCCGGGTTGATAATAACCGTCGCCATATCTTCCCGACCAGGCTTGACCGATGCCGACCAACGGCGCATGCGCGAGCGTCCATCCCTGCTTTGCCAAACTATCGCCCATCGCCGGCAGCAACGATTGCATCGACCAATCGAGTTCGTCACCGTTGGATGGCTTGCGACGCCCGAACGGCGTGTACGCGTACCAACCGACCATGTCGCAGCCATCGTTGGAATAGTTCAGCGCCAAACCGCGTTGCCACGCCACGCGTCCGGGACGCGCCAGCGTCGCCGCGAAGCCGCAAATCGCGGGATCGTGTGGAACCTTGGCCCGCGCCAGCGCGTGAATTTTCTGCAGTAACACCCGCGCGGAGCCATAATCCCAATACGGCCAATCGTCGAGCACCCATAAGCCGCGAACGTAGGGCCGTTGCGCATCGCGTTCGAGTTCGGCTGCGACGTACCGGAGCACGACGGCGTCGGAATCGACCCCTGGCCGTTCGTCGTTGTGGCAGTAGTCGTTGCGGCCGCCGGGCGGCGGCGCGACCGTGTGCGTCCGATGACACTCCCAGTATTGCAACTCCGACGAAATCGCACCGTCGATCACCGAGATGCCGTTGCGCTCCAACGCCTTGGCCAATCCCGAACTCGGGGTTGGGGATTCGCCATATAGGACCGTCGCGTTGATGCCGAGCGAAGCGGCGCCGGCCGCGCGGGAAGGCGTATCGACCGTAAAGCCGACGATCGCGTGACCGAGCCCATCCGCCACACCGCCGCCACGCGCGTTCGGATAAGCGTTTGCGAAGGGCGGCACGGCGGTTCGCCCGCCGCCGCAGGCGGAAACGATCGCGGCTAGCGTCACGATCGACAACGGGCGCGACCACCGCTGCATGTCACCCATGTGCGACGATTCGGGGTTGGTCCGGCGTTTAGCCTGGTTTTCGCACCATCGTTTCGGAGATATGGTCCGCGATCGTGCGAACTTGGATGCGCAGTTCGGGCACCGAGACGCTCTCGTACAACACGCCGCGCAAGAACGATCCGGCAACGAGCAATCGGTCTCGCACGTTTCCGTCGCGATCGATAGCGCGCCCGTCGGGTGTCGCGTCGACCCCCACGCGGGTCGCGTGCGGACGCAACAAGCCCCCGTCGAGCAACGAGCGCACCAGTGGATCGTCGATTTTCGCGATGTCGCTTTGCGGGCCGGTGCAGTTGATCAGCCAATCCACCTCGCGAACGAACGTTTTGCCGGCGTGCTCTGCGGTTACGTGAAACCGCCCGTCGCGCGGTTCGATCGACTGAATTCGCGCGCCCATCGGATGCAACCGCCCGCGATTGCGCATATCGCGAACCGCCTGCTCCACCTCGGGCGGAACCCGCCGGCGGCTGGTTTCCCAAAAAGCGCGCACGTGCCGCAAGAAACGCTCGCGCTCGCGCACTGGCCACGACTGCCAGATGCCTTGCGTCAACGGGCGGATTCCATCGATCACTGCTTGCCAATCGAGATCTTCACGTTCCGCACGTGCGATCGCCGCGCGCACCGAGCGCAGCATCGACAACGCCGAGCTGGTGTCGAGCGGGCTCTCGATCGGATCGCCGTACTCGCGATGTACTTGCGGCAGCAAACCGTGTCGCGACAACATATACACGTCGCGATCGTAGCCGCGATGTTCCAACTCCACCACCACGTCGATGGCCGTGAGCCCGCTACCGATTAACATGATGTCGCCGCGAAGTTCGTCGAACGGCACGGCCCACGGATTGCTGACGTATCGTGCCGACGCGCGCGCTACATCCCCAACGAAATCGTCGCTCGGGGCGAACGTCCCGAGCGCCAAAACGACGATGGCGGCGCGAATCGTTTCGTGCCCGGCAACGACCCGGAAACCCGCGCCGTCTTCTTCGATCGCCGAAACGGCGGAGTGCAAACGTCGAACGCGAGCGACGCCTTCGGTCGCACGCTCGAACACCGAACGGAGATAGTCACCGTATCGGCGGCGCGGAACGAACGCATCGCGTGCGATATCGCCGGCCCACGCGACGAAATCGTCGTCGCGATCGGCGAACGCGCTCATCTTCCCGGCGCGCAGGTTTAAGAGATGGCGCGGGTTCTTCGTTGCGTAGGCTACGCCCGACGCCCACGCGGTGCGTTCGAAGATGGCCGCCTGCAGATCCGGAACCGCGCTCAAATGCGTCGCTAACATGACGCCGCAATAGCCGCCGCCGACGATAGCGACGTCTACATCGAAAGAGCCGGACCTCATTAGGTGTCGAGCGTCAAGTACGTGTAGCCGTACCGGCGCTGCAGCACGATTACGGTTGCAACCATCGACGGCACCAAAACCGCGTTTGGGATCAGATGCTCGAGCATGTCGGTCGCGATCGAATCGACGCTCGTTCCCGGCGGCGCGAATCCCCCGGCGTGAACGATGCGGGCTTGCTCTTGTAACGCGGTGGCGCAGGAGAGAAACGTAACCCCGCGCTGCTGCAAGCGTTGAATCGATGTATCTTGATACGCGCCCATCTCGTCGTCGAGATCGTCGGCGCCCGTCATCCCCGGTTTGGCCGTTAAGAATACGTTGGATTCGATGCGTTTGCCGGATGGGTCGCGCAGATCGAGCGCGTCACCGATGCGATACTTCTGCCAGATGTAATCCGTGTAGTTATATGCGCTCGAGGGTCCGTGCGGCGCGAACACCAAGTGCACGTCGCCCGGGTCGTAAGCGTAGCCGAACCGCAAGCCGTTCAGAACGTTCTTGAGATTGTTGAACACTTGCGGACGAAAGGCGAAGGCCTGCCAGATGTGCCGGACCGGTGCTGAAACGTCGATCGCCGCTACAAATGCGTCCCAGTCGAAATCCTCGTGGCGGGCGACGAAATGACGGCCGATGACGGCGAGGTCGGTCATATTAGCGCGTTCTTCGTCGCCTCAGCGGCGGCGCCCGCCAGCCAACGCGCTCAGCGAACGTCGCGAGCGACCAGCGCGACGGCGGCGACGATCAACGCCGCGCCGACGAATAGGAGCAGGCGAGCGGGGTGGAGGCGGCTGGAGAATCGCGCACCCAACGGTCCGCCGATGAGCGCTGCTACGAGCAACGGCAGCGCGAATGCTATCCGTAGATCGTGTTGCAGAACGTGCGCGATCAATCCGGCGGCCGAAACGAATAATACCGCAAACTGTGCGGTCGCTGTGATTTCGTGCGGCGAGAGTTCGGTGAAGTAGATCAGGGCTGGAATCAACACGACGCCGCCGCCGGCGCCGAACAATCCCGACAACACGCCGACGATCGCACCAACGCCGGTCATCAACCACCACGGCGCCTCACGATCGGGACGCGCGCTCGGAACCGCGCGGGTCTTCCGGCGTAACAGAACGTGTATCGCGACCGCCAGCGTGAGCGCGGACAACAATACGTCGAACTCGAGCGGCGTGATCGAGCGCACGATGTGCGCCCCGAGGATACTGGCCGGAACGCCACCCAACGCGATCGCCAAACCGGTGCGCACCCGTATGCGCCGTTCCATCGCGTACGTGACCGATGCGGTTGCGTTCGTCACGACGACCAGCGCCAGCGACGTGCCGGCGACGATTGCCGGCGGCAATCCGAAAAACAGCCGCAACGCGGGCACGAGAAGAAATCCGCCGCCGAGCCCGACGACCGAACCGGCGAAACTGGTAGCGAGACCGGCGACGAACAGCCAAACGCCGGTCACCGGCGGTTCACCCGCGCGCTATTTCGTTGCGTTGGCGAAAAAGTGCACCGTGCGACAGCTCGCGCACACCATCTTGTATGCGGCGGCCGTCAACATGACGAGCACGGTAGCGTAGCCGGTTCCGGTAACGCGATAGGCTTCGGCGCGATTCGAACCCAAATGCAGCGAGTCGAACGTGAAGCTGCGATACGGAATCGTCGCGGGGCCTGCATCCTTGAGCGGACCGACGGCATCCGAGATGCGCCCATCGTAGAGCGGCACGAGGTAGACGTCGCCGACGCGCAGCGCGTCGCGTGGATGCTCCGGTTGCCCGATAACGTACGCGCGGTGGGGTGCGGGCGTCGCTTTGGCAACGATCGGCGGCGGGCTAGCAAGCGGCATCGTGCTACTATTCCGCGCGGGCGCGAGTATACTTTCGCATGACGCAGAACGCGATTCGCTCCCTGACCGCCTTGACGGCGATGGCGCTGCCGTTCGGATGTGCGGCGCGTGCCGCCGATTCGGATATCCCGACGATGCGCCAAGCCCATATGCAGATGACGATTCGTCAGTCGCAGCAGCCGGGCGATCGAGCGCGCGCCGATGCAATTCTTGCGGCGGCGCGGCGCGTGATGGCCGAGTACCCGACGGTGCAAGCCGCCGAAGCAGCCGGCTTTACGAAGTTCTTACCGCACATCCCGTTGCCGATCGAACACTATACGAAACGGCAATACGCCCTCGAAGCCTACCGCGGACATTTCGATCCGATGCATCCCACATCGCTGATCTTCGAGCGCAGCGGATCGACGTTAACGCTGGTGGGCGTGATGTATACCGCTTCGAACCGCGCCGACCGCGCCGAACTCAATAACGACGTACCGCTGAGCTTCGGGACGTGGCACCGGCACGTCGACTTCTGCACGGCGCCGGCCGGCACGCCGTTGAACGAACGGCTCGGAGCCGGCTCTCGCTTTGGCATGCAGGGTTCGATCGACACCGCGGATGCGTGTTCCAAGGCCGGCGGAACGTTTCTACCGCTCGTATTCGGATGGATGGTGCACGTCTGGCCAAACGAAAAAACCGACGCCGCGATTTGGGCGGTCGATCGTCACGCGAGCATGGAGCGCAACTCGATGTAGCCGCACTCCGTGCTGCCGCGTGTCTAGTGACCGTTTACGCCGGGCGGTTGATTCGGCGGCGCGGGCAGCACTTGATCCGGGGTTGGACCGAGCATGTTCGTCAACACAAAGACGAAACGCGCCGGGCCGAGCACGTTGCCGATCGTGCCGCCCGCCTGGCCGTTGGCCAACGGCACCGTGATACCGCCGCCGAACGTCGGAAACAGTTGCGAATACGTGTTGAAGAGGTTGTATCCGGATGCTTGGAACGCCAGGCCGCCGTGGATCGGGAGGCTGACCGATGCGTACGCGACGCCGAACGGCGGCTCGTTGAGCGAGTTGTTCTTTCCGTAGAGCGTGTCGCCGAACAACATGAAGATGCCGTTTTTGAACCGGTAGTTCAGCTGCGCGTCGCCTTGTAGGTACGGCACGGCCTGATTGGAAACGCCTTCCGACGTCGAGCCGGTGCTGTTGACGAACTCGCCGATATAGTTTTGTCCGGCGATGATGCCGAGGTTCTTGTTATACGTACTCGGCTCGCCCGCGATACACGTCGGCGTTCCGCAGTAGAAGTTGGACGGCAGGTTATACGCGTAACCGCGCTGCGTCGAACCGGTCAGCGAGAAACCCCAACCGCTCGGCGGGAGACGTTCGATCGTCGCTTCGATGCCTTCGTAGCGTGCGTTGCTCAGGTTGACGTTCTGGGTGGTATACAGCGGAACGCCGGGCACCCCGCATACCGCGACGGGACACGTTCCGTTGAGGTACGTCTGCGTTAGAAACTGTCCGAACAGATTCGTGAGGTACAAATCCGTGCTGGCGAACGTTACGCCGTCGTGGAACGCGTAGTCGCCTCCGATGTCGTACCCGAAGGCCGTTTCGGGGTGCAGCGTCCCCGAGTTGAGCGTCTGCGTCGCGAACGATCCTGGGCCGGCGTGGCTCGGCGGCGTGATCTGATTGGCCTCGCTCAAAAGCGCCAAGAACGGTGGCGCGATCGACGAGCCGGCGGAGAAGCGCACCGCGACCTGCGATTGCGGACGCCATTCCAGGCCGACGCGTTCGTCGAAGTGCCCGGTAGTGCCGGATTGAAAGCTGACCGGAACGTTGGATACGAACGAGTACGGATTCGTGGCTTTCCACGTATCGAGCGTTCCGTTCGGCAAACACGTCGTTTTGTACGCGGTGTTACCAACGTAGTTGGTTGCGTTGAGACAGTTTGTTGGATAGTTGCTGGTGTAGATATTGTCGTACAGCGAGATCGTCGCAGCCAAGCGTTGCCCGAACTGCATCCGATCGCGTAAGTTCAGCGTCGTGAAGTTCTGATACGCTCCGCTCGGGATCGAGGTTTGCGTGTTGAGGCAGCTGCCTTGGTAATCACCGTACTGACACTGGTTTCCGGCGTACTCGACATCTTGATAGTAGTTGACCGAGGTAGAGTGGGTGGTGTCGGCGGCGAACGATAACTCGTCGTTTTCGCCGAACGGGTGCGTGTATTCGAGCGAGTAACCGGCGACCTTATCGATTTCGGGTTCGTTGAAGTAGTTGTACTGCTCGACGTTCTGCGCGTCGCCGTTGAAGATCGACGTCGAGCTATACCCTTCGAGCGTGCCGTAGAGATTGGTGCTCTGCTGGTACGGAAAGAACGGGTTGTTGTAGCTGGTGAACTGGTTGCGGTCGATGGTGGCGTGATAGTAACGCGCCAGCAGCGTATCGTTGCCGACCGCAGTGCTCAACTCGGCTTGAAAGATGGGTTCGTTGTTCTCCTCGAACTCGGGTTGCGCGTCGTAGGGCTCGGTGAGAACGTCGACCCCGCTGCCCGGCGCGAGCGCTCCGTGATACCCGGTTCCGGGCGTGAAGGTCGATGGGAGGACCGCCGAGGTGTTGCCGCTCTGATTGGCCCAGCTTTGGCTGCCCAGATAGCTCACCGTGACGTTGGTACGATCGCTGATTTTGTATTTGAGCTTGAACAACTCGGAGTCGTTCAAGTAGGGCGCGCTGACGGTCGCGCTCCCGAGCAACGAGCACGTGTTGTAGGCGCGCGAGTAAAACTGCTTGGCGTTGGTGTTTTGCAGCGGATTGAGTTGACCGCATCCGTACGGATACAGGTTAACGCCGTTCAAGAACCCCGAACCCGATCCGGGATCGAAGTACACCGGGATGTTGTGGACCGCCGAGGGATCCCAGAGTCCGGCCGCGCCGAACACGAAGCCGAGCCGCCCGTTGAGGATCGTATCCGAAACCCCCAGCGCGTACTCGCCGCCGTTGCGATTGGTGCCGCCGGCCAGGTAGAACGTCTGCGGATCGGCGGTCGGATCTTTCGTGCGAAAGTTCACCGTGCCGTTGATCGCGTAGTTGACCTGCGGCGCCATCGCGCCCGGGCCTTTGATCACCTCGGCGCTCTGCAACAGGTACGGATTCAAAAACGTGGAGACGTAATCGCCGTACAAGCCAACCGACAGCGGGTGGCCGTCGATCAGCGTGGCCGTCTCATAGGAGAGCCCGTCGCGGATGTTCGGAAAGGTGATCGCGCCCGGGGCCGCACCGTTGGCGGACGAGCCGGGGTAGGAGATCTGGACGCCGGGGATCTCGTCGAGCACCGGCGCCACCTGCATCGCGCCTTGCTGCACGAAGGCCTGGGCGGTCACGACGTTCACTGAGGCCGTCGACGTATTAAAGGGAGAGTCGCGCTTGGACTTGACGGCCGCGATCGTACGCAACGACGAAAAGCTCGCGACGTGCAAGACGATCGCCAACGTCACCGGCGTGCTCGACGAAACCGCGATCGAGCTCGAGGCCGAGGTTTGGTAGCCACCCTTGCTAACGGCAATGTCGTAATCGCCATTTGGAAGCCCGGT
>DASXXU010000090.1:0-10356 GCA_036502885.1 Candidatus Tumulicola sp.
CGCGATCTGGCGCAGCAAAGAAGAAGCGGTGAGCGGTTCCCCGTAGCCGGCCTCGGTAGAAATCTTCGAAAGATTGATTAGCGCGGGCACGGCGCTCGACAGATCGAACTGGTAGTCGCCGTCGAGATCCAAGCCGCGCACGTTAACCAGTTGGGCGACTTCGTCCAGATCCAGCGCGACGCGCTCATCTCCAAAACGTAGACGAATACGCGACGGATGCTCGAGGCGGATCAGCTTCACCCCGCTACGCACGCCCAGTATCGCGTTGACGCGCTTGCAACCGTTGGCGAGGTGCGCTGCCAGCAACTGCATCGACTCTTCGGCGTCCTCGGGCGGGCGCGTCTCGCCCGTCGCCTCCGTTTCGGCAGCGCGCTCGATCTCGCGCCGCGCACGAATTCGAGTGGCGGCCGCAACGATCGGGTTAACTGCGGTGAACTCGGGCTTCATCGGGTCGGCCATGCGAGCACACTTCGCTGCCGCCCGTAATTTTCGCTATCTCATTTGTTGACCGGAGTCATTTTTACGCAGCTTAGCGGGAGAGCGAACAAGCACTGTGCTGAGAAAATCGTACCCGCACGTTCGCAGGGTTCATCTTCCGGACAATTAAGTCTGACCTTAACCGCTCCTGGGCACTTCTAAGGTATCCGACAACTATGAAATACGCTTCGTTTGTTCCATTGGTACTGGCCGTTTTGGTGGTGTCTTGCTCCAACGGCCAGCAGCAGACCGCGTTGCCGGGAGGCGCTTCGCCGGCGTGGCAGGTGCATCGGAAACTCGGACCGTCCGGATACATCCAGCACGTCGTCGTGATCATGCAGGAGAACCGGACGCCGGACGACCTGTTTCAGGGCCTGCTGACATCGGAGCCGGGCGACAGCCCCAACATCCAATCGTTCGGAATGCTCGGTAGCAAGCAGATACCGCTCAAGCAGACGTCATTGGCCACCTCGTACGACCTCGGCCACGGTCACAAGTCGTTCGTACTGGATTACGATTGCGGGTCCAACGACGGGTTTTCGTCGCAGTTGCCGCCGCAGTACCAGATGCGTCCGTATTCGTTCGCGCCGCAAACCGAAGTGCAGCCATACGACGACATGGCGACGCAATTCGTTTTCGGCGACGACATGTTTCACACGCAGCAAGCCGGAAGTTTCCCGGCCCACCAGTACATCGTGAGCGGTTCGGGCGAAGCGCTCCCGATGACGACCGACATCATGTCGAGCGATCCGTTCCACAGCAAGTCGGGTGACAAAGCGCAAGCTGGGTGCGACGGTCCGGCCGACGAGGCGGTCGATACGATTGCCGCCGACGGCAGCACCGGCCCGACGCCGCGTCCGTGCTTCAACAAACCGGTTCTAACGGATCTCCTCGACTTGGAGGGCGTTTCGTGGCGCTACTATCAGGTCGGAACGGGTCCCGGCTTGTGGCATGCGTTCGATGCTATCCGGCACGTACGCTACGGTCCGGATTATGCCAACGTCGTGTCGCCGCCGGCATCGATTTTGAGCGATATCGCGACCGGTTCGCTCCCCGGAATGTCGTGGGTTATGCCGGCCGACAGCAAACATTCGGATCATCCGGGAAACCGCAGCAACGAGGGTCCGTCGTGGGTTGCGGCTGTCGTGAACGCAATTGGCACCAGCCAGTACTGGAACAACACCGCGGTCGTGGTCATTTGGGACGAGTGGGGTGGTTTTTACGACCACGTCCCACCGCCGTCGATGAACAACTATATGGAGCTTGGTTTCCGCGTACCGCTGTTGGTTATTTCACCATACGCCAAGCAAGGCTACATATCGCACGTGCAGTACGAGTTCGGCAGCATCCTCGCGTTCGCCGAGGAAACGTTCGGCATTCGTAAGGGCGCGTTGGGCGCGACCGACGCGCGCGCAAACGACCTCGCCGATGCGTTCAACTTTAGCCAAGCGCCGCGGCCGTTCGTGACCATCAGCGCACCGCCGTTCGTTCCGGATACGAAGTCGCCGCAATCGCTATCCGACGGAACGATCTCCGAAGATCCCGATAACGACCCGGAGGGCAAGCTTCACGTCGACTGCGTTACCTCGCAGAAGAACGGCCACGCCCACGGTCACGCCTTGCTTTTGCCGACCAATGCCCGGGAGATCACCAACCGCTGAATCTGTTGCGTGCCTTCGTAGATCTGCGTGATCTTCGCATCGCGCATCATACGCTCGACCGGATACTCCGAGGAGTAGCCGAAGCCGCCGAGGATCTGCACCGCATCGGTGGTTACCGACATCGCGACGTCGCCGCATTTTAGCTTCGCCATCGCCGCCCAGAGCGTGACGTCGGGCGCGCCGGCGTCGCACTTGCGGGCGGCTTCGTACAACATCAAGCGCGCGGCTTCGACTTCGGTCTTCATATCTGCCAACATAAAGCCGACGCCTTGATGCTGGCCGATCGGCTTGCCGAAAGCGATGCGTTCCTTGGCGTAGTTGGTCGCGTATTCCAGCGCGCCGGCCGCGATGCCGAGGGCTTGCGCGGCGATGCCGGGGCGCGATTTATCCAGAACCCGCATGGCGATCTTGAAGCCTTCGCCTTCCTCGCCGAGCAGATTCGCGGCCGGAATCTCGCAGTTATCGAACGATAGCTCGACCGTGGGTGAACCGCGGATGCCCATCTTTTTTTCTTTTTTGCCGACCGAAAATCCGGGTGCGTCTTTTTCGACGACGAACGCGCTCACGCCGCGCGATCCGGCTTGCGGATCGGTAACCGCGAACACGCAGATGACGTCGGCCACGCTGCCGTTCGTGATCCAAATCTTCTGGCCGTTCAACACGTACGTATCGCCGCGCCGCTCCGCACGCGTGCGCATCGAACCCAGCGCGTCGGATCCGCTCGAAACCTCAGTCAGCGCATAGGCGGCAATGTGCTCGCCGGACGCGATGCGCGGTAGGAAACGATGCTTCTGCTCGTCGCTACCGGCGATCATGATCGGCAGCATCCCGAGTTCTTGCACCGCGACGATAAGCGAACTGGAGGCGCACGCTTTCGCGATCTCCTCGACGACCTTGACGTATGTTACGAACGTTCCGCCCAAACCGCCGTATTCGTTGGGAATCGGGATTCCGAGCAGATCGTTTTCGGCGAAAAGTTGTTTGATATCCCAAGGGAACTCGCCCGTCTCGTCGATTTCCGCCGCTCGCGGTGCGACTTTCTCGGTTACCAACTCGCGCACGGCCTCGACGATCATGCGTTCGTCGTCGTTGGCGGCATCGATCGGTGCGCTGGTCGTCGTCATGTAATTCTCCTTAATTCGAACTGCGTCGAGCTTCGCGGCGCGCGCGACGGCGCCTTGGGCAGGACGCCGAACGCCCCTCACGCATAAGCCGGGCATGGAGAAAGTGTACGCCTCCAGTGCCGATGCGGTCGCCGACATTCCCAGCGGCGCTTCGCTGGCGGTCGGCGGCTTCGGGCTCAACGGAATCCCGCACAATCTCATCGAGGCGTTGCTCGAACAAGGTGCTTCCAATCTGGTGACGGTTTCGAACAACTGCGGCGTCGACGGTTGGGGGCTGGGCGTTCTGCTGGACAATCGGCGAATCGTTCGCACGACCGGATCGTACGTCGGCGAAAACCGCGAATTCGAGCGCCAATATCTCAGCGGCGAGCTCGAGGTCGAACTGTGTCCGCAAGGTACGCTGGCCGAACGGTTGCGCGCCGGCGGCTGCGGCATCCCGGCATTTTATACGCCGGCCGGGGATGGAACGATGATCGCCGACGGCGGCCTGCCGTGGCGATACGCATCCGACGGAAGCGTGGCGGTGGCGTCGCCGAAGAAAGAAACGCGCGTGTTTCACGGACGCGAATACGTGTTGGAAGAAGGCATCGTCTGCGACTACGCGTTGGTGCGCGCCTCGACCGGCGATCGCTCGGGCAACTTGATATTCGATAAGGCGACGCGCAACTTCAATCCGTTGTGCGCGATGGCCGGGCGCATTACCATCGCCGAGGTCGAAGAGCTGGTCGAACCGGGTACGATCGATCCGCAAGACGTGCACTTGCCCGGGATCTTCGTACAACGCATCGTGCGCGTCGGGCCGCAAGGAAAACGCGTCGAGCGCGTGACGACCCGTAAGCGCGCGGGAGGCCAATAATCGTGGCGTTAACGCGCTCGCAACTGGCCGCACGCGTCGCCGCGGAGTTGCGCGACGGACAATACGTTAACTTGGGCATCGGGCTGCCCACGCTGGTACCGAACTACGTCGCCCCGGATGTAACCGTGACGTTGCAAAGCGAAAACGGCATCTTGGGAATGGGCCCGTACCCGTACGAGGGGGACGAGGATGCCGATTTGATCAACGCCGGTAAAGAAACGGTCACGGTGCTTCCCGGGGCGTCATTCTTCGATTCATCGCTATCGTTCGGCATGATTCGCGGTGGCCACATCGACCTAGCCGTGCTGGGCGCGATGCAGGTCTCCGAAAAAGGCGATCTCGCAAACTGGATGATCCCGGGCAAGATGGTGAAGGGCATGGGCGGCGCGATGGATTTGGTCCACGGCGCCAAGCGCGTCATCGTGATGATGGAACACATCGCCAAAGGGAACGCGCATAAAATCGTGCGGCGTTGCTCGTTGCCGCTAACCGGACGTGGAGTCGTGAATCGATTGATTACCGACTTGGCGGTTATCGATGTTACGCCGCAGGGTCTAGTGCTGCGCGAGATAGCCCCGGGCGTCAGCGTCGATGACGTACGGCAGGCCAGCGAACCCGAACTCCTCATCCCCGTAACCCCGGCCGTGATGGACGTACCGCCCGCCACGGATTAAGCGTCGCTAAACAAACGGGGAATGTGCGTAACCGGCTCCAAAGGATGGGGTAATCCCGTACATCGCAACTTCAAACGAGGAGACAAAATGCAACTCAAATCACGTTCTAGCCTACTAGCGATCGCCTTCGCGCTGATCCTCGGCGTCATCATCGGCGGCACCGCCGTCGCAGCTACCCAAGTGCACATGCGCAACGCGCTTTCCGACCTAGAGTCGGCCTCGACGCAACTCCAGAGTGCAACCGCAGACAAAGCCGGCCACCGTCAACAGGCCATCAGCCTCGTCAGCCAGGCCATTCACCAAGTCAATATGGGAATCGCCGCCGGATCCTACTAGCCGCTCGTAGCGGACGCTTCGAGGTCGCGGAACTGCGTGCGATATAAGCGCGAATAGAGACCCCCGCGCGCAAGCAGTTCCGCGTGCTTCCCCGATTCGACGATGCGGCCACCGTCGACCACGAAGATGACGTCGGCCGAAAGCACCGTCGAGAGACGATGTGCGATGGCCAAACTGGTGCGCCCCCGCATCGCGATCTCTAAGGCCGTCTGAATCGCAGCTTCGCTTTGCGAATCCAGCGAACTGGTAGCCTCGTCGAGGATCAATATCCGCGGGTCTTTGAGCAGAACGCGGGCGATCGCCAAACGCTGGCGTTCGCCGCCGGATAATTTGTGGCCGCGCTCGCCCACGATCGTCTGATATCCATCCGGAAGCGAAACGATGAAGTCGTGGATATTAAGCGGCGGTGCAGGCTGCGTACAGCTCTTCATCGGTGGCATCCGGATCGGCGTAGCGCAAATTCGACGCGATGGTGTCGTGAAATAAGTACGTTTCTTGCGTGACGATTCCGATATCGCGTCGTAGCGACTCCAGCGCGATCGTGCGGACGTCGTGCCCGTCGACGCAAACGCGACCTTCTTGCGGGTCGTAAAATCGCGGCACGAGCGAGGTAATCGTCGTTTTCCCCGCGCCCGAAGGGCCCACGAACGCGGCGACTTGTCCAGCGGAGATTTCGAACGACACGCCCTTGAGGATTTCGCGTGACGCATCGTAACCGAAGTGCACGTCCTCAAAGCGTACGGCGCCGTTCACGCTCTCGAGCGTCACCGCGCCGGGCGGATCGTACTGTTCGGCCGGCATATCGAGGTAATCGAAAATGCGCTCGAACACGGCGAACGCGCTGACGATCTGGACCTGGAGTCCGGCTAGCGCTGCGGCCGGTCCGTACAAACGGCCCTGAATAAACGACACGAAGGCGACGATCACGCCGACCTTCAGCGTGCCGGCGATGGCATACCAGCCGCCGCTCAGCCACACCAGGGCCGGACCGACGATAACCATGGCGGTGACGAGCGCTAGGAACCAGCGGCCGACCATCGCGAGATCGATCTCGAGACCCATTAGCCGCGTGCCGGCTTGATAGAAGCGGGCGCGCTCGTAGCCTTCGCGCGCGAACGATTTGATCAGCGTGATCCCGGAGATCGACAGCGTTTCTTGCGTGATCGATTCGATCTCGTCGCGTTTCTCGCGGGTCTTCTTACGGACGTCGTACATCTTGCGTCCGACCGGGCCCAGCGGGAGCACCATGAGCGGCACCACGATGGTGGACACCAGCGCCAAGCGCCAATCCCACACGAACATCGCGACAAGCGTCGAAGCGATCGTGACCACGTTGGTAACGATCGAGGTTAGGGTGCCGGTCACCACGTTGTCGATGTTGTCGACATCGCTGCTAACGCGGTTCATGATCTCGCCGGTTTTCGTGCCGGTGAAGAACGACAGCGGCAGCCGGTGCAAGTGGCCGACCAGCTGCGTCCGTATGTCGCGCATGATGCCTTCGCCGACGACCGAGTTCAGGTAACCCTGAACCACGCCGATAATGGAAGCGGTTAACGCCGAGGCGAGAATGATGCCGACGTCGATTGCCAGCTCGCGAAACGAACGGTTTGGAATCGCGGAATCGATGATCCTCGCCGTTACGAACCCCGGCAACAGGCCGAGCAACGACGCGACGAGGATGCATGCGAGAACGGTGGCTTGCTGGCGCCAATAGGGCGCGAAGATTCGCGCCAAGCGCTTGTAGTCGACGCGCCGCGGCTTCGACGGTTTCTCGTTGCGGTACATCGCCGAATACATGAGGCCGTGACCGCTAATCATCGCGGACCCGCCTCGGAATGCGCGTGATGCGCGTTAGTGCTGAACGGTGATCTGATGAAATGCTACCTTGTTGCCTTCCCCGTCGACGAATCCGGCGATCTTGCAGACCGGCGTCGCGTACGGATCTTCTACCGTTACGCCGGTTTCGCGCAGCCGCGCGACTTCGGCGTCGATGTCATCGACTTCGAAGACCACGCTCCCGGCCGTGCCGGGCTCGCGCTCGACCCACTGCGGCGTCATCAACGCGAAGGTCGTGCCGCCGATCGTCGTTTCGTTATATTTTTCGACGCCGTCCTCGACGTACGGGCCGCTGAACTTGAGGTTGAGGTGACGCTCGTACCACTCGCGCAACGCGCTAACGTCTTTTGCCGGATAGACCGTGAAGGCGATCTCTTTAATCACGTTTGCCGTTTCCTTTTCGTATCGAAGCGAGTTCTTTGAACAACTTTTTCTCTTTGTCGCTGAGGCTTTGGGGGAGCTGTCCGATCAACCGGACGTATTCGTCGCCGCTTCCGCCGCCTTTGACGTGCGGCATGCCTTTGGCCGAGAGCCGCAGGAGTCGATTGTTTTGGGTCCCTTCCGGGATCGTCATCGAGACTTGGCCACCCAGCGTCGGCACCGAAACCTCACCGCCCAAAAGCAAATCGTAGATGCTGACCGGAAGGTCGACGTACAGGTCGTCACCTTTGCGCTTGTACGTCGGGTCGTCGATCGATTTCACGATCAAGTGCAGATCGCCGTTGGGGCCGCCGTTGCGTCCGGCGCCGCCTTGACCCGACAAGCGGATGCGTTGGCCGTCGCCGATGCCGCGCGGGATCGTAACCTCGAACTTTTTCAGTAACAGTACGCGACCGGTTCCGTGACATTGCGGACACAAACGTCCGGCTTCGGTTCCGGTGCCGTGGCAGCGCGGACACAAATCTTCGACCTGTAGCGAGATGGCTTTCTTGCCGCCATCGTACGAATCGCGCAACCCGAGCTCGATGCTCGTCTCGAGATCTTGACCGCGTTGCGGGAAACCGGTGGTTTGCGTCGTCTGCCGCCGTCCAACGCCCGAGAAAAACATATCGAAGAAGTCGGAGAAACCGCTCGGTCCGGCTTCGCTGCCGAAATCACCGAAGTCGAAATCTTCGCTGGAACTGCCGCGATATTGGCGCTGCTGTTCGGCTTGGCGTGCGGCTTGCTGCCAATCCGGTCCGAGCAGATCGTATTTCTTGCGCTTCTCGGCGTCGCCCAGAACTTCGTAGGCCTCGGAAATTTCCTTGAACTTTTCCTCAGCCTCTTTGACGTTGCCGGGGTTCGCATCCGGGTGCCACTTGCGTGCCAGCTTGCGGTACGCCGATTTAACATCTTTCTGCGCCGAGCTTTTAGGAATGCCCAGGACCGAATAATAGTCCTTAAAATTCATTCCGCGTTTTTCGCGACGATAACTTTTGCCGGCCGGAGCAACTCTTCGCCCAGGCGGTAGCCCTTTTCGGCAACTTCGATAACGACGTCGTCATCCACGCCCTCGCGCGGCGCGGTGGCGATTGCTTCGGCGACGTGCGGATCGAAGGGCTTGTCCTTGACGTCGATTGCCTTTACGCCTTCGGCCGCCATCACGGCTTCGAATCCGCGCAGCGTTTGTTCCAAGCCACCACGGACCGCGTCGCCGCCGCCTTCGTACGAGAGCGCGCGCTCGAGGTTATCGAGCACGGGCAAAAAGCGCTCTAACAGCGCACGACGGCGCAAACTCACCATCGCGTCGATGTCGCGGCGAGAGCGTTTCTTGTAGTTTTCGAAGTCGGCCGTCGCCAACAAGAATTTGTTGTAGTTTTCTTCCGCTCGCGTGTCGGCTTGCGCCAAACGTTCCTCGAGCGACGGGGTGTCCTCGCCGTCCGTTTCGATGACGGCTTCCCCGGCTTCGGTGTTCAACACCGATCGGTCGTCAAACATATCTTTCTACAATCCAAATAAAAGCGCGCCGCGCGCGCCGCCGGCCTTATGGGCCGGCGGAATACGCGCCGCTGCATCGTTACGAAGGGTTACTGCGACTCTTTGAACTCGGCGTCGATCACGTCGTCCGGAGGCGGACCGGCGGACGTCGAACCATTTTGGCCCGCGTTCGCACCATCTGCCGCACCGGCGCCCGCGCCGGCCGCATCGCCCTCGGGTGCCGTCGCTTTGTACAACAGCTCCGCCATTTTGTAGCTCGCTTGTTGCAGACGATCGACGGCCGGCTTGACCTCTTCGACCGTTCCGTTTTCGCTGACGCGCTTGAGTTCGGACAGCGCGGTTTCTACATCGCCGCGAGCTTGCGGATCCAGCTTATCGCCGACTTCCTTAAGCGATTTCTCGGTCGAGTAGATGAGGCTCGACGCGCTGTTACGCACTTCGGCCTCTTCCATCTTGGCTTTATCGGTGGCCGATTGCAGTTCGGCGTCGTGCACCATCCGGTCGACTTCCTCTTTGCTCAGATTGGTCGAAGCGGTGAGCGTGATCGCCTGTTCTTTACCGGTGCCGAGGTCTTTGGCCGACACGTTGACGATGCCGTTGGCATCGATGTTGAACGAGACTTCGATCTGCGGAACGCCGCGCGGCGCTGCCGGGATGCCTTCGAGACGGAAGCGCCCCATCGACTTGTTGTCTTGTGCCATCGGACGTTCGCCCTGCAGCACGTGGATGTCGACCGACGTTTGGCCGTCTTCGGCCGTCGTAAACGTTTGCGCTTTCTTCGTGGGGATCGTCGTGTTGCGTTCGATCAGCCTGGTCATCACGCCACCCAGCGTTTCGAGGCCGAGCGAAAGCGGCGTGACGTCGAGCAGAACGACGTCGCGAACTTCACCCGCGAGAACGCCGGCTTGAATGGCGGCGCCGACGGCGACGACTTCATCCGGATTGACCGTTAGGTTCGGCTCTTTGCCGGTCAGCTTGCGAACGAGCTCCTGAATGACGGGCATACGCGTCGATCCGCCGACCATGATGATCTCGTCGATCTTCGAAGCGTCGAGCTTCGCATCGGCGATCGCGCTCTTGAACGGACCGATGCAACGATCGGTCAGATCGCTGGTCAGTTCTTCGAACTTGGCGCGCGTCAACGTGTAGTCGAGATGCTTGGGACCTTCTTGATCGGCCGTGATGAACGGCAGATTGATGTTGGTCTGCACGACCGACGAGAGTTCGATCTTCGCTTTTTCGGCCGCCTCGGTAAGGCGTTGCATGGCTTGACGATCCTTGCTTAGATCGATGCCTTGATCGCGACGGAACTGGTCGACGAGCCATTCGACCACGCGATGGTCGTAATCGTCGCCGCCCAGGCGCGTATCGCCGTTGGTGGATTTCACCTCGAAGACGCCATCGCCGACTTCTAAGATCGAAACGTCGAACGTGCCGCCGCCCAGATCCCATACGAGGATGGTTTCGTTGCCTTT
>DASXXU010000091.1:0-4154 GCA_036502885.1 Candidatus Tumulicola sp.
CACTACGTCAACGCGGTCGATTGGTCGGCGCGACGGCAGCAATAACCGCCGCGCCATTCCCGACGTATTAGGGGATGAGCACCGTATCCACGACGTGAATCACGCCGTTCGATTGATAGACGTCGGCCGTGGTGATTCTCGACATGCCGCCATGCGCGTCGGTTAATACGATCGTATTGCCGTCCATCGTGGCGGTGAGGTCCTCACCGTTAACGGTCTTGAGCATTGCCTTGCCGCCGCCGCTCTGAATCATCCCCATCAACTGCTTCGAATCGATGCGGCCGGGCACGACGTGATACGTCAGGACCTTGACCAGCAACGCGTTGTCGCCGGTGACCTTATCGACGGTCGCCTTCGACAGCTTCCCAAAAGCTTCGTTGGTGGGGGCGAACACGGTGAACGGCCCGGGTCCCTCGAGCGTCTGCACGAGCCCAGCCTGCTTCACGAGGGCGACCAGCGTCGTGTGGTCTTTCGAATTCATCGCGTTCTGCACGATGTTCTTTTGCGGGTACATCGCGGCGCCGCCGACCATCGGGTCTTGCATCGAGCCGCTCTGGGCGAGCGCAGCGCCCGAAACCGTGCCTGCGATGGCGAGCGCCAACGCGAAGCTCTTGATCTTGTTCATCGGTCTATCTCCTTAATTGGTGTCGCCCTCGTAACGGGCTCACCGGCCGGATGGATTGCCGGGCAGGCGGCCGACATTCGAAATCTGAATCAATTACCGTCATGCCGTCTCGCGCGTGTTTGTTAATCATATCGCTCGTCGCAATGTCGGGCTGCGCTTCGAAAGCCATTTTCCCAAACGTCCCGTCCGCCGGCTCGATGATTCGGATGACATCGGCGAAGCCGTTCGATTCGCTATTCAAATTTAGCGGTGCGAATGGAAAATGGCCCCATTCCAGCCTCGTCGCGCTGAACGGAACGTTGTACGGAACGACGAGCTCGGGCGGTCTAGGTTTGGGAAATGTTTTCGCGATCACGCCGCAAGGACACGAGACTTCGCTGCATTCGTTCGTTGGCGGCAACGACGGGAATGATCCAGAATCGTCACTGACGGTTCTGGGCGACACGCTATACGGAACGACGACCGCTGGCGGGTCGTCGAACTACGGTACGATTTTCAGTATCACGCCGACGGGCATCGAAAAGGTTATCTACTCGTTTAAAGGCGGCTCCGACGGAGGCGAGCCGCAAGCGCAATTGCTGGCATTCCAAGGCAAACTGTATGGCGTTTCAACCGTCGGTGGAATCTCGAACGGCGGAACGGCGTTCTCGGTTACGACCTCGGGGGTGGAGCGAGTGCTGCACCGTTTCGGCAGCCCGCGCGACGGCTCGGGACCGGTCGGACGCCTTACCGCCGTGAACGGCGTGTTGTACGGCGCCACCGTGACCGACGGTACGCGTCATACCGGCACCGTATATCAACTGACGCTGAATGGCGCCGAGAAAAAGTTGTTCGAGTTTGACGGCACCAACGGATATTATCCGTCGAGCGGATTAACGTACTATAACGGCGGTCTCTTCGGCCTTACCCAACAGGGTGGCGCGCATGGCGGCGGGGTTGTATTTCGCATCACGCCAAGCGGTTCGGAGAGAACGATCTACTCGTTCGACGGCAGCGATGGGGGCGGCGGGGGCGGTAATCTGACGCTCGTCGGACACGTGCTATATGGTGCGACGACGAACGGCGGCAGCGCCGAAGAAGGCGTGCTCTTTAGCATAACGCCCGACGGAACCGAGCGAGTGCTTCACTCGTTTAACGGACCGGACGAGGGTAACCCGAGCGGCTCGTTCCCGTATTTCGACGGCAAGCTATACGGGACGACGCTCGGTGGTGGCGGACTCTCGGACGATGGAACCGTGTTCTCGTTTACGATCTAGTCGGCACGAATTAATCCCGCGTTTATAAAAGACCGAAACGCCCGCGAATCGCAACCGGGTAGTAGTAAGTGTATGAACATTTTGAAGCTTGCAAGCGCGATCGCCGCGGTGGCCGGCTTATCATTTCTCGGCTCGGCTATACCCGCGATGGCTACCACGAATTCCACGCCGGCGATTCCGACGCCGTACGTTGCCGCGTTTACTCCCGCGTTCGGATTGAGCGGCATGCCGTACGCCGGTCAGATGCAGTTGACGATGAGCAACGGAACCGTTACCGGGACGTACACCGGTATCTCGATTCGCCCGGATCCGCTCAACGGACGCATCGTGCCGGTCACCGGCACCGTTTCGGACGACGGTCACGTGCAGTTTTACGTCGGCAACGCGATGTCGTTCACCGGCGAAGTCTACGCCGACGGCACCATCTCCGGTTCTGCCAATTACCGCGGCGGCATCTGGGATTTCATGGCCAAGCCGGGCATGCCAGGCCGCACATTCTAGTCGCGCATTCTGACCGCACGAGTTTGACGCAGTAGTTCATCGCGCGCCACAGGGGTGGCGCGCCGCGGCTTTACGCTGTTTGCATGACGTGCGAAGTGGCGATTTTAAATCGTCGAGGTGTCGCGCTCGCAGCAGCCGGCTCCAACGTAATCTTTCCACTTTCTTCAGCACCGGTCGCAATTATGACGCCCGGCGCTTCCATCATGGACGTGCCGTGGGAAACGGTCGTTGAAAACTATACACACGAATTAGGCGAACATACGTTCGTAACGCTCGACGAATACGCAACTGACTTCTTCGCATATATCGAGACGTCGAGTGCGCTGTTTCCGCCCCGAAAACAGGCCGAATGCTTTCGACGCTGCGTTCGCAGCATTTGGTCGGATTATCGCGACCGCGTTAAAACGTGCGGCGATTCGCTCAGCGTCCTTTTGGGCGAAGATCGCCGCGAGCTAGCTGCCGCCGAAAGCCTAACGGCGATGGGCCCCGCTTTCGGAGCCGACGTCGTCGCCTCGTATGCAGCCGAACTCGACGAACTCGAACGTGAAGTCTTCGACGACATGCGTCTTACGAAACCGTTACGCGCCGAGCTGCGCGAATCGATAGCGCTGATGTACGGCAAAGACTGGTGCCTCCCGTGCGACGACAACTCCATCGTCGTTGCCGGCATGGGAGCAGGCGAAGCGTTTCCATCGGCGTTAGCCTACGCGGCCAGCAACGTCGTCGCTGGGAAGCTGCGACGCGTCCGGCAATACGCCGTCCGGATCGGGCCCGACTGCGATTCGGGCATTCTCCCGTTCGGGCGGCGCGAAACGATCGACACGATCATCGACGGCGTTCACCCCGATCTCCTCGCGTTGACGAAAGAACTGCGGGGGCACGTTTACGAGCATTATTCGTCGCCGTTCACAGCTTCGGTCGCGCAGCTTTCGCGCCGGAACCTCGCAAGAATGGCGGAGTCGCTCGTCGCGCTAAGTGCTATCGACCAACCGCTGCAGGTTGCGTTGCTAACGAAGGGCGACGGCGCTCGCCGGCGGTCCTAGAGCGCGAACGGAACCGAACTCGACAGCTCAGGTAGTACGTGGTACGTTATATATCGTGCCGCGTACTATCGAACTTTCCGAAGAGGCCGTCCTGGTCTTGGCCTCGCTGATCGGCGGCCCCAAGCACGGGTACGCGCTGATCACCGATGTCGAGGAGCACACCGGGAAGCGCCTAGGCCCCGGTACGCTCTACGGCATCGTCGCGCGACTCGAAAGCGCCGACTATATAAAGCCGCTGGAGGTTGAGGACCGCGGCCGCCGGCCCTACCGCATCACCCCTTCGGGAAAGCGCGCGTATGAAGAACGGCTACAGCACTTGCAACGCTACGGAAAAGCGCTGCGCGCGTTGGCAGCGTCATGAGCCCGCAATTGGCTCGAACGATTGCGAAGCTGTATTCCAAGCGTTGGCAGGCGCGTTACGGCGATGAATTCGTCGCCTTGCTCGAATCGCTGCCGCCCACGTCGGGAAATGTGATCGACGCCTGTCTTCCGGCGCTTGGGCGCCACGCGCGACACGTCGCGGTTGCCCTCGCGGTCGCTGCCTGTGCGACGGTTTCGGTCGCGGGCACGATACGCCATCACGCGCCGCAAGAGGCAACCGTAGCGTGGCACGTTGCGCACGGCAGCCTCTCGGCGCAAACGGTTTGCCGGCCGAATCCGAAGGTGAGCCACTCGGCATTCGCGGGGTGGCATCGATGCTTGGATTAGTGCTCGCAGCGGCACTTTCGT
>DASXXU010000092.1:0-8301 GCA_036502885.1 Candidatus Tumulicola sp.
GTTCAATAGCGCCGTCGCGCTCTACGGCCGCTACGACAGCGTGTACGACCCATTCAACCTGCGGACGAACCAAGGCACGCTTTCGCTGGTCTTGCGACCAGCCAGCCACTATCGCTTTACCCTCGAAGGTACGGTCTCGCAGAAACTCTATCAACTCGGCACCGGCCTAATGTTCGCGTACTAGGTTGGTCATCATAGCGAAGAGACATAACATGATTCAACGATCTCTCGGCATCTTCATCGGCATCGCGATGCTGGCTGGATGCGGCGGCGGAGGGGGAGCCGGCGGGGGCGCCGTTCCGCCAACATCGTCGTCGTCGGGGCCCGTCCCAACCACATCGGGTCCGTTACCCGTAGCGCCGGTCGTCCACGCCGTGCACGGCGTCGCGACGGTGTCGTTGACGTCGCAAATAAATGCGGTGACCGGTTTTCCCGAGTTCGTGTATCAGGGGCAGAGCAATACGATGCCGACGATCGACGTTTCGCCGGGCGACACGATCGTGGTCGACGTCGCGAACAACTTGCCCGCGGCGGCCGGCCGGCAAAGCGATATGAACCTGCACTTTCACGGTTTAACGGTGTCGCCCAACGCTCCGGCCGACGACGTGATCACGATGCTAGCCATGCCGGGCGGCACACTGCACTATGTGGTTCCGATTCCGAAAAATCAAGAGCCGGGTTTGTACTGGTATCACCCACACGTCTTCCCGGAAACCGATTATCAGGTCGGCTTAGCCGGCATGTCGGGTGCGATCGTCATCGATGGTTTGGAAAAACATTTGCCGGCGCTGGCGTCGATGACGCAGCATGTGATCGTCGTTCGCGATCAAGACATCAGCGTCGCCGCCCAAAACGTTCGGCGCGTTAAGCCCGCCGATGAGGATAGCAACACGCACCCTTGCGGTCCGGATCCCGGATATCAGCCGACGATCAATAACGCGATCGTTCCGACTATCTCCATCCAGCCCGGCGAGCGCCAATTTTTCCGAGTGATCAACGCTACCGGGCACAAGAACCTTGACCTCGCCGTCGATGGTGGAACGATGGAGCTCGTAGCGGTCGACGGTTACGCCTTGGACGTGTACCCGGGAACGCCGGCCACGCAAATTAAGAACAACATCGTGGTTCCGCCGTCGGCGCGCGCGGAGTTCGTCGTCACCGGACCGGCTAGTGGCTCGACGGAGTTCCGCACGCTGTGTTACAACTCGGGCCCGCACGGCGATCCCGATCCCAATAACGTTCTCGCCGACCTTCGTTCGTCGGGCGCAAAATCTTCGGTGCGCGTCGCGCGTGCGAAGCCGCTGAGCGTGGGGGCGCCGTTACCGCAGAACTCGTTTTCCGGGCCGAGACAGGCACCGGTGGCGCATCGCACGGTCGTCTTGAACGAAGACGACAACGGCATGTATATCAACGGCAAAATGTTCAACATGAACGATCCGCCGATGTTCACCGTGCGCGTCGGAACGACCGAGCTTTGGGACGTCGTCAACATCACCGAGGAAGTCCACGATTTCCACATACATCAAGTGCACTTCTTGGTGTTGCAAATCAACGGGGCCACCGTTCAACACCCGATCTGGCAAGACAGCGCCGTCGTGCCGCATCGCATCCCGGGCGTCAACGGCTCGTGGAAACCGGGATACCTACGGATGTTGATGGACTTCCGCGATCCGGTGATTAAGGGCGAGTTCATGTTTCACTGCCATATTTTGGATCACGAAGACTCCGGCATGATGGCAAAAATTCTGGCCGTTTGAATTCCTCACCCCCGTGGCGGTTTCGGATAGGGGCGGGACCGCCACGGGCCCTCGTAGATTTGGCTGATTGACGAAGCGCCCGGCCGGGCACGCTTCGGATATGGCGAGCAAGCATCGATACACCACAAAAGAACACCGGCAGGTCGAACACATTCAGAAGAGCGAGGAGGCTCGCGGCCACTCGGCTTCCGAGGCCGAAGCCATCGGCTACGCGACGGTAAATAAGCAAACCCCCGAAGCGCATCGCTATACGGCCAAAGAAAAACGCCAGGCCGAACACATCATGGATTCGGAAGAGGCCGCCGGTAAATCGGAGACGGAGGCAAAGCGGATCGCGTACGCGACCGTTAACGCGCGCTCGAAGTAATCTCGCGCAACGGCCGGCAAAAGTACCAGTCCAACACGCGCGTCGCGCGCAGCGTGTTCCAGCGGCTGGCCCGTCCGGTTTCGATCTCCATCGGAAAATCGAGGCGCGGCTGGTGCAAACGATTCATCGGCCAGCGGCCATTTTGATGCCGTCGCGCCCGTACGATTTCGATCGCTTCGGCCACCCGTTCGTCCGGTTCGGTGCCGGTGCTACGGAAATAGTCGAGACCGCGCAACACGTCGTAATGCCACATCGTCGGAAAAGCGAAACGCGTCCAGCGCTTATCGACGATCTCGCCGTTGGACAGACGACGCATCAGGCGGCGCTCGAGTAAGTATTTCTCGCCGCGCGTGCGTGCGGCCGTGACGGCCGTATCGCCGCCCCACCGGCGTTCGTGTTCGAGCAACCCCTCGAGCACGCGAATCGTGGTGTTAAACGACGAGCGCGTGCTGGGCGGCGCGTCGCAGTTCCATCCACCGTCGGAAAGCTGCTCGGTCAAGAGCCGTTCGACGATACGATCGCATCGAACGCCGAAGTAACTGCCGAACGCCAAGATGGCCCCGTTGATACAAGGCTCGGTTTCGCCATCGAAATATGGCCGATCGTCGAGGCTTTCCCAGCGAATGTTTTTCTCGATGCGGTCGACGGCGCGTTGCGCTAGCTGGCTACTTGGGTCGAGGCGCATTTCCCGCAGAAGCGTCATCGCATCCATCGCGATCATCCAGCCGTCGTCTTTGCCTTCGTCCCAAAAGCCGCCGGACGATTGGCGCCCTAGTAGGACTCTGCCCCAACCTTCGAGGGCAACCCGAGATCGCTCGGCAGCGACTTCGTCTTTTGGTGCGTTGGTTAGATCGTTTAGCGCCTGCCAACGAATGGCAGGGTCGCCTTCGAGAAGCCAGCGCAACACGCTCGCGTCGCTCACGTGCGCGCCGGCTTTCTAGCGAAGTTCGGTAGCGTTACTGCTGAAGTTCTTGCAGCGTGTTCGTTGCCGTGTCGGTGTAGTAGAGCACGGTGGTGGCGTCGCTCGTGCCGGTGGCCAACAATCCGAAGATATGGGCGGTCGAGCTACTGTCTATTTTCTTGGTGGCAAGGATCGTGCCGGTAGGCGTCATCTCCACCAATACGTTTCCGCCTTTGGTGTTCGCAACGATCAGGTTTCCGTTGGGAAGAAGCGCCGATGCGACCGGTGCGTTCAGCGGCGAGCCCATGTGGACGACCTTCGCGCAGGTCTTGGTCGGGAACTGGCACTTGAACGTTTTGCCGCCGGGCTGCGCTACGATCTCGTCCTTTTTGATGAGATTGCTGGCATTCGAAACCGAGACGACTTCGTTATTGACGCCGTCTACGAGGTAGAGCGTGTCGTTGCACAGGCTGCCGGTTCTCGTGGAGTTGTATTGAACGCCGGACGGTCCTAAGATGCCCCAGCCGGTGCCTTTATTGACGCCGAAACCGCTCATTACTTCGGTCAACACGACCTTCACGCCGCCGCTGACTTCGAAGAACTGCATTTTGACGACCGCGCCGGTGGTGGAGTCGGTAACGTAGACGTCCTCGGGTGCGTACGGTTCGCCGCAGTACGCGTCGGCATCGGCGAACGGAGCCGCAATCGGGGTGCCATACGTGCCCTTCAGTTTACCGGTATTGTCGAACTGCGAAGCCTTCCCAAACGTCAGCCCGGTCGCGAAGACTTGGTTCGATTCGGTGATTGCGTCGCCGTCGCAACCCGTCAGCGCCGTATTCTGCGTGAAGGTTGCGGGCTTGGAGTTCGCTTTGGGATTGAGTACTTCGATGGTGGAGCCTTTACCGACCACGCCCGCTTTATTGGTGAAATTGCAGACGAGCAGTTGGCCGGCTTTCAGTCCGAACGTCGAACGGACAAGCGAGATCGCGCGCGGGCCGGTGTCGCCGTTTTTCGGATCGACGGTCGATCCTATTTTAATATCTTTAGTCAATTTTTTCAGGATCGAGGTCGTGTCTTCCGGAACGGTGTCGGAAATCGCGCTGGTCATACCGACCTGCGACGCGGCTGGAACCGCACTGTTTCCTTGACACGCCGACGTAGCGAGAACGGCCCCCGCGACCAATAGTGCGCGATAGTTCAAAGTTGGCATTCAAAACCTCGATCGAGCTGCAGTGATTTCAGAATTTTTGCGTTGTCGCCGTCCCTTCGCCGCCCACATAGATTATTCCAGCAGCTTCACGCTTGCTACGGCGATGGGGCCAAGCGAAAAGTCGACGCTGGTAAACGTCGTCCAAGGTCGGCGCCACCTAACCCGATAGGGAACGCCACGAATCGGTCGTCAAGGCATCGCCTGCTTATGAGGGAGTGCGTATGAATTCCGGAGTTCTCGCGAAATATGCCGCTGCCGCGGACGACCGGTTACCGCGGCGCGCCCGAACCTTAACGCATCGCAGAAAGATGCGTCGCTTCTCCCCGATCTAGTCGAAAAGTCGAACGCGAACGACTACGAGTCCATCATAAGCGATTACGGTACGTACGCCAGCATTTTCGACTATCCGAAGAGCACGCATTCTTTCCGGAACCGATACGGGTTACATCATTATCTACAAGAACGCGACCGGATCCGGAGGGCACGAAGCAACGTTGCAGGGCACGGTCTCGCTCACGGGTGACGCTGATTGCGCGCAAACGTGGATCGCCACCAGCGCCGTCTATTGTGCGGATGCGGGCAACGACAACGGCACGGTGTACAACTACCCCGCGGGTGGCTCTGCGATCGCGACGTTCCAAGGACACTTCGACCTGCCGTTGGGCCCGGTAGCCGCGGAAAAATAGTCCACGACCGCGAAAGGTCCCAGAATGTTCCGAACGGGGCTGATTCTAATTTTCGTTGTCGCCGTCGTGTACTTTGGAATCACGGCGGTGTGCGGCTTTGAATTGGGGCGCCAAATCGCACGCGCCAAGGCGAACCCCCTGGTGGCGATCGGCACGCAGATGATCGGTCGCGAAGAAACCGAGGCCTACGCGATCCACAGGGCCAGTTTTCCGAAATGGATCACCGAATCGCCGAGCTTCTGGGTGATGCTCCGTCAGTCGGAGTGACGTCTTAGGCGTCGGCCGGTTGACGCTCCCGTACGTAAAGCCGATCGATCCCGACGATCGCAAGCACGACGACGATCGGAGCCAGCGGTAATAGCACCGGGCGCTCGATATCGAGCGGGTTCGCGAAAATCGCAAGCGCGATCGCGATCGCCGAAGCGACCGATATCAGCGCGGCACCGCTCGTCCGCGCGTAACGCAACCCGAACAGCGCGAACAACACGAGGATCACGCCGCCGAGATTCGGCACCGCCAGCAGGACCATGCGGTACACCGATAGCGCCAGCGATTTCACGTACCAGACCGCCGGACTACTCTGACTTCCGAAACCGTTAATAGATTGCTGCCAGGCGTACTGCCAGTGCAGTTGCATCGTCAGGCTGGCTCCGTGCACCGCGGCGCTGAACCCTAGGTATGCGATGGTCGCGACGAGCGCCGCGCCCAACGGCGCAAAAGCGGCCAGCGCGCCGGCCGAACGACGCAAGACGAAATACGCGCCGATGCCGGCGCCGAGCGGCAAGAAGAAGGCCGGCCGGGTAAACGTCAACGCGATCGATGCGAACAAGATAACGGCGCCCGAGATTGCCGACGGCTTGCGCTGATACGCGAGAACTGCTCCGAATGCGCACGTCCAAAAGAATAGCGCCAGCTCGTCGGTTAATGGTAGCGCGGCAAGGCTCAGCACCACGGGCTCGGTCGCGAACACGAGCGCTCCGATCAGCGCTTTAACGGTCGACGTCATCGAAAGCAATATCGCCAGCATCGCCATTACGGTGGCGACGTATGCGATGGCGGAAACGATCTTGAGGGAGTACGGTCCGAACCGCGGGTAGATCGTGGCGGCGACGATCGGATAGAGCGGACGGTTGCGAAATAGTTCGAACTGATCGGTGTAGTATTGCGGCGGCGTTTGCGCGTACAGCGCGCGGTCGTTGCTGCTGCCGGCGCCCGGCGTCGACGCGCTCGCCTTGGTCAATTCGTCCAGCATGAATTGATTGGTCGCCGTGCGCGCCGACTCGGCGTCCATTCCTCGATGCTGCATGGTCATTCGCAGATAGATCGCTCCATCCGGCGTCCAAACATCGTGGTTGAGATGCAACTGCCATCCGGCAATGCAAACGCTCACGACGAATAAAAATACGACCGAGAGTACGCGTGTCATGCTGCCCTCCGCGACGCTCCTTTGCGCCGAAGGCTTGCTTACCCCTTGTGGCGCGGCCACGCCGACCGCTCGATGCGAAAGCGGCGCATATCGCCGGTGGATTCGACTTCGCGCATCCCGCAACGCAGGAGCACCGCCGCAGACTTCGGGTTATCGTCGCGGCACTTGGCCGAGATGCCCGACACGTCGAAGGCTGTGAACGCAGCGGTTAAGGCCGCGCCGGCACCTTCGGTGGCGTAACCGTGTCCGCGGGCGCTGGGAACTTGCGAGTATCCCAGTTCGATCGCGTCATAATTCGTGGGCCAGTGATCCGGCCACGCGTCGACATACTTAAATCCGGCGTGCCCGATCGGCGTTGCTTCGCCCGAGGCGTCGAGCACGCTCATCACGAGAAAGCCAAATCCGTAACGCTCCCAATGTCCGAGCATGAAGTTTGCAAAGGCGCCGCCTTGGCCGTCAGTCAATGGTTCCCGTTGCGTGCACGCTTCGCGAGCTTGTCGAGCATATAACGCCGACGCATCCGTCCGAGGGGCTTGCAGAACCAGGCGTGCCGTCTCGATTCGGCGCGGGAAAACGTTCAGCGGCAGCGGCGCAGAATACATACAGCATGACGACGCAAGAGTTGATCTTTCATGTGTACTCGGCTTTCAACGACCGGGACGTCGACGCCGTCCTGGCGCGAATGAGCGAGGGTGTCAGCTGGCCGAAAGCGTCCGAGGGTGGCCGCGTCGCCGGCAAACAAGCGATTCGGGAGTATTGGACGCGTCAATGGGCTGAGTTCGACCCGCGCGTCGACCCGCTCGAAGTAGTCGAACGTAGTGACGGCAAGGTTGAAGTTAGGGTTCGCCAATTGGTGAAGACGCTAGACGGCAACGTGTTGTCGGATACGGAGGTACGCCACATCTATACGATCGCGGACGGACTCATCGAGCGCATGGACATCGATGGATTCGACTACTGATTCATTAGCCTTGAGGGCCAGCCGATACGCACCAGAAGGCCATCCGGCCCAGAGATCCCGACTTCGTAAAGACCCCATTCGCGGTGGCGCAAGACGCCGCCGGGACGGATAATCAGATCGTCGACGCGCGCAGCGATGACGTCAACGTCGGGCGTGCGGATGTAAACGCCGAACGGGTTGTGTTCCTCGGGGACGCTCCACGGGCCGGATCCAGCTTGCGTTAAATGCACCTCGCAGCCCCATCCGGTCATAATGATGTAGTTGCTATCGCCGCCCGTGCGAAGGAGGCCCAGACGCTCCCAGAACGAGATTGCTGCGGTTAAGTCGTTACTCGGGACTATGGCAAAAGCCCCGATCATTGGGTTCTGGGACATCGCTTCACCCCGCCGGTCGTTTCGAATCGTCGAGTATTCTTCGCGCGGAACGAACTGCGTTCAGCTTCGTGCACACCCCCTTGCCGGAAGGCTTATGCGGCGACGCCGATTCGCTCGAGGCTGCGATACTGTACGGCTTCGGCGACGTGCTCGGCCGCGATTGCGTCGCTGGCACTAAGATCCGCGATCGTTCGCGCGACGCGTGCAATACGGTCGAGGGCGCGCGCGGAAAACTGGCGGCGGGCGCTAGCCATCGCGAGTAAACGCATCGCGGGTTCGTCGAGCGTGCAAAAGCGGCGCGTCGCGTTGGCCGGAATATCGGCGTTGCACGACAACGTGCCGCCGTCGAAGCGTTTCCGCTGAAACTCTCGAGCGGCCAACACGCGCGAGCGAATTGCCTCGGAACGTTCGCCGCCGTCGTAGCGCACCATGTCGTCGAACGGTACGCGCGCGATTTCGATCTGGATGTCGATGCGATCGAGCAACGGGCCGGACAGTTTTCCGACGTACTTCGCGACGGCTGAATCGTCGCAGCGGCACTCCGCGTTTCGCGTTCCCCGATATCCGCACGGACAGGGATTCATCGACGCGACCAACTGAAAGCGCGCCGGATATGCAA
>DASXXU010000093.1:0-2072 GCA_036502885.1 Candidatus Tumulicola sp.
TTAAGAAACAGGCCCTGATGCGCCTCGGGGTTTCCTTGACTGGTAACATAGGCGTCGCGAAAAACGGGTTCCGGCGTCGAATACGAGTTGTAGGCCTCGAGTTTGTTGTTGTACGCGTCCCCGCTTGCCGGACGCGGCGAAGCGGCGTCGATAACGTTACTGCCCAAGACGGTGAGGGAAAAGCCCAGAAACCGCACGTCGGCCATTCCGGGGTTGCGCAGCGCGACATCCACGCGTATCACCGCGAGATTGCGATCGTTGCCCACGTGACGCATCTCAACGGTAAACGAGGGTGTCGGCGGCTCGAATGCCGGCCGGATCTCGTTTTCGAAGACGAAAACGTACAGCGCCCAGATGCCTGCGAGTAGAATCGCGACAACCTCGACGATTTCCCGCACGGTGCGTGCGTGCAACGGTCGCAGCCCGAAGAACTTATTCCGCATCTACCGGTTCAGCTCACGGCGCATAACGGGTGAAGACGAAATCGGTCGCCTTCGCCGGCTCGTGACAGACGAAGCAGCTGCGCGGGTTGTTCGGCGCGGTGATGACGACGTCGCGCTTGCCGTTGGTAAACTGGGCGAACCCCCAACCGCCGGTGGAAGCATATCGCTTTGAGTCTTTGATCATTAGTTGCACGTTCGTCGGAGGGCCGGCCTCAACGGATCCAGCCAACAACTTGGCAATCGCGGCCGCGCTCAATCCCATTTGCTGCCCTTCCAATCGCATCCCAGCGTTGGTTGCCGGGTCCATGATTTGCTTCCACGCCAGCCGCACGATAATCGCACCGTCCCGATAGGGGATCGTTCCTCGCCGGAAATCTTGCATCGCGATCGGGTTGCCGAGTTTGGCGCGAACGTCGCTGAATGGCGGCCCTAAGGCCGTAACCGAAACCAACTCCCAGTTGCGATATCCAGCCGGAAGCTCGATGTTCGAGCTTTCGCTATGAACCGACGACGGAATTGCCAGCGCCGCGACCGCCACGCTGGCTGCAACCCAGGCTCTCATATGTCGTACGTTTGGAGATCGCTCGCCACTTCGACCGGACCGCTGTACTCACGACGCACGATGGCGAGCGATTCTTCGAGACGGTCTTCCATGAGCGGCATGATGTGCGACAACAGCAGCCTCCTTGCAGCACTCTGCTGCGCGGTGTATCCGACGGCCGTAGGCTTCGCATGCAACCTCCCATGCGGAACGTCACCCTCGGGTAAGGCACAATCGTGCACCAGCATCGAACAGTCCTTGGCCAGCGCGATAAACGAAGCGGTCGAGGTGGAGATGTCCCCCGAGAACACCACCGACTCGGCGCCGCAATCGACGCGAAATGCCACTGCGGGCATCATGCCGTGCGGCACGGCCACCGCGTAGACCGCGACGTCGAGTTCTCGCAGCGCCGCATCCACCGGAATGCTGTAGATCGCGCGCTCGCGGATGTCGCTGGGCGTGTCGCGGACGGTGATCCCAAATCCCTCAAACGTGTTCATATATCTCCACGCGCCGCGGCGTCCGAACAGTAGCCGGACGAACTCGGTTACCCCCGGCTGCGGAGAAGCGTTTTCGGGAGCGTCATCGTTACCGGGGCGGCCCGCCGGGCCGGTTATCGCGATCGGCGTCTGGCGCTCGCCCATATACATCGACATAATGATCGCCCCCAAATCCGAGGTGTGGTCGATGTGCAGATGCGTGAGCAAGATCTGCTCGAGCGACGAAAAATCCAGACCGCTCTGGCCGATGCGCTGGAAGATTCCGCCGCCGGCATCCAGGAGAACCCGCGGTTTCCCGTCGATCGACAGCACGTACCCGGACGAAACGCGCGTGGGCGTTGCGAACGGGCCGCCGCTGCCGAGGACGGTTAGCGATAACCTCGAGCTCAAGAAGCGAAACCGTTCACGTCGATGATGGCTTGAGCGAACGCTTGCGGCGCTTCCTGCGGCAGATTGTGACCGACCCCGCCGCCGATAAGCCGGTAGTCGTATTTCCCGGTAAACTTCGCGCGATACGCAGCGGCGGGTGCGTGTACCGCACCGTTATCGGCGCCTTCCATCGTGATTGCGGGCACCGTTACGGCAGGG
>DASXXU010000094.1:0-15295 GCA_036502885.1 Candidatus Tumulicola sp.
GTGATGGTCGATGAAACACGTTTCAACATGTCGATGTCGCCGGGGACGCCTTCTCCGTGCACGAGGCGTTCCAATACCCGCTCGAGCCAGTGTCCGCCTTCGCGACACGGCGTGCACTGTCCGCACGACTCGTGCGCAAAGAAGCGTATCAGATTGTACGATGCTTTCACGAAGTCGGTCGTGTCGTCGAAAACGACGAACGCTCCCGAGCCGAGCATCGAGCCGGCCTTCGCCATGCTTTCGTAATCGTATGGCAGATCGAGATGTTCTTCGAAGATGCAGGCCGACGATCCGCCGCCCGGCTGCACCGCCACGAAGGTGCGCCCCGGCCGCAGCCCGCCCGCGAGTTCGATAACTTCGCGCACCGTCGTTCCGAGCGCGACCTCGTAGTTGCCCGGCCGCTGTACGTGCCCCGAAACCGAAATAATTTTGTAGCCCTTGCTGCGCTCGGTTCCGACCGCCGCGAACCACTCCGCGCCGCGCTCGACGATCGGGACGAGATACGCTAGCGTTTCGACGTTATTGACGACCGTGGGTTTGCCGTACAAACCGGCGATCGCCGGAAACGGCGGCTTGAGACGCGGTTCGCCGCGCTTTCCCTCAAGCGAGTTGAGCAGACCGGTCTCCTCGCCGCAAATATATGCGCCCGCGCCGCGGTGGACCGTGACCTCTAGATCGTACTCGGTGCCGAACAGATGCGAGCCAAGCATTCCGGCGGCGCGCGCTTCTTCAACCGCCGCCATAAAGATCTCGTAGCCTCGTTGGAACTCGCCACGGATATAGATGTACGCGTGGTGGCACGCGATGCCGTACGACCCGATCAACATGCCCTCGAGCACGAGATGCGGGGTTTCTTCGATCAGCATGTGGTCTTTGAACGTGCCGGGCTCGGCTTCGTCGCTATTGCACACGAGGTAGCGAACGTTCTTGTCGTTCGGAAGAAACGACCACTTCGTCCCGGTCGGAAAGCCGGCGCCGCCGCGCCCGCGCAAACCGGAGCGTTTCGCCAGATCCAAAACGTCGGCCGGTTGCAACTCGCGGACCACGCGCTCCCATTGCTTGTAGCCGCCGCGCTCGCGATAGACGTTGATGTCGCGCAGGTTGGCTTCGCCGATTCCGGCGGTCAGAACTTTAGTGACCGGCACGTTCGGCCGCCCCTTCGCTTTCCACGACATCGACGACGCGCTTCGAATCCAACACCGCGCGCTCGCGCGTCCCGCGGAAGAAATCCGTTTCGCCGGCTACGATGCGGTCGAGCATGATGATCCCGCTCTTGTCGCCGACGCCGCCCGCGTTGTTCGGGCTTTCCACGTCGCGAGCTCCGGGGGATTTACGACCGGTCGCGACCTGATCGTCGGCGCGCAAACGCCAAGTGCGTTCCGGCTGCTTCGTTTGGGTTGCCGGCGCGACGTCGTAGGTGCCGGCGCGCATCGCGTCGAGCATTGCATCGATTTTTTCGGGCGTGAGATCGTAAACGAATTCGAGATTGACCTGCATGCACGAGGCACGGTCGCAGGCCGCCAAACACTCGACCTCTTCATACGAAAACAACCCGTCGGCGGTCGTTTCGAGATGTCCGACGCCCAAGCGCTGGCGGAAATACGCCATGATGTCTTCGGCGCCGTTGATGGCGCATGCCAACCCGCGACACGGCTGCAACATATACTTGCCGACCGGTTTGCGATACAGCAGCGTGTAGAACGACACGGTTCCTTCGGTTTCGGCCCGCGTGATGTCGAGCATCTGCGACACCGCACCGATCGCATCGTTGCTAACGAAGCCCTGCTCTTGTTGAAAAAGATGCATCAGCATCAACAACGCCGATCGCTTTTCTTCATAGCGCCCGATGATCGCATCGCACTGCGGCTGCAAACGCGCGCGAAGCGTCGCAAAATCGCCGGCCGTCCCGTTCACCGGTCGACCTCGCCGAACACGGGATCGATCGAACCCAAAATCACCACCAGATCGGCGATCAAATTGCCCGGTGCCAAAGCCTTGACGGCCTGCAGATTGTACATGCTCGGCGGCCGCGTGCGCACGCGATACGGACGGTTTTCGCCGTTGCTGACGATGTAGTATCCGAGTTCGCCGCGCGGCGACTCGACGGCTTGATACACGTCGCCCGGCGGAACGCGAAAGCCCTCGCTCACGACCTTGAAGTGATGGATCAACGCTTCCATCGAGAGCGCGATCGTTTCTTTGGGAGGCCCGGCGACCTTCGGATCGTCGATCATCACCGCGCCGGGCTCGTCCAAGCGCTCGCGCACCTGTTTGAGGATGCGAAACGACTCTTCCATCTCATCCAAGCGTACCAAGAACCGCGCGTAGGCATCGCCTTCGTTACGCACCGGAACGTCGAACTCGAACGTCTCGTAGCCGCTGTATGGAAACGCTTTGCGCACGTCGTACGCGATGCCGCTTCCGCGCAAACTCGGCCCGGTGACGTTCCATTGCACGGCTTCTTCGGGCGTCAGGATGCCGACGCCGATGGTGCGATCCTGAAAGATCGGATTCGCTTGCAGCAAACCGCGTAAATCGCGCATGCGTCCCGGAAACTTCTGTAGGAACGCGTCGAAATTGGTGACCCATCCGGCCGGCAGATCGCCGTTGAGGCCGCCCACGCGCACGTAGTTCGGGTGCATGCGTGCGCCGCCCGAGGCCTCGGCCATATCGAGAATGTTTTCGCGCAGGTCGAAGCAGTAGAAAAAGATCGAGATCGCACCCAGATCGATGCCATGCGTTCCCAGCCACACGCAGTGCGAGGCGATACGCGTGAGCTCCATCACCATCACACGAATGAGCTGCGCGCGCGGGGGGATGCGGTCGGTAATGCCAAGCAGCTTCTCTACGCCCAGGGCGTAGCACAACGAGTTGGACTCGGGCGCCAGATAATCCATGCGCTCGATGACGGTCTGCGCTTGCGACCAGAAAAGATTCTCGGCGGTCTTTTCGATGCCGGTGTGCAGGTAACCGATTTCGGGCTCGGCTTTAACGACGCTCTCGCCTTCGATCTCGAGAACGATTTGCAACACGCCGTGGGTCGAAGGATGCTGCGGTCCCATGGACAGCACCATCGCGTTGCCTTCTTGCGTGATAACTTCGGGCGTCAGCGCCTGCGTCGAAAGCGTCACGCTTTTTCCTCACGCGCGCGTTTCACTTGATCTTGCAACGCTTCGAGCGTCTTCCCCGACGGCGGCGTTCCGGCTTGCACGTTGCTCTTCAGTGCAAAAGCCGGGCGCGGCGCGCGCTCGCGGGCCGGTCCGCGTACCGGGTAATCTTTACGAAGCGGATGGCCTTCCCACGTGTACGGCATTTGAATTCGACGCAAGTTGGGGTGACCGTCGAACACGATTCCAAACAGGTCGAAAACCTCGCGCTCGGCCCAATCGGCCGACTTCCACAAATCGACGACCGACGGAAGGTGCGGCTCCTCGCCATCGACGCCGCACAGCAAGCGAAACCGGTCGGGCTTGCCGATCTCCTTCGGAGACGCCGGCTTGGGAGCCAGCCGCAATAGATGATAGACGACGTCGAAACGCGGGCTGCGCTGCAAATAGTCGACCCCGCCGAGATCGGTCAACATCGCGTACCCGTCGGCCTTGAGCGCTTCGAGCCGCGCGTGAAGCTGGGCGGGTTCGACCCGCTCGATCGTAGCGTCGTCGATCGGCGGCCGAAGCGCCGTGGGATCGAGCGCTGCGCCGGCGATGGGCGGCGTTTGGGTGCTTGGCATCGATACGTTCTCCGGTTACGACCGCGCCAAGATGCCGCCGCGGCCGCCTTCGCGGATTTGCTGCTGGATCAAGTTAACGGCGTAGAGCAAGCCGTCGGGCGTAGGCGGGCAGCCTGGGACGTAAACGTCGACCGGCACGATCGTATCGATACCTTGGACGATTGCGTAGTTATCGAAGATGCCGCCCGAGCTGGCGCAGGCACCCATCGAGATCACCCATTTCGGGTCGGCCATTTGATCGTAGAGCCGCTTGACGACCGGCGCCATCTTCCAGGCCACCCGTCCCGATACGATCATGAGATCGGCTTGGCGCGGGGAACTGCGAAAAACTTCGGACCCCAAACGCGCGATGTCGTACTCGGACGACGTCACGGTCATCATCTCGATGGCGCAACAAGCTAGCCCCATCGTCAACGGCCAAACCGACGAGCTCTGCGCCCAGCGTGCGACCTCGTCCACGCGCGCGAGCAAAAAGTGTCCCGGACTCACCGCCATACGAAGCCGCCCTTCTTCCACACGTATGCATACCCAATCGCCAGCACGACGATGAACACGAACATCTCGAGCAGTCCGAAGAGACGCAGTTGGTGCATCAGCACCGCCCACGGATAAAACGACGCCGCTTCGACGTCGAAGATCACGAACAGCATGGCGATAAGGTAGAAGCGCACCGGAAATCGGCCGGCCACCGCAGACGTCGGCTCGACGCCGCATTCGTACGCTTCGGCTTTTTGCGGGTTGGGTTTTCGGCGCCCGAGCAATCCCGGCAAGACCGTAAACAGCAGCGCCGCTGCCAACGCGACGCACAAGAAGATCGCGACCGGGACGTAGGGGTTCATGGCGGTGGGACGTTTTAACACGCTCTTCACGATGACCTGGCGGCTCCGTTGCCGTACAAATCGTGCATGCGCTATTTTGTGTTGGGAGCGTTATTGCTGTTTTCTCTCGGCGACGGTTGCTCTACGTCGCCCGGCGTTGTCGGCGTTCAGGATTACGGCCAGGTAACCGGCCGTGTGCTCGACGCGATGACCAATCGACCGATTCCGGCAGCCCTGGCTTCGGTCGGATCGTTGTACACCGCATCGGCCGATGCGCGCGGTGCGTTTACCTTGACCAAGGTTCCGGTCGGCGATCAAACCGTGACGGCGCGAGCCGCCGGTTACACCCCCGCGACGTCGGACGTCACGATCGACAAAGACCAAACGGCGTCGATTGGCTACATCCGGCTCGTTCCGCTAATTCACCCGGCCGGCGTGCCGACGCTGGCCCCGCCGCCTACCCCGACGCCCAAGACCTCACCGAGTTCCTCGCCCACGGCCGAGCCGGCACCCGGCGTGGCGCCGACGCCCGGCGGGGAACCCAACCCAGGCCCCGCGCCGGCGACGTCGGCATCGCCAACCGCCGCAGCCGCTTCGGCGGCGCCTTCAGGCTCGCCGTAGCGCCTGGGGGTTTAGGTTAGCCGCAGCGCGGCCAAGTCCAAGTCGTACTCGATCGAACGAAAGATGTCGTCGGGGATTTGGCCGCTCTCGCGCAGCCGGGTAATCGCTTTGCGCTCGGCTTCGAGCGCGACGCACTCCAGCCGCCGGTCGATTTGCGCCTCGGCATCGGCCGTGTCGTCGTCTTGCGATTTGCCGCGCAGCACGTCGATGCGATGGCGATACTCTTCGATCAGGCGCCCGCCGACTTCCATTTCAGGACCGCCTTGATGCTCGCGAAGGTCGCCGCGAAGCCGCGCCATCCCGGCCTCCAGCGCGACGATCCGGATGCGATTCTCATCACGGTGGGTGCTGCTCGACTCCGTAATGCCGAGCCGTTCTATCAACGGCGCGAGCGTCAAACCTTGTAGCACGAGCGTTACGAACACGACGCAAACCGTAAAGAAAATCACGACGCCGCGCTCCGGAAAGAGCTGGTCGCCGACCGTGTATGGCAACGCCAAAGCGGCCGCCAGCGACACGATGCCGCGCATGCCCGACCAGCCGATAACGAAGATTGCCTGCCACGGCGGCGTGGGATCCCTCGCGCGTAACTTCCGGCTCAGGAGCCGCGGCAGATACGTTGCCGGAAACACCCACGCGAGCCGCACGACGATAACCAGCGCGGCCAATAGGGCGCCATATAAAGCGTAGTCGCGCACGTGCGGTTCGAGTTCGGCCAGGATCGCCGGCAACTGCAGCCCGATGAGCAGAAACGCGAACGCGTTCAAGACGTAGGTGAGCACGCGCCATACGCCGCCGTTCTGCACGCGCGCTTCGGAGTCGAGGAAATGCCGCGAGCGCCAGCTGAGGACGATTCCGGCGGTTACCGCGGCCAGAACGCCCGAGAAATGAAACTCTTCGGCCGGCAGATACGCCGCGTAGGGCGCGAGCAGCGAAACGATGCTCGCGGTGGTGGGATCGTCTAGGCCTCGCTTGCGAGTGTAGCGCAGCACGCCCTCGAGCACGAGGGCGCTGATCAGGCCAACGAGCGCACCACCACCGGCGACGACGACGAACGAGACGCCGGCGTGCACCAACGAAAACGCGCCGGACACGGTCGCGACGACCGCAAAACGGTACAGCACCAGCGCCGTCGCATCGTTGACGAGACACTCGCCCAAAATAATCGCCGCAACGCGGCGAGGGATCGAAAGCCGCTCGAAGATCGCTTCGGCGGCCACCGCGTCGGGCGGCGATACGATCGCACCGAGCGTGAAGGCGACCGGCCAGCCGAAACCGGGTACCAGCGCGTGCACCACGACCGCGACGATCACCGTCGTAAAGATGACCAAGCCGAATGCCAGCAGCGAAATCGGCCGCCAGTTCCGGCGCAACTCCAGCGCGTCGGTCGTCCATGCGGCGCTGTACAGTAACGGCGGCAGCACGACGAGCAGGATGATGTCGGGATCGAAGTGCGGGTGCGGCAGGTTGCGCGCGAACGCCAGGGCGACGCCGCCGATCACGAACGATATCGGATACGGAATATTGAACCGTCGCGCTGCGACGCTCAGCACGACGACGATGCTAAGGAATGTGACGAGCAGTAGCGCGTCGGTCATCGCTCGCCCTTTGGGCACAACGGCTTTCTATCCCGCCGCGTCGAAGCGCGGCGAGGCGTGTTGGTCGATATCCTGGCGTTCGCGTTCGGCGTCCTCGTTATTTTCGCGGCGCTTAACGACGTCTTCCAAACTGCTATCGTTCCGAGGGCCGTCGGGCGCCGTCTGCGCGTTGGTTATTACGCTTGGCGCGGGGCATGGTACGTCTGGCCGAAGGTCGCATGGCGGATTGCTGCCGGCGATGCCGAGCGCCGGGAAGATCTGCTCGCGTTGTTCGCGCCCGCGATGTTGATGGTGCTCCCCATCATTTGGCTAGGGCTGTTGGTCGTCGGGTTCGGCGCTATTTTTTGGAGTATGCGCAGCGGCATCTCGCCGATCGGACGTTCCTTCGCGGACAGTGCGTATTTCGCCGGAACGTCGATAACGACCATCGGCTTCGGCGATATCGTCGGCCGCTCGGGCGGCCCGCGCTTCTTTTCCATCCTGGCCGCGGCCACCGGGTTAGGGTTGTTCTCGATCATTACTGCGTTTTTGTTTTCGTTGTTCGGATCGTTTCAAGCGCGCGAAACCTTCGTCGTGTTGTTGGGGGCGCGCACCGGCGTTCCACCCAGCGGCGTCGACCTATTGACCGTCGCGGGTCTTGGCGGAACGACCGCCAATTTGCCGACGCTCATGATCGACGCGCAGCGCTGGGTCGCGCAAGTCATGGAAAGCCATCTCGCCTATCCGGCGTTGGCGTATTTTCGTTCGAGCCACGACTACCAGTCGTGGGTCGGCACGCTCGGAACGTTGTTGGACGCGGCAACGCTGCTGGTTACGACCATCGACGATTTCGGAAATGGGCAGGCGCGCGTGCTCTACGATTTGGGACGTCACGCAACCCACGATCTGGCCGGCCACTTGGGAATCGAATGGAGCGGCAATGCGCCGGGGTTAGAACGCTCCGAGTTCGATCGGGCGTGCTTGCGCTTACGAGATGCGGGCTATCGCATCGGCGATCCGGATGCGGCGTGGCATCGCTTCGCCTCGTTGCGCGGCGCGTACGCACCGCAACTGGACGGTCTGGCGCGCTTCTTCGCGATCCCGCCGTTGCAATGGATCGGCGACCGCAGCCCGCTTGCACGACCGCACTAGTTAGAAACCGTGCGCGCGATCCACGCGACGTAAAAACGCGCGCGCATCGTCGACCGGCACCGCAAAACCGATGCTCGGTTCGTCGTCGAAACGGGAGTCCGCCAAACCGACGATATCGCCGGTGTCCGCCATAAATATTGGGCCGCCGCTATCCCCTGGGATTACTGCAACGGTAACCTCGATTGCGTCTTTGCGAACCGCCGACAGCAGCCCCGAACTGAGGGACGTTGCCAACCCAAGATCTTCATCTTCGAACTCGTCCGGCACCGGATATCCCAGCAATCCGATTTCGCGACCGACGACGTCGTGCAAATCGTGCGAACTGCCCAGCTTTACCACCGGTAGATTCGGCATTTTCGTTCGCAAAAGCGCGACGTCCTTATCCGCGTTGGTCGCGATGACGCGCGCCGGAACGCGCTTGTGGTTGCCGACCGTCACGTGCAGATCCCAAGCTCCGTCGACGGCGTGCGCGACGGTCAAAATATCGCTGCCCCACGTGCCGGACGCGATCGCGAAGCCGGTCGCATACGCTTCGTCGTATTTATCGCGCTTGTGCTCCGGAGGGATCTTCATCGTGAGCAGAACCACCGACGGCTGAATGCGATGCACGGCCGAGACCAGCGCATCGTCGGAGTTTCGCGTGCATGCCGCCAACGACAGCACCGCGAACGATGCCATCGCGAGCCTTCTGGCGATCAGGCTAATCGTTCGCGCACCGCTTCGCGCAATTCGTCGAGACCCGCACCGGTGCGAGCGCTCACGCAGATCGCTCCAGCGTCCGGATTTGCATTTTCACGATCGCATTTATTGAACGCCAGCAACGACGGCTTGCGATCCAGCTCGAGTTCCCTCAACAACCCGTCGACCGCCGCGCGCTGGCGTGGCCAGTCCGGGTTGCTCGCGTCGATCACGTGGACGAGTAAATCGGCGTCTTGCAGCTCCTCGAGCGTCGCACGAAATGCGTTGACCAAATCCTTGGGCAGATCGGTGATGAAGCCGACGGTGTCGGCGACGCGCGCGTACGTTCCATCGCCAAGATATGCGCGGCGCACGGTTGGGTCGAGCGTCGCGAACGGCCGGTCCGCCACCAGCGCGTCGCTGCGCGCGAGCGCGTTGAGCAACGACGACTTGCCGGCGTTGGTGTAACCGACCAGCGAGATCAACGGCTCGCTGCGGCGCGACGAGCGCCGTAAATCGCGCTGACGCCGCACGTCGGCGAGATGTTTCTCCAGCGTTGCTACGCGTTGCGCGATCCGCCGGCGGTCGACTTCGAGCTTGGTTTCACCCGGACCGCGCGTGCCGATGCCGCCGCCCAGTCGCGAGAGATCGGCGCCGATGCCGATCAAGTTCGATTGACGATATCGCAGTTGGGCCAGTTCGACTTGCAGCTTACCCTCGCGACTGCGCGCGTGCTGCGCGAACACGTCGAGGATCAGCATAGTACGATCGACGATCGGCAACGAGATGACGCCCTCGAGGTTCTTACGCTGGCGCGGCCGCAAGTCGTTGAAGCTCAACAGCAGATCGGCGTGAAGCTCTTTGGCGCGTGCCGCGATCTCGGCGGCTTTGCCGCTCCCGATCATGGTCGCGGGATCGACGGCATCGCGTTTCTGCACGAAGCGCTCTATTATGGTCGCACCCGATGCAGCCGCCAGCGCTTCGAATTCTTCCAGCTCCGGCAGCAACGGACGATGCGGATCGTCCAGATCGACCGCAGCTACTATCGCGCGTACGCTCACGATCCGTTCGCGATCGGGCGAAGGCGTTGCATCAACCAGCGGATGCCGTCGTTATAGTTCGGCCCCGGCTCCATCAACATGCGCGGCGGTTGAATCGTGTAGACTCGGTGAAGGCGAACGGCAAGCAAGCCGTTCCAAGGGGCGCTGTCGAGCGCCGATTCGAGACGGACCAAAGGATCGGCGACGATGACGTCCGGTTGTGCTCGCAGCAGCGCTTCGGCGCTGTACTGCGCATACGCGGACGGCAGATTTGAAGCCGCGTCGAGACCACCGGCCATCCCGATGAGCGTCGCAATAAATGAATCGGCGCCGGCGGTCCAAATCGGCGCATTGCCGAGAACGACGAACACCGAAGGCCGGCGTCGAAATTTGCGCGCTTGCGCCCGTAGTTGTTCCGTTTCGCGCCGCAGGCTACCGACGAGCGTGGCAGCTTCGTCGAGGTGTCCGCAGATATTGCCAATCACGTGCAAGTTGGTAAAAATCGATTCGTAACTATCGTCCGGCAACAACATGACCGTAATTCCGGCATGCGACAACACGCCCGCGAGACGCTGCTGCGAAGGAATTCCGATGACGACGTCCGGACGCAACGCTACGATACGCTCGTTGTCGACCGACATCGCGTCGGCCACGCGCGGGAGCGACTTCGCGCGCGGGTCGTCCGTAAAGGACGAAACGCCGACCAGGTTCGAACCGCATCCCACGGCATACATATCGTCGGCTACGAACGGATCGAGCGCGACGACGCGCACGTGGGTTGTCGTGATAGCAGGCGAAATTTTCGGCGAGGGCCACGCCGGTATCATCGAAACGCCCATAGCTAACGCGAAAATCCACAGCGAATGCACCTCGGCGCCATTCTGCCGCCAGGAAGGCCCGCCTGCCGTCCGAATGACGCCGCCCAGGTTTGCGCGCGGGAAGCCGGTGAAATGCCGGCGCGGTCGCGCCACTGTATGCGGGGAGCCGCTCGACGCCACTGTCCGTTTGGATGGGAAGACGCGAGCAAACGGCATCGATCCGCGAGTCAGGATACCGCTGCAAACCATACACAATCCGCCTCGCGAAAAGGAAAAGGATCGTTATGTTGCCGTTTTTTGCGGCCGTGGTTGCGGCCGTTGCAGCGCCGTCACCGTCGGCATCGCCCATCCCCCAAATCGTCCGCGTCGTCACCACCGATCGTTCGGCCGAAGCGATCTCCAAGACGACGCGCGTTACCTACGTCGTCAACAAACAGCAGATTCAACAATATGGGTACCGCACGATCGGCGATGCCCTCAGCAAAGTCCCCGGCGTGGAACTGGAAAACTACGGTGCGATCGGATCGAATCAGTCGTACGGGATTCGCGGCAGCAATACGTCGCAAGTGCTCGTTCTCGTAAACGGAATGCCGGCGCCCGGGAGCCTCGCGAACAGCGTCAACCTCGGCACGTTCTCGACGGCCGGCATCGACCGGGTCGAGATCGTCGAAGGCGGCGGTTCGACGCTGTACGGAACCGGTGCGGTCGGCGGCATCATCAACATCATCACCGACCATTCGACGCAAGCAAACGGCCTCGTCCGATACGGCAGTTTCGGCGACACCGAAATCCAAGCTGGGGGCGCAGGCTTTACGATCGACCGGACGTGGGCCAACAATGTCTATGGTTTGCCGTCCTATACGAATTTGGGCACGGTCGAGCCAACCTCGCGAAACAACGCGCAGTACGGCGCGACGACGTTGCGCTATTCCGGCGAGCATACGTTTGGCTCGATCACCGCTGAGTTGAACGCTAGCACGGAGGACGAGATCATCGGCTCGCCTGGTGAGTATCCGTATGTTTCCACGACGTCGCTGCAGAACGAGGTCGACAACATCGCGGGTCTCACCCTGCGGCACAACGGCGCGCAATCGACAACGACGCTGCAACTCGGCGGCGAGCAACAACAAATCGCGTATAACTGTAACGAACTGCAGGAGCCGTCGGCGTGCTTTCAACCGTCGCAGTCGTTGAGCGTCGAGTCGCGGGTCAGCGCGTACCTTCGTAACGCCGTCGACGGCGGACACAATCACATCGTGTACGGCGCCGACCTCTCGCGAGGAACCGTCATGGCCAACAGCGGCGGCGCGCCGGCCCCGTTCATATCGCCGCCCCCGCCACCAGCAGTAATCACCGCCGCGCTCGCGCAGAGCGCCGCGTACGTCCAGGACAAATTCGACTTTTCCAAGGCGTTCCAAGCCTACGGGGGTCTGCGGGGCGAGCTCGACGGCAGCCTCGGCGGCGCGATTTCCCCGTCGGTTGGAATCGAAGCCGATCCGGCGCACGGTATCGCCATCAAGCTTAATTATGCCACGGCATTCCGCGCCCCGAACGCGACGGAACTCTACTATCCAGCGTACGGCAACCCAAATCTCCATCCGGAGCGTTCGCAGGTTGCGGACGCCACCGTCTATTTTTCCGGAAGCGAGGCTAATGCGTCGTTGGGCTGGTTTACCAACCACACCAACGAGCTAATAGTCAGCACGTTTATCGGGTGTTTTCCGCCCACTTCGTATAACTGCATCTACCTGCCGGAGAACGTCGATCACGCCGCGATCCAAGGCTTTACCTTCGACGGCTCTACGCGCACCCGCCCCGGCATAGGCGCCGCGCTCAACGTAACGGATTTATATACGGCAAGAAATTTGGACACGAACGCGCGGCTTCCGAACGATCCGGTGTTCACCGCAAATATCGGTCTCAAATTCGTTCCGCAACCGACCGGTCTTTTCGGGGGCGCGGAGATTTGGGAGCGTGTCGCCGGCCAGCGTGGAACGGTCGACGGTACGCAACCGCTGTTCTTTCAGGCTGCAGCGTACGCGAATTTGACAGCGTACGTCGCATTCCGGGTCGCGCCGCAATTCGATTTCTACCTGCGCGGCTACAACCTCGGCAACGACCGGTATTCCGACGTCACCGGGTTTGGTCTGTCGGGTTATCCGGTTCCGGGCCGTTCGTTCGCAATCGAGTTGCGCGCCAGGTGACGCTCCGGCTCGCCGCCCTACTACTGTTTGCGTTGTCTGCGATGGCAGCCGGTCTGCTCATCGGCGGGACGCCGATCGGAGGCGGTGAGATCGCGCACGCGCTTGCAAATCCGCACGGGAATAGCGTCGGAGATCGTATCGTTTGGGACTTGCGATTGCCGCGCGTCTGTATCGCCGCGGTTGTGGGGGCGTCGCTGGCGGTATGCGGCGCACTCTTGCAGGGCATGTTGCGCAACCCGCTGGTCGACCCGTATCTCACCGGCGTCAGTGCTGCATCCGCAGCTGCGATCGCAATCGCGCTGCTGCTGGGCGCGTCGCCGGCGGCGTTTCCGCTGCTCGGCTTCGGCGCAGCGTTGGGTGCGGCGATTCTGGTTGCAGCGCTGGCACGCCGTGGCAGCGGCATCGACTCGAATCGGTTGATCTTAGCGGGCGTTTCGCTCTCAACGCTGTTTGCAGCCATCACGACGCTGGCGATCGTGCGCGCTCGCTCAAACGATTTCGCCGGGGCGGTCGTATCGTGGCTGGCGGGGTCGATGGCCGGCCGAGACTGGCACGATTTGGCGACGGTCTTGCCGTACATCTTCGCCGGCTTGGTATTGAGCGCATGGAGCGTTCCGGTGTTGAACGCGTTGCGCGCCGGCGAGACGCGCGCGCGCAGCGCCGGCGTCGATTTGGATCGAGCGCAGTGGGTGATTCTAGCAGCGTCGTCGTTGCTCGCAGCGAGCAGCGTCGTGCTGGCCGGATTGGTAGGATTCGTGGGGCTCATCGTTCCGCACATCGCTCGACGCGTAGCCGGAACGGACGCGCGCGTGATGTTGCCGGCGAGCGCGCTGCTGGGCGCGGCATTCTGCACCTTCGCCGATGCAATTTGCCGATGGATCGTGGCTCCCGCCGAGCTTCCCATCGGAGTGCTATTGGCGTTCGTCGGCGTGCCGTCGTTTTTGTATCTGTATCTGCGTAGGACCGCGGTCCGGTGATCGAGCTACGCGATACCTCGATGAACATCGGACAGCGCACCATCCTACGCGGTGTGGACGCGCGCTTCGAGCGCGGCAAGTTTTCGGCCATTTTAGGCGCCAACGGCGCCGGAAAAACGACGTTGCTGCGTGGAATGGCCGGCCTACGCCCGGCCGCGGCCGGCTCGATTCGAATCGACGAACAGGACGTGCACGCGCTCTCGGCCACGCAGCGCGCGTTGCGCGTTGCGATGATCGCTGCGGACGAACCCGTGCTCGACGGCGTGAACGTGCGCGAAATCGTCGCGACCGGACGCTATCCCCACCGCCGCTGGTGGGAGTGGAACGAACGTCCCGACGATGCCCGCGCGATTCATAACGCCCTGAGCGACGTTGCGTTGCTCGAGTTCGCCCACCGCCCAATCGACACGCTGTCCAGTGGCGAGCGGCAACGCGCGTGGATCGCGCTGGGGCTCGCGCAAGAAACACCCGTGCTGCTGCTCGACGAACCGACTAGCCATCTCGACGTGCGCGCGGCGCACGACGTTCTACGCTTGCTGCGAGACCTTTGCGCGCGCGGCAAGACGGTCGTCACCGTGTTACACGATGTGAACGAGGCCGCCGAGTTCGCCGATACGGTGCTGCTGCTGGGTCACGGTGGTGCGATCGCTTGCGGCCCGCGCGAGGAGGTGCTGACCACCGGCAAGCTCGAGCGAACGTACGGCATCACGATGGAACCACTGGTTTTGCAAAACGGCGGCGTGCGGTTGTTCGTGCGCGAATAACGCGGGGGTGCTTAATGGTGCGAACGGAGGTCGGTGCCGAGCACCCAGCCCCGCACGCCGCGATACTTTCCTGACGTAATGACGATGCCGATAGCATCGTCGGAACCGCTCTGCAGGCGCAACTGCACGAAGTCCGGTACGCACGATTCGACCGTCGCGCGCGTGCCCTGCGAAACCAGGCGGGCGTGTGGGAGCAGTTGCCGCGATACATCGAACGATGCGGCATTGTAGTCGCGCAAGCGAAAGCGTGAATCCCACAGCAGCACGTCGGGATCGTCGGCTTGACTCGTCAGCGCCACCCGCGCGCCCGCCTTGACATCGCACTGAGCGTCGGCGCGACCTACGATCGCAACCACGAACGCAACCGTCAGCAGCAGCGAAAGGATGTTACGCATTCGCATCGTCCCGCACGCGAACGGCCAGAATCGCTAGATCGTCGTTCAAACGATTGCCCGCACGCGCGGCAACGTGCTTTGCCAGCCCGTCGGCTAACAGCTGGGCCGAGGCCGGCGCCGCCGCGATAACCGCCTCGGCACCTTCACTGCCGAGCATTTCGCCTTTGCGATCGCGGGCTTCGGTGAGCCCATCGGTTGCCAGCACCAGCGTGTCGCCCGGTCGCAATACGATCGTTCGAGTTTCGAACTCCGACTGCATTACGCCCAACAGGGGTCCCGTTACGTCGAGGCTTCGCACGCTGCTGCCGTTACGCAGAAACGCGGGATCGTGTCCCGCGCTGGCGTAGCGAAATTCGAACGTATCCGTGTCGAGCATTCCGACCAACATCGAAACGAACAAGTCGCGATTGCCGACCGTCCGCTCGAACGACTCGTTGAACTCGGCCAGCAACGGACCGGGGTTTTCGTAGCGCAGCGACAGCCCGCGAATAGCGAATTTGATGAACGCCGTTAGCACGGCG
>DASXXU010000095.1:0-4678 GCA_036502885.1 Candidatus Tumulicola sp.
GGCCGGCGATTACGAACTGAACACGCATACGCGCGGACTGTACCTCGACTTCTCGGATCAGATCAACGCTCAGAACCTTCTGTCGGCCACCGCGAACTATACGACCGCGAGCGTTCTGCGCGACAACAACCAGCAGTTTACGTTTTCGGCGTTCGGAACACCGATCGCGACCTTGCAAGGGCCGAACGGCAACTGTTACGCTGCCTATGCTAACTCGCAGCCGGGCGGCCTGATCGATCCCGGTTATTCGTCAAGCCTGAAGGCCGGAGCTCCGGTCTCGTGTTTGTCCGCGCTCGCGGGTGCGCCGGTGAACGCCGTTCAGCAAGGGCAGTCCGGATGCAAGGAAAAATCGACCTTCGGATGTCTCCAGGCCATTCCGGCCGGAGCGCCGGCGGGCACGACCTGGAATCTGACCCAGAACCTCGCACAGGTTGCCAATATCAACACGGTCAGCCCCAAGTTTCTCACGGCCGCGTTGCAAGACGAGTTCCGGCCATCCGATAAACTCGATATAACCGCAGGCGTTCGATTCGAAAGCTACGGTTACGGGTTGGGCGATTACTCGTCGGCATCGCAGCAGTTCTGGTTCAGCCAAGTTAACCAAACGGTGTGCGTCGATCCGCGTGGTCTGCAACAAGTCAATCAAACCGATTTCGATAACGGGCACAGTCGATACGGCCCCGTTCCGACCGGATATCCGTCGTATGCGACGACCGCGCCGGGCGTGGCGTGTCCGGTCGACCCGCTGAACGGGGACCAGCTCTACCATCCGGGCCAGCACGGCGTGCCGGCCATCACGCTGGGCGGTAACGGAACGATCACCGATACCACGTTCTCGCCGCGCTTCGGCTTCACGTACACGCTCAATCCGGATTCGGTAATCCGATTCTCGTACGGGCGTTATACGCAACCGACGCCGACCGCCGACGAGCAAGTGCTAACCTATCCCGATGGTTATCTGATGGCGACGAATTTATACGACTCGTCGTACTACAACAACGGTTTCTCGTCGATCGTTCACAACAATCCGATTCAGTTTTCGAACAACTGGGATGCGTCGTTCGAGCAACGCTTGAAGGGCACCGACTGGAGCTACAAGATCTCTCCGTACTACCGCTACACGTCGAACCAGTCGGTAAACGTGTCGCTTCCCGGCGGTTTGACCGGCGCGTTTAACTCGGGCACGGAGCGTACGCAAGGCCTCGAGGTCGCAGTGCAAAAGGGCGACGCGTCGCGCAACGGCTTCTCGGGACAGCTCTCCTATACGTACACGTATTCGCAGCTAAAGTACTCGTTGATCAACGGCACCAACATCGTTTCGTCGCTGCTGAACTCGCTCAAACCGTTCCTCAGCCTCGAGAAAATCAACGGCGGCGCCCCGTGCTATTCCGACAGGACCGGCAACGCAACGAAATGCACGAGGACGGATGCGGTTACCAACGCGTACTACAACTTCAAGTACACGAACGCGCAACTCGCCAGCGAGTTTCCGCTAACGGCGTTCTATCCAACCTACGCGAACTTCTTTCCGTACGGGTTGAACGATGGCGACGCATCGACGATCATCCCGCCGAACGTATTCGCTGGATTCCTTTCCTACAAACACAACCGCTTCCAAATCACGGCAACCGGAAATTTGTGGGAAGGCACGCAGTATGGATCGCCGGCCGAGTTCTCCGGGTTCGATCCGCGCTCGTGTCTGAGAAACCAAGGCCAACTCGGCATCGTTCCCGGGTCCAGGCTTGGCGATTACCAGACGTGCGGATCGCAAATCGTGGTGCCGAACCCGGTGACGGCAAAGTTTGATGGTATCGCACAGTACCGCGAGCCGTGGGAGTTCAATCTCGGCGCCCAGATCGGGTACGACATCACCCCGCGCATTCACGCCACCGCGCAACTCGCAAATATCTTCACGCAGTGTTTCGGCGGATCGGCCGAACCGTGGACCGCAGCCTACGCTCCCAACTCGGTGATCTGCGGATACTTTCCGAACACGTCGTACCTCAACTGGTCGCCGGGTGAGGCCTACAACACCGCCGGCTCGGGCTATTTCTACGGAAATTCGCCGCACCAATCGGTCAACGGCACCACCGGTTATCCGAAGCTGTTCGATCAAGCCTACGTACCGGGCACCAGCCAAATCGCCTCGCCGTTCCAAGTGTTCGTCACGGTCCAGGTTCGACTATAGGAATCTACTCCAGCGGCGGGGCCGGCGCGGCGCTGAGCGAAGCGCAGGCCTCGATGCAATACGGTTACAAGTGCGAAGACTGCGAGGTCGCGATCTTTCCGGTTACGACCCGCAGCGAGCTGCAGTGGCTCAAGGATAGGACGCACGTGGTACGTGAGGTCTCCCGGCACTCGAGCGGGGGGCTCGACTCGTGGATGGCCGAGGGCTTTCAATTCCTCGACGACCACGACGGGCACAGCATCGTGCTCGTCTCCCGCCGATAAGCAAAAAAGACGGCGCTCATGGCGCCGTCTTCCTTATTCTACTACCGCTTTCGGCTACTCGGGGATTCGAAGCCGCTGACCCGGCTGTAAGGGCAAGCCGTGGAGGTGATTGACCGCGTCGATTTCGTCGATCGTTTGCTGGATATCGCCGCCGGCATCGTGCGCCGAGGCAATCGACCAGAGCGTGTCCCCCGGGTGAACCGTAACGTTCGCGTAGCGCTCGGCGCCGGCGGCGTAGAGCCGCATGCCCGAGAGCGTCGGAAGCGCTACGATCAGACTGAGTGCCGCCAGCGCGATCGCCGGCATGAGCGTGAACCGTTTGCGCCTTACCACGATGTTGTTCTCCCCTGCGAGCGTACGTTCAAACCTGGATCTTGGCTTCGGGGCCCATATCTTGGGCCAAACATCCGTTCGTCCACAACATTTTAGCACGAAGCTGCCAAGCACTGTCAATATTCATCGAACGTATGTTTGCCAATAAAATGCGAATGTGCTACGTTTATACCGATTCGGGGTGCCATATGGGTGGCATTGTTGCGCCCCGGCGGGAGGAAATTTCATGGCAGGATCTGCCGCCGAGCGGCCTGCTACCGAAAAGCAGGCGCAGGTTCTTCAAGCGATCGACGCGTTCAAGGTGGAGCACGGCTACCCGCCCTCGGTCCGCGAGATCGGCGAGCGAGTCGGGTTGTCCTCAACCTCGACCATTCACGCCCACCTAAAAGCGTTGGAGCGGCGCGGCTTGATCTCTCGCGACCCAACCAAGCCCAGAGCCCTGCGCTCCCACACCGAACACATCGACGCTCCGCCGATGCCGGACGGCGTCGTGCTGCCGATCGTCGGCAAGGTCGCCGCTGGCGTGCCCATTACGGCTGCCGAAAATTTGGAGGGCGAGTTCCTCTTACCGTCCGCCTTCGTGCCGCGGGCTTCGGACGCGTTCATGCTACGCGTCCAGGGCGACTCTATGGTTGAAGCCGCGATTCTCGATGGCGACCTGCTGGTGGTTCGTCCCAAGCGCACGGCCGAAAACGGTGAGATCGTCGTCGCCATGCTGGATGGAGAGGCGACCGTCAAGCGCTACTACCGCGAGACCGGTAGGATCCGTCTCCAGCCGGAGAATTCGACCATGGCGCCAATCTACGCCAGCGATGTCGAGATCCTCGGCCGGGTCGAGGCCGTCGTCCGGCGCTTATAGCGCCGAACTTTTCCGCTGGTTCGAACGGCACGCGGTCCCGGTCATGCGCCGCCTGGGCGAATGGCCGTTTGTGGTCGCGGTTCGCGAGGCGCTCCCCTGGAGTATCGTTGGGCTAGCCGCGGCGTTCGTCGCGGTCTTGTTCTTCGCGCCGCAATCCACCGGCAGTAGCCCATCACTGGGCGTACGCATCGCGGGCGCACTGTTGCCGGCGTTCGGCGTTATGGCCGCGGTTCTCGCGGTGATGCTCCCGATTCGATTCGCGCGCTCGGGCGGCTATCGCGTCGCACCGATGACGGCTGGAAGCGCGGCCGCGTTCGTCGCGGCGCTTCCGCACGGCGATGCGCACGATGTCGTTGCCTATCTGCGAACGGTCGGACCCTCCGGTTTGTTTTTGGCCATGCTGGCGTGCGGGCTGACGGCGGCATTTGCGTGGCTGTTGCGCTCGCGCCACTCGGCTGCGCGCCAGTGGCTGGCGGCGATGCTCGCGGTGTCGTTCTTCGTCGCGTTGGCGCTGTTGCACGTATCGCCGTCGGCGTTAATCGCGGGCGCGATGCAGCCGATCGCGCGGATGGGCGATTCGTACGTGGCGCTAATCGTCATCGTCCTCGCGCAGTCGTTGCTTTGGACCGCGGGCGTACACGGCCCGGCGTTGCTGGCGACCATCGTCACGCCGGTCTACTTAACGATGCAGATGCAGAATACGCATGCCTACGCTACCCACGCGCCGCTTCCGTTTATCGTCGTAACGTCGCTGTTTTTGTTCGTCTTTCCGGGTGGATCCGGATCGACGTTGCCGCTCGCTGCCATGTTGGCGTTGTCGAAGGTCAAGCATCTGCGACGCGTTGGCCGGCTCACGATCGTGCCGGCGATTTGTAACATCAACGATCCGCTCATCTTCGGCTTACCGATTGTGTTCAACCCGTATTTGATCGTCCCGTTCGTTGCAACGCCGCTGATCTTGGCGACGCTTACGTATATCGCGGTTGCAGTGGGTTTTGTGGCACGCCCGGCGTTTTACGTACCATCTTCGGTTCC
>DASXXU010000096.1:0-16058 GCA_036502885.1 Candidatus Tumulicola sp.
CGCTGGGGCCGGGCGAGGGAACGCCTGCATGGGGCGCCGGGCTCGCGGAGTTGTGGGGCGCCGGTTCGGCGCTTGCCTTGGGGCTTGCCGTGGCTCGAGCGATGGCCGCCGCCGTCGGAACGGCGGTGGCGCGCTGTGTGGGTGCCGGGCTCGGATGCTCGGAGGGGGCCGACGTCGGAGCCGGCGGCCGCGGCGAACGGGTCGGAACCGGACGCGCGCTCGGAACCGGCGACGGTGCAGAGGTCGGCTGCCGGACGGAAACAGCGATCGGCCCGACCGTCTGAACGGCCACGGGCGCGGCCGGCGCCGCCTCCTGCGGTTGGACCTCGAAGACGTTTTGGGTCGGCTGGGGCTGCGGCTGAAAATGCTGCTGCGGGACCGGCGGCGGGTTCGGCGGCGCTTTGGGATTCTGTTTGGACAGCTCGTGCCGGTTCTGCGGCAACTTCTGCGCCTGCGGCTGGCTGATCGGCGCGTGCGCAAGCGGCGCGACGCGCGTGACGTGCGGCGGCACCGGGACCGCGGCGGCGACTTCCCGGCGGTTGGTCGCAACCGCGGGCATGCGCTGCTCGACGGTGACGATCGTACCGCCCTCGACGTTTTCGGTCGCGCCTTCTTGCGACGAACTTGCGATAACGCTAACGAGCAACAGCGCCAGCAACGCGTGCAGGACGATCGACGCGACGGTGCCGGTAGCCAGACGCTCGCGATAGCGCGGATCGCGCGGATCGCGTTCGAACACAGCGAGCTTTACATGCGCTTAACTCTGCGCAGGAGCCTGCTGTTACACGCGCAAGGCAACGCCCCCATGGAACCCGTCGTACGAAAACGGACGAAGATCGTCGCGACCATCGGGCCTGCATCGCGCGAGCCGGCGATCATGCGATCGCTGTTCGTCAGCGGCGCGAACGTTCTCCGATTGAACTTCTCGCACGGTAAACCCGAAGATCACGCCGGCGTCATCACCGATGCACGCGCGATCGCGGCCGATCTGGGCATTCACGTCGCTCTATTGCAAGATCTTCCCGGGCCGAAGGTTCGCACCGGCCCGCTCGCGGACGGCGCCGCCTCGGTGCGGCTCGAGAAGGGCGCGCCGTTCGTCGTCACGATCGACGATATCGCCGGAACCGCCGAGCGCGTCTCCACGACGTATCGCGATCTGCCGGCCGACGTTACGGTCGGTAACCGCTTGTATCTGCAAGACGGACAGATCGTCGTACGCATCGTCGGCAAAACCGCTACCGAGATCGAAACGGTCGTCGAGTTCGGCGGCTCGCTGCGTTCCAGTCAAGGCATCAACTATCCCGATGGGACGCTCAACGTTCCGTCGGTTACGCAGCGCGATCTCGACTATCTCGAGTTCGGATTGCAGCACGGCGTGGATTTCGTCGCTTTGTCGTTCGTGCGAAGCGCGGCCGATGTGGCGCGCGCGAAAGCGTTCATCGCGGAACGCGGCAAACGCGTGCCGGTCATCGCGAAGATCGAAAAGCACGAAGCGCTCGACGATCTCGCCAACATCATTCGCGCGGCGGATGGCATCATGGTCGCGCGCGGCGACCTCGGCATCGAGATCCCGATCGAAACCGTGCCGGGCGTGCAGAAGCGCATCATCGCCGAATGCAATCGCGCGAGCAAGCCGGTCGTCACCGCAACGCAAATGCTCGAATCGATGATCGGCGCGCCGCGACCGACTCGCGCGGAAGCCAGCGACGTCGCCAATGCCATCCTCGACGGCACCGACGCGGTAATGCTATCCGGCGAAACCGCGATCGGACTCTATCCGACGGAATCCGTTCGTACGATGGCCGAGATCGCCCGCGAAGCCGAGCGCGGATATCCGCACGCAGCGCTGCGCGACCGGCGGCTCGAAGATATGGAGCCGACGATCGCCGCGTCGATTGCAGAAGCTGCGACGCGATCCAGCGCGGAATTGAACATTCCGTTTATCGTTACCGGCACCACGACCGGTAATACCGCCCATCACATCGCCGCGTTCCGTCCGCAAGCGCGGATCATCGCGCTCACGCCCGATCCGACCGTCGCGCGCCGGCTGGCGCTACTGTGGGGAACGGAAGCGCTGCTGATCGACACCTACAGTTCGTTCGACGTCCTGTTGTATATGACCGAACGCGAGATGCTGCGCGAGGGTCTGGTCAGCTCCGGCGATTCAATTGCGTTTACGACGGGGATGCCCGTGGGCGCGGGCGGGACGAACGTTCTCAAGATCCACCAGATTAACTAGATTCGGAGCGCGGACGCCCTCGAGCAGCGCACGCGCATGCGAAAGCGCAGCGTCGTGCGTTTCGCCGGATAGCATCCGCGCCAGTTCGCCGACGCGTCCATCCTCGGCAACGATTTCCTCAACGGCAATTTCGGTGCGGCCGCCCTCCTCGCGTTTGCGCAGCACGTAATGACGGCCGGCCCACGCCGCGAGTTGCGCCAGATGCGTGACGCAAACCACCTGCCCGTTTTGCGACAGACGCCCGATGCGCGCTCCGACGGCGCTGCCCGTCGCGCCGCCGATGCCGGCATCGATCTCGTCAAAGATCAGCGCGGCGGACGCGTCGCGTTCGGATGCGAGCGCGGCCACGAGCGCGAGCAATACACGCGAACGCTCGCCGCCCGATGCGATTCGTGCCAACGGACGCGCCGGCTCGCCGGCGTTGGCTGCAAACAGAAACTCGGCACGTTCCGCGCCGCGCGAACCCGGCTCGTCAAGCGCGTGCAAGGCGACGTCGATGGTTCCGGACGTTAGCGCGAGGTCGGCGAACTCGGCGCGCACGTCGCGCGCCAACCGTTGCGCGGCGGCGCGGCGCAGTTTCGAAAGCAGCGTCGATTCGACGGCGGCGGTCTGCATCGCGGCGGCCGCGCGTTCGCGCACAAGCCCGGCATCGGCATCGGCATTCTCGTACCGCTCGAGTGCGGCACGCGCGACGGCGGCGTGCTCCAGCACCGCTTCGATCGTTCCGCCGTATTTTCGTTTGAGACGCTCGACCTCGTCGACGCGCGTCTCAACGCGTGAGAGTTCGTCCGGATCGATTTCGCCGTCTTCGCGCGCGGCCGTCAGCTCGGCGGCGAGTTCGCCGGCGTCGGCCTGCAATGCGCCGGCACGCGCGGCGAGCCCGGCAAACCGTTCGCCGAACGCCGCGATCCCGCTCAATGCAGCAACCGCGTCGCCGATGCAGTCCGCCGCACCGCTATCGCCCGAACCCAAACGTGCCGCGGCCTGCGCCAACGCGTCGTCGATCCGTCGCGCGTTGCGCAAGTACGCGAGACGCTCGTGCGCGCTCGTATCCTCGCCCGGTTGCGGTTGCGCCCGCGCGATTTCCTCAACGGCGAAGCGCGCGTCGTCGTTGGCGCGCGCAGCCTCGAGCGTGCCGCGTTCGAGACGCTCGAGTTCGTCCCGCATTTCGTCGCGTTCGGCGATTGCCCGGACGATGCGTTCGCGCGCGCGGAGCGCATCCGGTCCGGCAAACCGGTCGAGCAAATCTAAATGGTACGCGGGCGATAACAATCGCTGCGCTTCGTGTTGTCCGACGATCTCGGCGATCGCATCCCCGATCGCACGTACGTAGGACGCCGTCGTCGACCGTCCGTTCAAGCGCACGGCGGTGCGGCCGCCCGCAACGGCTTCCCGTTCGATCGCGGCGTCTTCGTCCGGGTCGAGCTCGTAGCCGTCGCCCGCCATTCGCTCGCGGAGTTGCGGCGGCGGCGAAAAGCGCAACGTGACGACGGTGCGCGCGCCGGCGCGCCCTAGCGCATCGCCCAGACCCCGGGCGCCCAACGCGAAGTCGAGCGCTGCCAACAACATCGTCTTTCCCGAGCCGGTCTCGCCGGTAAAAATCGTGGCGCCTTCGGCGAAGTCGACGTCCGCGCGACCGATCAGGCCGAAGTTCTCGATCTCGAGACGCCGTAACATACGCCGCTGCTCGCGGCTACCGGCGCGAACGTTTGATGGAAACGCCCCACAGCATCTTCTCTTCCAATCGTTCGAAGAAGCGCAGCGGTGAAAGCCGCGCGAAGCGCACGCTTTTCGGGTGCCGGCGAACCAGCACGCACGCGCCCGGTTCGATATCGGAAAGAACGTCGCCGTCACATTCGAGATGCGCTTGCGCGATCTCCGAATCGCATGAGATTTCGACGTTCGAGCTGCTCGGCACGATGAGCGGACGCGAAAACAGGGTGTGCGGAAGCAACGGTGCGACGCCAAAAGCATCCACCCGCGGCGAGATCAACGAACCGCCGGCCGAGAGAAAGTAGGCCGTCGAGCCCGTCGGCGTCGCAACGCAGATGCCGTCGGCCGGAATGCTGACGATCGCTTCGTCGTCAAAACGAAGTCCGAACGGAACCACGCGGGATACCTCGCCTTTGCGAACGACGACGTCGTTCAACGCGAAATAGGTGCGGCCGTCGTACGACGCTTCGAGCGCTAGCCGCTCGTCGACGTATAAGCCGCGCTCGACCGCAGCCGGAAGTTCGTCGAGGGCTCCATCGTCGGCATCGAACTCGGTGAGAAAACCCAGGCGCCCGGTGTTGATACCCAACAACGGCGTATCGTTTTCGATCGCGTGGCGGGCGGCGCGCAGCAGCGTCCCGTCCCCGCCGATCGTCACCAACAAGGCCGCGTCCTTTGCGGACCCCTCGTCGATCGGAATCCCGAGATGGCCGTGACGTTCGTGCGATAACGTGACCGCGAAACCGTGCGCGCGAAAATCCGAGGCGACGCGTGCGGCGATCTTGCGCGCGTGTTCGCGTGCGACGTCGACATCCAACGCGATGAGTTTACGCTGCATCGTCAACGTCGGGCTCATTGGAGCGCTCCGGTTTGCAGTGCGCGTTCGACATCCGCATCGGTATACGGCGTGCCGCCATGCCGCACGTGCGCGAAGAATTCGCGATTACCCGCCGGGCCGACGAGCGGCGAAGCCACGACGGCAACCGGGACCAGCCCGAGCTCGAGAATCGCATCGCGCGTTTCGAGCAACACCGCACGGTGCACCTCGGGATCGCGTACCACGCCGCCCGATCCCAAACGATCGCGCCCGGCTTCGAACTGCGGCTTGATCAAACACACGGCGTGGCCGTTTTCGCGCAGTTCGGGAGCGGCGCGCTTGAGAATCGTCCGCAGCGAAATAAACGACGCGTCCACCACGATCGTGTCGAAACCACCGGCGAACGCGCTTGGGGGCAAGAGCCGGAAGTTGCTGCGTTCCATCACCGTCACGCGCGGGTCGTTGCGCAGCCGCCAATCGAGTTGGCCGTAACCGACATCGACCGAGGTAACGTGCGAAGCGCCGCGTTGCAGCAGACAATCGGTGAACCCGCCGGTCGAAGCGCCGACGTCCAGCGCCTGCGTACCCCTGACGTCGACCTCGAATCCATCTAGTGCGGCCTCGAGCTTTTCGCCGCCACGGCTGACGTAGCGCCTCGGACGATCGATTTCGATGGCGGCATCGATCGCCGTCGGGTGCCCGGCTTTGGTGCTCACGGCGCCATCCACGCGAACGCGTGCTTCCATGATCAGGCTACGCGCTTGGGAACGCGTCATACCGGTGCGCTCGGATACCGCAGCATCGAGCCGCACGCGAGCGGGACGGACGTCCCGATTATCGCGCAGACGCGTCCTCGCGGCCGGCGGCACGGTCGATCTGTTCTTGCGCGCTCTTGAGCAATGCCTCGCACTCCCGTGCCAGCGTCTTGCCTTCTTTGAATAACTCGGTCGATTTCTGCAAATCGACGCTGCCCGCTTCGAGCTGTTTCACGATCTCGTCGATTCGAGCCAACTTCGCTTCAAACGTTGCTTGCGGCGCATCAGCCATCGTCGTTCACCGCTTCCACGCGCGCCGCAAGGGTTCCGCGTTCCAACCGCGCCGTGATGGGATCGCCCGGCCGCAACAACGCCGCTTCGCGTACGACGCGACCGCCCGAGCTGACGATGGCGTAGCCACGAGCCAACGGGGCCAGCGGATCGCAGGCGCCCAGCGCCGCGGTCGTGCGTTGGAATCGCGTGGACGCAGCGTTGGCGAAGCGCGTCCCGGCGCGGTCGAGCGCGTTCCGCCGCCCGTCGAGCCCACGCGTTTCCCGTTCCAACCGTCGCTGCATAGCATCCCCCAGTCGCGAGTCGAGACGTAAAGCACGTTCGCGATTGTCCGAAAGCACGCGTTGCGGGTTACGCAGATCCAGCCGATCGACGGCCGTACGATACGCGGTACGTTTGGCCAGGACGGCGCGCATCGCGGCGCGTTCGACGCCGCTCGACAGCCTTTCCAACGTCTGCACATGATGCAAGATGATTTCGTGGATGGCGCGATCGAGACGATGCGTCCGTTCGTCGAGCGCCCGGCGCGCGAGCAGCCACGCGCGAGCGATAAAGGCAGCCGCCTTCGATGGTGTGCCGAACGAGAGGTCGGCTACGTCGTCGGCTAAGTGGCGGTCGGGCTCGTGTCCGATTGCGGTGAGCACCGGTACGCGCGAACGCACGATCGCACGCACGACCGGTTCGAGGTTGAACGGAAAAAGTTCGACGTAACTGCCGCCGCCGCGCGCCAAAACGATCGCATCCACCTCGCGCGCCGCGGCCTGGTCGAGTGCGGCGGCGATGTCGATCTCGGCACCCTCGCCCTGCACGCGCGTTTCGATCAGCACGATTTCGACAAAGGGGACCTCATCGCGCAACGTCTTGATGAAATCTTGCGCGCCGCGGCCGTCTTGCGCGGTCACCAACGCAACGCGCCGAATTAATTCCGGAACCGCGCGCTTGCGCTCGGGCGCAAAAAGGCCCTCGTCGAGAAAGCGTTTGCGCAAGCGCTCGTATTGCAAGAACAGTTCGCCCAGACCGGCCAGCTGCAATTCGTCGGCGTAGAGTTTGTACGCGCCGCGTTCGGGATGAATGCGCACGCGGCCGACCGCGATCACGACGTCGCCGTCCTTCACCTCGGGCAGGCTACGCCGCCAATCCGCCCAGGCGATGCATTCGACCAGCGCGCGTTCTTCTTTGAGCGAAAAACCCAGATGGCCGTCCCCGAAGACGCGCAATCCCGAAATCTCACCTTTGATGCCGATGCGTTCGAGCCACGGCTGTCGATTGAGAAACTCTGCCATGCCGGCCGTAAACTGACGAACCGTGCGTACTTGATACGGCCGCTCGCGCTGCTCCATTAGGGTTTCGACGTCGGCAACGCACTGCTCGCCGGCAGCGCGCTGCTCGCCGGCAACGTGCTGGCCGGTGATTGCGGCGCTTCGGTTGCACGATCGACCGGCGCCAGCGACGGCAGCGGTGCGATCGTCGCGTTCGGATCGAGCGTCGCATACGGCGCGGCCTCGCTCGACGCATCCTCAACGCTTCCGCACGCCGGTTCCGTACCGCGCAAATAGTACTCGTTGCCGCCGCACCCGGCCGATTTGGCAATCTCGTCGGTCGGAACCACGAAGTCGTGCGGCGGCGTGCCGGCCAGCGCAGCCTTCATGAAGCGCGCCCAGATGCGGGCCGGTACGTTACCACCGTACGATTCATTCATCTGCGTGTAGTTATCGTTGCCGAGCCAAACGGCCGTTACCAAATCCGGCGTGAAGCCGACGAACCACGCATCGCGGAAGTTCGATGTGGTTCCGGTTTTGCCGGCGGCCGGACGGCCGATGACCGCGTTGGGGTATCCGGTGCCTTTGTTGATAACGTCTTCCATCATCGACGTGACGATGTAGGCGGTTCCGGCGCTGATGACGTCGGTGGCTTGCGGGTAGCGATTATCCAGAACGACGGTGCCGAGCGAATCCTTGACCACGCGAAACGGCGTCGGGTCGACGTGCAAACCCTGATCGGCTAAGGTCGAGTACCCGCTGGCTTGGTCCAACACCGAAACGACGGACGAACCCAGCGCCAGCGAAAGGTTCGCATCCAGCGGTGCCGTTACGCCCATGCGATGGGCGTATTCGATAACGCGGTCGATGCCGACGCGTTCGGCCAGTTTTACTGCGACGACATTGCGCGATTGCGCCAACGCGTAGCGTAGCGTGATGGCCCCTAGATACCGGCCGTCGTCGTCGTACGGAGACCAACGCGTTCCATCACCCATCGGATAGCTGACCGGCGTATCGTCGACCGTCGCGGACGCCGGGATGCCCGAATCGATCGCGGCGGTGTAGACGTACGCTTTGAACGACGAGCCGGGTTGGCGACGCGCTTGCCACGCGCGGTTGAACTGATTGGTCAACGAGAAGTTCGTGCCGCCGACCATCGCAACGATCTCGCCGGTCGACGGCCGGATCGCAACCAGCGCCGCCTGATGCGCGTCGATTCCGCCGCGTACCGCCTGATCGACGCCCCAATCGACGGCTTCTTGCGCGGCCCGTTGCATGCGCACGTCGAGCGTCGTGCTGACTTGCAGGCCGCCTTGCTCGACCGCGTTCGTTCCAAAGGTCTTCTCGAGCTGCGCGATCGCGAACGTCGTGAAATACGGATACGAATAGCTTTGCAGCCCTTCGGCACGCTGTCCGATCAAGTCGACCGGAGCGGCGTATGCGGCGTCGGCTTGTTCTTGGGAAACGAAGCCGCTCTCGACCATTCGCTGCAAGACGTGCTGTTGACGTTCGCGTGCCAACTGCATGTTGACGTACGGCGAATAGTCGGACGGGGCTGCCACCACGCCGGCCAGCATGGCCGCTTGCGGCAGGTCGACGCTGCGAATCGAACGGCCGAAGTAGGTGTGTGCCGCCGCGTCGACGCCGTACGCGCCGGCGCCCAGATAGATGATGTTAAGGTAGCGCTCGAGGATCTCGTCCTTGGTATAAAAGCGCTCGATCTCGATGGCCAACAACGCTTCTTCGATCTTCCGTGACAACGTCGGCCGGTCGTTCAAGAAGAGCCGGCGCGCGAGTTGTTGCGTGATGGTCGATGCGCCTTGAATCGGCTGATGCGTGAGGTCGGCGTACGAAGCGCGCGCGATCCCGCCGAAATCGACGCCGTGATGGCTGTAGAAGTTATGATCTTCGTTCGCGATAAACGCTTCGCGGACGACCTGCGGAATATCCGACAACGGCGTCCACACGCGATTCTCCCGGTAGACCGATGCGAGCGGAGTGCCATCGCGTGCGAACAATCGCGTCGCGCTCGCCGGTTGGTAATCGGCCATCCTGCCGATGTCGGGAAGATTGCGTGCGTACGCGGCCACGATGCCGGCAACCGTACCGGCTGCAAACAGCACGAGCATCAGCAGCCCGATCGCGACGCCCCGAACCACGGCCCAGCCGCTGCGCGGCTTACGGCGTCTCGGCATCGACGCTCTCGCGCCCTCGCGCGACCGCATTCAGCACGCCATTCACGAAACGGCCGGAATCCTCGGTCGAAAACCGCTTGGCCAACTCGACCGCCTCGTTGATCGCAACCGCGGTGGGTACGTCTAAACGGCATTCGAGCTCGTACGTGCCCATTTGCAGTAGCAAACGGTCGATCTCGGGTAACCGCTCGATTGCCCAACCTTCCAGCAACGGGCGCACGATCGCATCGGCCCGATCGCGGAAGTCCAACGTTCCCAACACTAATTCTCGAACGAAAATCCGATGTTCGGCGTTCTCATCGGCGGCCCCGATTTCGGCCAGTGCATCCGACGGATCGCGACTTCCGATGGAGATCGAGTAGAGCGCCTGCAGCGCCTGCTCGCGACCGATACGGCGGCTGGGCATCTATCGAATCGCCTTGACGTACGACGGCAAAAATCCGATGTCGTAGCGGCCGGCTTGAAATTCCGGCGTACGCAGCAGTTCCAAACACACCCCCACGGTCGTCGACACGCCTTCGATCACGGTTTCGGAAAGCGCGCGTTCCATCAACTCGATCGCGGCCGGACGCGACGCACCGAAGGTCACGATCTTCGCCAACATCGAGTCGTAGTACGGCGGGATAACCGTTCCGGTGCGCATGTGCGTATCGACGCGAACGTTCGGGCCTTTGGGGAATTCGAGCCGCGTTAACGTGCCGCACTGCGGCGCGAAGTTCGCATTCGCATCCTCGGCGTTGATCCGGCACTCGATCGCGTGTCCGCGCGGTACGATATCGCGCTGCTCGAACGACATCGGCTCCCCGGCAGCGATGCGAATCTGTTCGCGTACCAGATCGACGTCGTACACCATCTCGGTCACCGGGTGCTCGACCTGAATACGCGTGTTCATCTCCATGAAATAGGCTTCGTCGCCGGCGCATAAGAACTCGAGCGTTCCGGCGTTGGTGTAGCGCACGTAGCGGCACGCTCGAACGGCCATTTCGTACAACGATGCGCGCACGCGATCGGAGAGGTGCGGCGCCGGCGATTCCTCGATCAGCTTTTGATGCGACGGCTTCTGCATCGAGCAATCGCGCTCGCCCAACTGCACCACGTTGCCGAATTCGTCGCCGAGAACTTGTATTTCGATGTGGCGCGGATTCGCGATCAAGCGCTCCAGGTAGACGCGCCCATCCTTGAAGCTGGCTTCGGCTTCGGCCGTCGCCGATGCAAATGCGCGCTCGAGGTCGGCCTCGTGCTCGACCACACGCATGCCTTTTCCGCCGCCGCCGGCGGTGGCTTTAATCAGCACCGGGTAACCGATCGCCCCGGCGGCTTTTCGCGCCTCATCGACGTTCGCGACGATTCCGGTTCCGGGTGTCGTCGCGACGCCGGCCTCGTGCATCACGCGTTTGGCCGTCGCCTTATCGCCCATCGCGGCGATCACTTCGGGACGCGGACCGATGAACGTCAGGCCGTGGTCGCCGCAGATTTCGGCGAAGCGCGCGTTCTCGGCCAGAAACCCATAGCCCGGATGCACCGCATCGCAACCGGTGATCAGCGCGGTCGAGATGATGTTCGGGATGTTGAGATAGGAACGTGCTACCGGTCCCGGGCCGACGCAAAATGCTTCGTCCGCGCGCGCCACGTGTTCGGAGTCGCGATCGGCTTCGGAAAAGACCGCGACGGTCGCGATTCCGAGCTCGCGACACGCGCGCTCGACCCGGACCGCAATCTCGCCGCGGTTGGCGATTAGCACCTTGCGAAAAATGACGTTACCCTCGATCGAGCAAGAACAGCGGCTGGCCGTATTCGACCGGCGATCCATCGCCGGTAGCGATCGACACGATTCTTCCACCGCCCAAACTGTGCACCGGGTTTCGAATACCCAGCGCTTCGATGTGCGCCAACTCGCGATCGGCCGCAAACGATTCGCCTGCGACGGGCGCCGGACGTGCCAGCCGGAAAATACCGACGAGATCGGCGCGGATCGTGTCCACCCGTACATCCGGGGCCGGGCTGGCGGGGACCGGCGCCAAACCGAATCGGCGGCCGAGTTCGACCGACGTGTCCTCGCGATCGATGCGGAGCGAAACGACGTCCGAGGCCGCCAAAAACTCGGCGAGCCGGCGGATACGATCGGCTGCGTGCGCGTCCCGGGACATCGCGGCTAGGCTTCCGCCCGCCGGCGGCGAGACCCTCGGCTCGGCTCCGGTGTCGCCCAGCGCGGCGACCCCGGCTACTTCGACCGGATCCAACGCGTCGCGAGCACGGGCAAACGCCGGGTCGATCTCGGCCAGCGGCACCAAAACGAAAGCCCGCTCGTAGAGGTGGGGGTGGGGCAGACGCAACCCTGCGTCGCTCGTTTGCACGTCGTCGTACGTCAGGATGTCGAGGTCGATCGCCCTCGGCCCCCAGCGAATGCCCGGGACCCGGCCGAGCCTCCGTTCCAACGCTTGCAACGCGCGCAGCAGATCGAGCGGGGACAAGTCGGTCGACAGGGTCACCACCGCGTTCACGAAATCCGGCTGGCCGGCGTAGCCCCAAGGCCTGGTTCGATACAAGCTCGAGCGCCGAAGCACCGCGCCAAACTCGCGCAAGCCCTCGATCGCACGTTCCACGGTCGAACGCGCGTCGCCGGCGTTGGCACCGATGCCGATGTTCGCGCGGTGCGAAACTACGGCGATTGCTCCCGCCGTAACGTCACGGCCGGCGTCGCGCCGTCGAGGATGCCGGGCTTGGCGACGGTTACTTCGACGGCCTGGACGCGCGCGTCGGTGAGAACGGCGTTCGCTAATTCGGCGGCGAGCCGTTCCAACAACGCGAACGACGTGCCGGCGACGGTGCGCACCAGCGTACGATGTATCGACGCGTAATCCAACGTGTCGACGAGATCGTCGGATGTTGCCGCCGCGTCCAGGTTCGTTTCGATCGTGACGTCGATATCGAACGGCGCGACGCGCTCGCGCTCGTATGCAAAGACACCGTGTTTTCCGTACGCGCGGATCCCGCGCAGCGTTATCCGGTCCAACCTGCCGGCCTCCAGCCTCGTACGACCGCATCCGTCACCCGCAACGCTTGGCATGCCGCGGCGACGTCGTGAACGCGCACTATATCCGCGCCCGCCGATGCCGCCAGCACGTTGGCTGCGGTCGTTCCGAAGACGCGCAAGTGTGCGTCCTCGCCGGTCAGCTTGCCGATCGTGCTCTTGCGCGACCATCCGATCAGCGTCGGATAACCGAGCGCCACGATTTCAGAAAATCGTTGCAGCACCGCCAGATTGTGGTCGGCAGTCTTTCCGAAACCGATCCCCGGATCGAGCCAGATGCGCTCGCGCGCGATGCCCTTTGCTTCCGCGCGACGCGCACAATCCAATAGGTATCCCGCAACCTCGGCGACCACGTCGCCGGCGTAGTGCGTTCCATCCTGGTTGTGCATCGCAACGAACGGAACGTCGAACTCGGCGGCAACATCGAGCAACGCGTCGTCGGCACCCCATACCGAGTTGATCGCGTCGGCGCCGGCAGCACAAGCGGCGCGTGCGACCGCCGGCTTGTAGGTATCGACCGAAATCGGCGCGCGCGCACAGCGCTCGCGAATCGCGCGTATGGCGGGCAGCACGCGCTCGAGCTCGACGCTCTCATCGATGCGTCGATATCCCGGGCGCGTCGACTCGCCACCAACGTCGAGGATATCGGCGCCCGCGGTCCACAGCCGCTCGGCATGATCGGCCAACAACTGCGGCTCGACCAGCCCATCGCCGGAGAACGAATCGGGCGTCGCGTTGACGATGCCCATTACATACGTGCGACTGCCCCAGTCGAACGTTCGCGAACGTATTTCAAGCACGAACGTTCATCACCCGGTCGCTGCGCCCTGACGCAACCACGCGTCGCGCAGCTCGGCCACCAGAAACGTCGAGCCGGTGATCACGATCACGTCACCGCTCTTCGCGCGAGCACGCGCGGTTGCAAACGCATCGATCGCGGGTTCGATCGCATCCGCACGCATACCGGCGCTCCGCGCCAGTTCGCAAAGCTCGAGCGCGTCGACCGCGTTGCGTCCGGTTGCGGAAAAACGCGTCACGACCGCCCGCGTCCCGGCGCCCGCCAGCCGTTCGAGAATGTGCGCGGCATCTTTGCTTTCACCGATCGAAACGACGTACGAAATATCCCGTCCGGCGAACATCTCGCTCAGCGACTCCGCGAGATGCGATGCTTTTTCGACGTTGTGCGCGATATCGAATACGAACGTCACCTCGCCGTCGGAAAATATCTCCATCCGGCCGGCGATGGTTGCTGCCGACAGCCCGCGCTGCACCGCATCGCGGTCCGGGCGCAACGCCGCGGGTAAGCGTTCGACGATAGCGATTGCGGTCGCAGCGTTCTCTCGCTGAAATAGCCCGTGGAGCGTTAAACGAATGCTGTAGCTTTGCGAAGCAGTCGCCGCCTCGAACGCCTGCGCCCACGGCGGATCGGCCGGCAACGACCGCGTGGTCACCACGTCGCGCACTTGCACGAACGGCGCGCCCACCGCTCGCGCGCATTCCGCAAGCACGTCGAGGGCCACCGGGTCGGTGGCGGCAACGATCAACGGCACCCCGGGTTTGGCGATGCCGCCCTTCTCCCGCGCGATGGCTTCGATCGTATTGCCCAATATGTCGGTGTGATCGAAACCCACCGACGTGATGGCCGCGAGCTCGGGCAACACGACGTTGGTCCCGTCGAGACGGCCGCCCAAACCGACCTCGATCACCGCGACGTCGACCGCTTCGCGCGCGAAATAGTAGAACGCCAGCGCCAACAACGTCTCGTAGTACGTCGGTTGTCCGTACTCGGGCGTGACGCGTTCGATCGCCGGCTGCATCTCCTCGAAGAGTTCTGCAAATCGCTCTTGCGAGATCTCGACGCCGTCGACGCGCGCGCGCTCCGTCATCGAGTGTAGATGCGGTTTGGTGTGCAGGCCGACCGTGCGTGCGGAGGCCTGCAAAATCGAAGCGACCATCGTCGAGGTCGACGTTTTACCGCTCGTGCCACCGATGTGGACGATCGGATAGGCGCGGTGCGGATCGCCCAGCTCGCGCAGCAGGGCCTGCATGCGATCCAGCTTGTAGGAAGTTCGCGGCGAAACGCTTTCGGAAATCGTCGAAAGCAGATACGCTCGAGCGCGCTCGAACGGAGGATAACCGCTCATCCGTCGTTGACGCGATCCGCCAAAAGCTCTAACGCGTGCGGCAGCACCGAAACGATCGTATCGAGCGATTCGCCGACGGCCTTCGGGCTGCCGGGAAGATTGACGATCAGCGTCCGATGCCGAACGCCGGCGAGCAATCGAGAAAGCATCGCCGTGCGCACGATCGGAATCGAAGCCGCGCGAATTGCCTCGGCAATTCCAGGGACTTCGTAATCCAAGACGGCTGCGGTCGCTTGCGGCGTACGATCGCGCGGCGACAATCCGGTTCCGCCGGTGGTCAGGATCAGATCGGCGCCGCCGGCGTCGGCGATTTCGATCAACTCGGCTTGCAGTTGCGCGGGATCGTCGGGCATGATGCGTTCGCGCACGATCTCGTACGTCGCACCCAGCTTCGACCTCATCACCGGGATCGTTTGGTCGGGACGTTCGCCGGATGCCGCGCGATCCGACAAGACGAGCAATGCGGCCTTATACATCCGCACCGCCATCGTTGCGTTTCCAGCTTCCGCTTTTGCCGCCGGACTTCTCGAGCAGGTACGCCGACTCGATCGTAATGCTCTTGTCGAAGGCTTTGCACATATCGTAGATCGTTAGGGCCGCAACCGTTGCCGCAACCATCGCCTCCATCTCGACGCCGGTCCGTGCTACGGTTCGAACGAACGTTTCGATCGCGATGGCGTCATCGTCCAACCACTCCAATCGTACGTCCACCGCGGCGATCGGAATCGGATGCGCCAACGGAATCAATGTCGCGGTTTGTTTGGCGGCCGCGATGCCGGCCAGTTGTGCCGTGAGAAACGGGTCGCCCTTGGGACCGCCCGCGCCTTGCAACGCTTCGCGCGCCTGCGAACCGATGCGCACGACGGCACGCGCTCGCGCCGAACGTAGCGTTTCGTTCTTTTCGGCCACGTCGACCATTCGAACGCCGGCCGGCGAAAAGTGCGTCATCGAAGCTGGACGCGATCCGGCATCAGTAGCGCGACGGTGCCCGCTGGAAACGCGCCCAGATCAGGCACAACAGCGCCAACACCCACAGGATGATGAGGTGCGTGATGTGATGTTCGTGGCCCGGGCCGGACTGCGTAAACATGTTGATCTTCCCCATGCCGTATAAGATGCCGAGCACGAAGAACACGACGGCCAGGACGATGGCCAATGCTTTCATTACGTAATGATCCCCCTTAACGAAAGTACGAGAGCGATAATTCCAAAGGCTACGCAGTACCAGCCGAACGGCCGCAGGTCGTTCGAACGAAAGTATCGCGTGAGAAAGGCGACCGAAAAATACGCCGCGATCCCGGCGACGACCGCGCCGAGAATCGCTTCGACCAACGCGAGGTGCGCGTCGGGCGCCAGCAATCGTGGAATTTCAAACAACGCTGCGGCGAGAATCACCGGCGTTGCCAGCAAAAACGAAAATTCGGCAGCATCCTCGTGATCCAGACCGCACAGCAAGCCGGCGACCATCGAAACACCGGAGCGAGAAATTCCCGGCAAGAGTGCTAACGATTGCGCTAAGCCGACGAGAACGCTCTGGCCGTAGCTCAGCTTTTCGATCGGCCGCGTATCGGCGTCGCGTGCGCGCCGGCGCAGCCGTTCCCCGGCAAACATCGT
>DASXXU010000097.1:0-16762 GCA_036502885.1 Candidatus Tumulicola sp.
GATGATGTACTTGCCGGCCTTGAGCAGCGACGGAAAGATGCCGCGCAGCCATTCCTCATCGCCGGTGCAGCGAAAATGATGGTTGGCCGCCATGATATAGAGCGGCGTATCGTCGTTGATGTTGAGGCCGTCGTCTTCCACGCGACCGTTCAGTGCATCGACGTATTCCGGGAGCTTACCGCTCTCGTATTGCAGCTCGGCCGATTTATCCAGCAACGAGCGCGAGAATTGTGGCATGAAGTAGTCGCAGCCCATAACGAACCACGCGCAATCGCGGATTACGACGTTCGACATCACGCCCGGATCGTTGGTGAAAAGCCAGCCGATCGGATACCGCGACATGACGCGGCGCATGTTGACCTTACTCCACAGCGCACCGTCGTTGATGACCTCGTCCGGGGTAATCGGTTCGCCACGGTGCAGAATGTCGTTGAGCAACGCCAACGTGGTTCCGAGCGCCTCGAACGGCGAGGTTTCGATGAAGCTTTTTAGGGTGGCCGGATCGTCGTCCGGAAAGATGCCGGTTTTGAATGCGAACCGTTTGGTTTCGCCCGGCGCGACGACGATATCCAACTGCAAGCTGCCGAGAATATCGCCGGTCGCTTCGGTCGAATTACTCAACGGAGAGGTCTTCGAGCGGCTGTAGACGTTGCCGAAATCGAAGCTCGTTTCGTAGGCGCTCGGTTCGCAGGTTAACGCGAACACGCGCACGGAGCCGGAGGCCGATCGGTTCTTGGCGATCAAGCCGTTCACGCTCTCGTCGTAGCGCGCACCTACATCGTCGTCGGTGTCCCCGCGGAGGCGAGCGAATCCGTTCATCCGCAATTCTTGCTCGTGATCGCCGCGGTTTTCGATTTCGATGCCCTGATATAAGATTGGCGGATCGTGTTCGCCGTTCTCATCGCCGAACGGCAAGAAAACGGTTTCGGTGATGTAGATGGATCCGCCGACGTCGAAGCGTCGGCGCTGAAACGCGGGATGGATTTCTACCGCGACTTCGCCCAGATCGAGCGAAAGCGGCGTGTACACTTTTAGCGAATTATCCGATGGATTTTTAGCCGCGTCCCGCAACGGCCGTCCGGCGATAGAACACCGAACCGCGATCGACCCGATCATCGTTTTGCCGGCCGTTACCGAAAACACGCGCTCTATGTCGCCGGTATTCTTGGTATTCACCCACAGATGGCTGTTGCCGAAGCTCGGTCCCATGCCCAAGTTCGCGGACGTCGTGCGATAGTTGGGCAATCGTTCGATTGGGTCGACTTGAAACGTCGACGACTGCGGCGGTGCGGGCGAAATCTCCATTGGCGCAGAGTTATCCCCGCACCGGTCAGAGCCTGGCGGCGCCCGCGGGGGCGTTAGCTTTCGTACAAACAGCGTAGAATGGCGGCCACGACCAATTCGTGTTCGATCGGGCGGATGCGTTCCAGCGCGCCGGCTTCATCTTCGCCCGCGCGCAGGCGCACCGGTTTACGCACGACGACCGGCCCGCGGTCGGTTTCGGGCGTCACGTCGTGGACGGTCGCCCCAGCCCACGCGACGCCGGCTTCCACCGAATCCCGAATTGCATGCGCTCCTCGAAAGGCCGGGATTTGCGTGCCATCGGGCATCTCCACATCGTCGGCCAAAAAATCCAGCGGTAAGAACGCTGGATGTAAGTTGACGATGCGTGAAAACGCACGGACGAACCGTTCGTCGAGCAAATGCATCCAACCGAGGAGTATGACGACTTCGGGGTCCAGCGCCGCCATCGCTTCCTGCAGACGCGCATCGTACGCTTCGCGCGGTTCCCGGGCGCGATCCCAAGTAACGATCGAAACCGGAATTCCGGCACGTTTCGCTCGTTCCACGGCAAATGCGGATGCGCGGTTGACGAGGACGCCCGCGATCTCGCAGGGGAGCCGGCCGGCGACGCGCGCATCGATAACTGCTTGTAAATTCGTCCCGCCCCCAGATGCCATCACGACGACCTTCCGCCCGGGCGTCAGCTCCGCGCGGGTGAACGTTTCCGCGATGCGCGCCCCGGTTGCATCGGCGTAATAGCGCAATAGCGACGTTCCGGAAACCGCAGCGATGAGCGCGCGCGAAAAACCCCGCGCGCGCAGCGCGATCAACGCATGCATCAAGAGCGTGCGTCCCAAATTACTGCCACGTTCGGATTCGGTAACGCCGAACGGCCCAAAGAGTCCGATGTTGGGATCGCTCGCCAATCCGTGCAGCCATCGAAAACGCAAACCGCGCGCGTCGACCGTCGCGAATCCAACCGGGCGGCCGTCACGCCGGGCGACGACGTTCTCGCCGGCGGCGGCTTCGGAGCTCCAACTTCCGCCGAACGTTTCGTCGATCCAGGCCAATGCATCGCCCGGCATACCGCGTCCGAACTCGATCGACACGCCGGTATCTTCCATCGAACCGGCGATCCGTGCGGCACGCTCGCTTAGCGCGTCGTCGAGTTCGACGACGAGATTGTGCACTTCCGACACGAACGTGCTTATTCGAACAATGCGATGACGATGGCGGCGTAACGCTCTAGCGCGCCGCGCTCTTCTTCGTCATATGCAGCGGGCCGCCGGCGCTCGACCGCCAGCATTCCGATGAGTATCCCGCTCTCCGCCCCGAGAATGGGCACGATCGCAACGCCCCCGTTGGTTACGAACGCGGCCGCCGTCAACGAGCCGCCGGCAACCGCCGCTTTCGAGGTTTGGGAGCCTTTCCCGAATTCACCGAGCGTCGAGATTTCGTCATCGTCGACTTCGTAGATCGCGACCCATTCGTAGCCGGCCGCGGCGATCGTCGCGGCGGCGTCGCGGGCACGTTCGCCACGCGGGGATTCCGAATCGCAAGCTTCGCGTAAACGGTCGAGCCGTGCGTCGTTCATACGTCCTCGCGTGCGGGATGCACGACTACCGCCGGGTCGCCTGCGTTTCGGGTTTCGATCCAGCCGGCGACAAACGCGCCGGGCGCAGCAGCGACGGCGGCTCCAGCATCTTCGAGCGGAACCACGAGCGTATAACCGACGCCCATGTTGAGCGTGCGATATCGCTCTTCCATATCGAGTTCCGCGCGACGCACGATTTCTCGTTCGATTGCCGGCACACGCCAGCGCTGTTGTTCGAAGATCGCCTTTGCGTTGGGCGGCAACGTCCGCGGAACGTTTTCGAGCAATCCGCCGCCGGTGATGTGCGACATCGTTTTTACGCGCGCAACGCGTTGAATATCGCGCACCGCGCGATAGTACGACGGGTGCGGCGCCAGCAACGCATCGCCAAAGGTTTCGCTGGTCCCGGGCAACGTCGCGGTATATTCGCTCGCGTCGATGACGTGGCGTGCCAGCGAATACCCGTTGGTGTGCAGGCCGACCGCGGGAAGTCCGATGATGGCATCCCCGGCGGCGACTGAAGCTGGATCGGGTAGCTTGTCGCGATCGACGTTCCCGACGATCGTTCCGGCTAAGTCGAAATGATCCGGAGCGTAGACGCCGGGCATTTCGGCGGTTTCGCCGCCCAGAAGCGCACAATCGTGTTCCCGGCAAGCACGTGCACAGCCCCCGACGATCGTTCCGGCGATGTCCGGGTTCAGCGAACCAACGGCGAGATAATCTAGAAAGAAGAGCGGGGTGGCGTTCACGACGAGGATGTCGTTGACGCAGTGATTGACCAGATCGGCGCCGACAGAGTCATAGCGTTCGAGCGCGACCGCGATCAAGATTTTGGTTCCGACGCCATCGTTCGAGGCCACCAACGCCCGAGACGGATCGCCCGGCATCTCGAAAACGCCGCCGAAGCCGCCGATGGCGTCCAACTGCGAGGGGTGGCGCCAACCGGCGAGGAGCGACCGATACCGGTCGACGGCGGCATTTCCGGCCGCAATATCTACCCCAGCGCGCGCGTACGCACCGGAAACCGGACTTCTGTCGCTCACCATCCTCCTTCGCAGGGCTGGAGCCGTCGCACGCACGAAGAATCTAGCAGCCCTGCTCTATTCTCCGAGCAGTAGTTCACCGCGCGAAAGGTTCACCATGCAAATCCGTGTCGCAGGCGGAGCGCCGATCGACGCGCGCACCGCCGCTCTGGTCGTGCCCGTCTTTTCCGGCGAAGCGCTTGCAAACGCCGCACAGCTCGCCGACGGCGCCGTCGGTGGGGCAATTTCCGAAGCTATTTCCAGCGGCGAGTTCAAAGGCGCCTTCGGCGATACGCTGTTGGTTCACGCGATCGACCGTCCGTTCAAACGCGTGCTTGCCGTCGGCCTCGGGGATCGAGCCCGGTTCGAAGAATCGTCGCTGGCTCGCTACGCTGGAATTGCGGTACGCATGCTCGGCCGCCGCGGCCTCACCGAAATCGCGATCGCGCTGCCGTCGCAAGCCGCCGGCCGCGAAACGCTCGCTGCGGATACGGTAGCGCAAGGCGCCATCGCCGCTTCGTTTGAGATTTCGACGTATCAGCGCGAGCCCGAAAAGGCCGTCAAGGTTACGACCGTGACGATCCTGTCGGACGGACTGGACGCCGCCGCGCTCGAACGCGGCGCGCACGACGGAACGATCGTGGGAGAAGCCGTGAACCTCGCGCGGCGACTGGCCGTCACGCCGGCAAACGATATGACGCCGACGATCCTCGCGCGCGAAGCCGAAACCGCCGGTCGCGAAGCCGGCTTGGACGTCGCGGTTCATGACGAAGCGTGGGCGAAAGAAAAGGGCATGGGTTCGTTTCTCTCGGTGGCGCGCGGAAGCGCCGAACCGCCGACGTTCATCGTGTTGCGCCACAACGGCGATCCGTCGAGCAAAGAGTTGCTGGCGCTCGTCGGCAAGGGCATCACGTTCGATACCGGCGGCATTTCGATCAAGCCGGCCGAGCGCATGGAAGATATGAAATACGATATGTCGGGCGGCGCTGCGGTCATCGCGGCATTGTGCGCTATCGGAAGGTTAAATCTGAAGGTCAACGTGGTCGGCATCGTCCCGGCAACCGAAAACATGCCGGGCGGAAAAGCCACCAAGCCGGGCGACATCGTTACCGCCATGAACGGCAAAACGATCGAAGTGATCAACACCGATGCGGAAGGCCGCTTGATTCTCGCCGACGCGCTGTCGTACGCCAACGAACTGGGTGCGACGCGCATCATCGACACGGCAACGCTGACCGGCGCGGTCGTCATCGCGCTGGGCCACGCCGCGGCCGCGATCGTCGCCAACGACGATGCGCTGGCCGACCGGTTCGTCGCCGCCTCGAAAACGAGCGGCGAGCGTTTCTGGCGTATGCCGTACTACGAAGATTATGCCAAGCAGATGAAAAGCGACATTGCGGATCTGAAAAATACCGGCGGCCGGCCCGCCGGCACGTTGACGGCCGCGGCGTTTCTGAAATCGTTCGTCGATAACACGCCCTGGGTGCACGTGGACATCGCCGGAACGGCGTATCTCGACGGTGAGTCGGGATGGCAAGCAAAGGGCCCGACCGGTATTCCGGTGCGCACGTTCGTAGCGCTCGCCGAATCGCTCGCCAACGGCGACGCCTCGGCGGGTTCAAACGGTACGGTGAGCGCGGCGGTATCCGCCGGGTAAACGCCGGCATGTACTCTTCGGTGAAGAAAGCCGCCAACGGCGCGTCCGAAGCGCGCCCGTACGAACCGGAAAAAAACCCAGCCATTCGGCGGCTGACTGCCGGAGCGATCAAACGCCGAAAGGGCAAAGCGATCTTTCCGGTCGCGACCGCGTACGACGCGCCGTTCGGAAATTTCGTCGAAGCTGCCGGCATCGACGTGATACTGGTTGGAGACAGCGTCGGAAACGTCGTGCTCGGATTCGACGAAACGACGCCCGTCACGCTGGATCAAATGGTGCATCACGCGCAAGCCGTCGTTCGCGGAACGTCGCGAGCGCACGTGATCGTCGACATGCCGTTCGGCTCGTACCAAGTAAGCAACGAGGACGCGTTGCGTTCGGCCATCCGCTGCATCAAAGAGGGCGGCGGGAGCTCGGTAAAACTCGAAGGCGGCGTGTACGAAGCCGAACGCGTACGCGCCATCGCTCGTTCCGGCATTCCAGTCGTGGGACACATCGGCGTCACGCCGCAGACAGCCGGGCTCGGCCCGGGATTCAAACGCCGGACGCATCGCGACCGGCTGATCGATGACGCGCGCGCGGTCGAGGCGGCCGGCGCCTACGCGATCGTTCTAGAAGTCGTCGATCCCGAAATCTCGCGCGAGATCACCGAACTGCTTTCCATTCCAACGATCGGGATCGGCGCGGGCCCGCACTGCGATTCGCAGGTGCTGGTGTTGCACGACATTTTGGGAATGTATCCGCATTCGCCGCCGTTTGCCAAACGCTACGCCGAGATCGGAAAACTCGCGACCGAAGCGTTGCGCGAGTTCGCCGACGACGTGCGCGCCGGCTCCTATCCTACGGCGGAGTAGCGCGCTTTTAGTCGGCGGTGACGAGCGTGCGCGCCTCGTGCGTCGCCGGAACGCTCGGATATTCGCCGGTCAAACAACCCAGACACATCTCGCTACGATCGCGGCCCGTAGCCGCCAACAGGCCCGCAAGGCTTAGATAGCCCAGCGAATCTGCATCCGTGCGTTGGCGGATCTCTTCGATCGTGTAATTCGCGGCGACGAGCTCATCGTAGGTCGCCATGTCGACCCCGAGATAACATGGATGCTTGATCGGCGGCGACGTGATTCGTAAATGCACTTCCGCCGCGCCGGCCTCGCGCAACAACGCGACGATGCGTGGCGTCGTGGTACCCCGCACGATGGAATCGTCGACGACGACCACGCGCCGGCCGGCGAGATTTTCCACCACGGGGTTGAACTTCAAATGCACGCCGCGCGAACGCATCTTCTGATCCGGGCTGATGAAGGTGCGGCCGATATACCGGTTTTTGATCAAACCCTCAACGTACGGCAAGCCGCTCTCGTCGGCATAGCCGATCGCGCCGGGAACCGCCGAATCGGGCACCGCCATAACGACGTCTGCTTCGACCGCGTGCTCGCGCGCTAAGCGCCTGCCCATTTCGTGTCGCGCCATGTAGATGGCGCGTTCGTTCAACTTCGAGTCCGGTCGCGCGAAGTAAATGTACTCGAACATGCACAGCGCCGGAATGGCCGCTTCTACGTCGGTTTGCACCGATTCGAGACCGTCGGCCGAGATGCGTAGGATCTCCCCGCGCCCGACCTCGCGTACGTAGCGCGCGCCGATCGTTCCGAAGGCGCACGATTCCGACGCGACGACGTATCCACCGTCGCTCAACGTGCCCAACGATAATGGGCGAACGCCCCACGGATCGCGGAACGCGTATAATTCGGTGTCGGTGATCAGCGCGACCGAGTACGCCCCACGCGCACGCGCCATCAGGCTACGAATGCGATCGATCATCGAGCCCTTGGCCTCGACCAGCAGCTTTGCCATAACCTCGGAATCCGAGGTTGCTTGCAAGACGGTCGTCGGCGAAAGCGTGTCGCGTAGATCGTCGGTATTCGTAAGGTTACCGTTGTGGGCGAACGCGAAATCGCCGATGTCGGTGCGCTCGAGCAACGGCTGCGCATTGACGACCATCGACGATCCGGTCGTCGAGTAGCGCGTATGGCCGACCGCAATGTGGCCACCGAGCGCCGACAAGATCTCTTCGTCGAAGATCGCGCCGAGCAAGCCCATCTCTTTGTGGGAACGGATCGTGCCCCCATCCGACGCCGCGATTCCGGCCGATTCCTGGCCGCGATGCTGCAGCGCGTAGAGCGCGAAGTATGCTAAGCGTGCAGCGTCGCGCTGCGGTGCGAAAACCCCGGTGACGCCGCACATTAGCCGCGACCCGCTTTAATCGCTCGAACGGCGACCACCAAAAATTTGTAGTAATGCGAGGAAGATGTTGATCGCATCCAGGTAGATGCTCACCGCAATCTGCACCGGCGTCAATCCGTCGCCGCCGGCGCGGATGCGAGCGAAATCGATCAACACGAGCCCGGCGAAAATGACCAACGTGATCCATGCGTAGGTTTGGGGATGGATGAAGTGCACGAACGCCGACACGATCCCGACGACCACCAGACCTAACAACGCGATGGTGAAGATGCCTTGAAAGCGCCGCAGATCCAATCCGGTGGCGTACACGACTGCGGCCAATGCGAACATGCCGAGCCCGGTCGTTAGCGCCGCGTTAAATACGACCCCCGACCCAACGGAGCGCACGTACTGACCGAGCACGGGTCCGATGCCGATTCCTTCGAGAAACGTAAAGACGTAGAACAGCGTCAGCGATAGGGCTTCGTTCGCGCGAACCGATTTGCTATTGATAACGAACAGCAAGATGAACCCAACGATGATCGCAACCAAGCCGATCGCCGGTGAGAACCCTTGCGTCAGATACGCGGCAAGCGCGGTAATGCATAACCCGATCGCGGTGAAGCCTAATACTTGAGCCAGCAGCGATTGCGTGGGGACCGCCGGCGCGACCGGTCCGCCGTACGGGTTCTGCGGTCCGGGCTGATACTGAAAGGCCATACGCTTGTTAATAACCTCCTGGCGCCGTCCGGGTTACACATGGGCCCCTGCCACCCCGCTTGCAGGCAAGCGGCAAAGTGGCCGAGCGCGAATCGTTTCGCCATGAATCGTTCGAGTTTTTTGGGCACCGTTGCCGCCGCTTCGGCGCTCACCGTGGCCCAAGCAAAGGCGCAGGCCGTTCCGGACGAGCCGATCTCGCTGCAAACTCCCGCCGGGAAGCTGTACGGTACCTTGACGCTTGCCTCGCCACGCCCGTCGCCGGTCGTGCTGATCGTCGCCGGCTCCGGGCCGACCGACCGTGACGGCAACTCCGGCGACGTTTTGCGAACCGATGCGTACAAACTGCTGGCGCAAGCCTTGGCGGCACGCGGAATCGCCAGCGTTCGCTACGATAAACGAGGTGTCGGTGCGAGCGCGGCGGCCATGACGTCCGAAAGTGATTTGCGATTCGATACCTACGTACAAGACGCCGCGGCGTGGCTCGTGCTCTTGCACGGCGATCCACGCTTTTCGAAGATCGTGTTGGCGGGCCACAGCGAAGGCTCGCTGTTGGGAATGCTAGCGCTGCAGCATGCGCCCGGCGACGCGTTCGCCAGCCTCGAAGGTGCCGGCCGGCCCGCTCCAGCGGTTTTACGCGAACAGATGAAACCGAAGTTATCGCCGGAGCTTTACTCCCAGGCCGACGCTGCGATCGATCGGCTCCAGGCCGGAGAACTCGTTCCCGACCCTCCGGCCGAACTCGCCGGCTTGTTCCGGACGTCGGTGCAGCCATATCTCATTTCGTGGTTCAAATACGATCCGGCCGTAGAGATCGGGAAGCTCCGCGTGCCGATCGTGATCGTCCAAGGCACCGCCGACGTCCAAGTAACCATGGTCGATGCAAACGACTTGCACTGCGGGGCTCCGGCATCGCGACTCGTCGTCGTCCAAGGAATGAATCACGTTCTCAAAAACGCGCCCGACACGTCGTCACAGGCCGCGATTTTAAAGGGTTACGAGAATCCGGCGCTGCCGATCGAACCCGAGGTTATCCAGGTGGTTCGATCGCTGGCTACATAGACGCTAGAACGCAATCGCCGAAAGATCGCTCGGCTCGAACTTGCGCAACCCGCCGTGGTACAGGCGGCCGTGGCGCTCGAATCGCGCTTCCATTGCATTGAGTCGCTCGACCATCGTCTGCAAGGCGTCATCGGACATCGGCTCGCGCGGGAACAATCCGTGCAGCACATTTAGAATTCCGAGACCTTCGGGGTTTCGCGCGAACCGGGGCGGTCTTCGCGCCATGTACGTGGCAACGATCGGCGGCCGCGGGTAGTCGATCGAATACCACGGCTTTCGGTGCGACGCGATGTAGCCGCGATGTACGCCGCGCGCTTCCCCTTCGGCCAGGTACCGAGCCAAAGCCGGAGGCGCGCTTGCGCGGTCGAGGGTGCGCGGGATCTGCAATGCGACCCGACGTTGCGGATCGTCCGCGACGACCCCGTCCGACGACAACACTTCGCGAGCGCTAGAGATTACCGGAATGCAAAACTCTTCGATACGCAGTTCGCGCGCGCGTTCGCGCGTCAAGACGAAGAACTCGTTATCGCCGGTAACCTGACCGCGCGAAACGCGAAACGACGAACCGATCGTGTGGCCGTCGACCCCGTCGGCGTCCCCACCAAATAACTCGGACCAGCGTCGCGAACCGCGCAGCGCCGTGGCATCGACCGCCACGCCCGTCCGCTCCAAGTCGAACCGCGCGTTTGGATCCTGCACGCGTGCGAACAGCATCGAGCCGACGGTTTTCCCGATTTCAAAGGTTGCGATCGCGGCCGTGGTCATCGCTTCGAACGGCGAAGACGCGGCGTCGAATAGCAGCAGCGCACGGCCGCCCAACGGCCCGCTCAGCAGATCGCGAACGATGGCTCCGTACTTCGCTTCCAACCACTGCGCCGATGTGACGAAGGCACCGATATCGCCTCGCGCGGCGTGACGAAGATACGTCGCAACGAAAAACCATACGTGCAATCCGGACAAACCCGATGCTTCGAGCCCGGCCTCGCGCGATAACGTCTTTGCATATCGTTTGAGTTCCGGGGCGAGATCGTGATGGCGCACGTACGGCGGGTTGCCGACGAACGCCGTCCGCCCGTCGATCGGCTCGAGCGAAACGGAGAGATAGTCGGCGCAGAGTACGCGGGCGTTCGGCGCGCGCACCGTTGCGACGACCGCACGCGTCATCAGCGTGGCTACCGGATCCGAGTCGATGGCAACGACGTTCATCTCTGGCCGCTCGCGCAGCGCATCCGCGGTGTATCGTCCGCTTCCGCTACCCGGATCGACCAACCGTTGCGGACGAAACTCCATCGCCCACGCCAGCATCGCGCGACGGATTTCCTTGCCGGTATAAAAGGCGCCGTCGGCTCGCCGTCGCTCGACCGAACGTGCCGCCAAAAACGCCGATCCCAACGGGTCGTCGCCATCGAGAATTGCCGCACGAACCTCGCGCGCGTCGTGCGTGGTGACGGGAGCGGCTTGCCGCAATACTTCGAGCTCGGCGGGGCTTAACGGACCACCCGCTTCGGCGGCTCCGCATGCGGCAGCCAGCCCGGTAATTCGCGCGATCGCTTCGGACGGCGCGTTACGCGTTTGCGGCTGCGATGTCGCTCCGGTACGTAAGTTTGGCATTACCAAAACGCGTGGATAGCGCCCGCACGCCGTCGTAAGCACGAACGCGAGCCTGCTCGCGGTTGTCGCCGGTACCGGTAACCGTCAACACTCGCCCGCCGGACGCTCGCACGCGCCCGTCCTTCAGCGTACTGGCGCCCCAAAACGCTTGGCAACCGTCCGGCAAATCGACGTTGGGGTCCAGATCGTCGACCGGCGTGCTCGAGTACGGATACGATTCCGTGGCCAGTACGACGCCCACGCAATGACGTTCTGAAACGCTTGCGGCCGCCAGATCCGTCGCACCGTCGGCGACGGATTTTAACAGCGCAGCGAAGTCGCCGTCGATGCGCGGCATCAACACCTGCGTTTCGGGATCACCGAATCGCACGTTGAATTCGATTACCGACGGACCCTCGGGCGTCCACATCAACCCGCAGTACAAAACGCCGACGTAGCGCTCGCCGTCGGCTCGCAATCCGCGCAAGACCGGTTCCAAAATACGTTCCCGTACAACGTCCATGCCATCCGCCGGCAGCACGTCGGCCGGCGAGTACGCGCCCATGCCACCAGTATTCGGGCCGGAATCGCCATCACCGGCGCGTTTGTAATCGCACGCCCCCAGAAACGGCAGCAACGTTTCGCCGTCGGACAATGCAAAGATGCTGATCTCGCGACCGTGCAATCGGCGCTCCAGCAGCACGCCCGCGCCGCCGCCGGGAACGCCCGAAGCGTACCACTCGCGGAGCAGCGCGCGCGCTTCATCGGCACCCGATGTTACGACCACGCCTTTGCCGGCTGCTAGCCCATCGGCTTTTACGACGACCGCTTCGTTCCACTCCGACAGCGCACGTTCGGCTGCATCGAATGAATGCACCACCGCGGCGCGCGCGCTTGGAATGCGATGACGTTGCATGAACTTCTTGGAGAATATTTTGCTCGATTCGAGACGCCCGGGCGAGCGCGCAGGCCCGAACACCGAAATGCCGGCCGCCGACAACCGATCGGCTACGCCGGCCGCTATCGTCGCTTCGGATCCAAGAACCGCAAGATCGATGTTGCGATGGCGGCAAAGCTCGACCAGCGACGGTCCATCGGTCGCCGAGACGGGCTCGTTCTCACCGCGCGATGCCGTGCCGGCGTTCCCGGGCGCGGCGAAAATCGCTTCGCACGACGGCGAGCCGGCCAATCGCCACGATAGCGCGTCTTCGCGCGCGCCGCTGCCTACGACGAGAACGCGCATACTATTCCCACTCTACGGTGGCCGGGGGTTTGGTGGTGATATCGTACGCGACGCGATTGACCCCCGGCACCTCGTTGACGATGCGGGTCGAAATGCGGGCCAGCAGATCGTGCGGCAACCGTGCCCAGTCGGCCGTCATGCCGTCTTCGCTGGTAATGGCGCGAATCGCGACGAGATTTGCATACGTCCGTCCGTCGCCCATCACGCCGACGCTCTTAACCGGCGTTAGCACCGCAAAATATTGCCACGGACGCGGGTCGAGATCGGCGGCTTCGATTTCGTCGGTGGCGATCGCGTCGGCCTCGCGCAGTATCTTTAACCGCTTTTTGGTCACCTCGCCGATGATACGCACGGCCAAGCCGGGTCCCGGAAACGGCTGTCGCTCGACGATGTGGCCGGGAAGACCCAGCACGCGCCCGAGCGCTCGCACTTCGTCTTTAAACAGTGCGCGCAGCGGTTCGACCAAGCGAAACCGCATCTTTTTCGGAAGACCGCCGACGTTATGGTGCGATTTGATTTTGTGCCCGGCGCTGCTTTCGGGCGTTTTCGATTCGATAACGTCCGGATAGAGCGTTCCTTGCACTAAGAATTCGGCACCGTCGATCGCTTTGGCTTCGCGTTCGAAGGTGCGAATGAACTCGCGCCCGATAATGCGGCGCTTCTTCTCCGGATCGGTAACGCCGGCGAGTTTTTCCAAGAATCGTGCCCGGGCGTCCACCACTCGAACGTTCAGATGTAAGACATCGCGAAATGCGTCGACGACTTGCGCGGCTTCGCCCTTGCGCAACAGTCCATGATCGACGAAAACACACGTCAATTTGTCGCCGATCGCGCGTGCGACCAACGTGGCGGCGACCGCCGAATCGACACCTCCGGACAGGGCGCAAATAACGTTCGCGTTTCCAACCTGTGCGCGCACGCGTTCGATCTCGGGCTCGACGAACGACTCCATCTTCCATTCATCCGCCACGCCCGCAACGTTCCGCAGAAAGTTTCGCAGCACGGAACGCCCGTATTCCGTATGCACGACCTCGGGATGAAATTGGACGCCGTACGCACGACGGCCAACGTCGCCCATAGCGGCGACGTTGCAGCGCTGCGTCGAGGCAATCGACTCCACGCCTTCGGGCAACCGCGTTACCGAATCGCCGTGGGACATCCATACCCGCGACTCCTGCGGAACGCCCTCGAACAATGGTGAATCCTGAGCATCGACGTGCAACGTGGCCGGGCCGTATTCGGCGTGATCGAGTTTGACCAAGTCGGCGCCGAGCTCTTTGGCAAGCAGCTGCATTCCGTAGCAAATGCCGAACATCGGAACACCGCTGGTGGCGATCGCGGGGTCCATCTCCGGAGCGCCGTCGACCAGCGTGCTTTCGGGACCGCCCGATAAGATAAACGCCGCGGGCGAACGCGGCGCGAGCTCCGACCAGCGCACATCGTATGGAACGATCTCGCAGTAGGCGCCCAACTCGCGCGTTCGGCGCGCGATCAGTTGGCTGTATTGGGCGCCGAAGTCGAGGATGAAAACCGTTTGCGGCAACGAGAGCCTTACGCCGACGCGGCTAGGGTGACGGCTTTTAACGCTTCGTCGTAATCGGGTTGCTGGCCGACGTCTTTGACGAGGTTGTAATATTTCACCATCTTGTCTTTGCCAATCACCACGATCGCGCGCGCCAAGATGCCGAGTTCGGCGATCAACAGACCGTAGGCCGGTCCGAACGAATGGTCGCGGTAATCGGATAGCATCCCGAGTTTGATGTCGTCTTCTTGAGCGCTCGACCAGCGCGTCATCGCAAACGGAAGATCCATGCTCACGACGAACGCTGCGACGCCCGCGGGCAACTCGGCGAGCCGCTTATTGAACGTTTGCGACTCCAGCGAACAAACCGGCGTGTCGAGCGACGGAACGACGATCAAAAACGCTGCGCGACTTCCACCGTCGATCAAGGTTTCGAGCGTAACCGGCGCAAGGTCGGCTCCGGTCAGCGTGAAATCGGGGGCGGGCGCGCCGACGGTCAGCTCGGGGCCGACGAGCGTCATGGGCGTTCCCCGGAACGTTACGGCGCCCGAACGTTGCGGCGCCTGTTGGGTGGTCATCAAATCCTCCACAAAGCCAGCGGTGTAATGCCTAGGTCAAAACATCGTCGAGCGAATTGGTGTCGTTTGCCATCACGATTTCCATCGCGATTCGTTCGCCGACCGATACGTCGCGTCCCCATCGATACGACGAGTAGGGCGTGAAACGTGTCCCCGGCGATCCCGGTATTCGCAGCGATACGTCGTAGCACACGAACTCCTTGGGCGGACCGGCTACGACGATACATTGCAGCGCGAACGGCCCGATCACGCCCGGCGGCATGGCTTCGCGCGCGGCGAGCACGAAGCGCTCGCCCATATCGAACGCCTTCTCCAGCATCGACTCCGTCAAGGTGGCGGCGATGTGCCCGGCTTCTTCCATACGCATCGGAACGTCGCGCAGCGCATCCAACGCCGACGGCGGAACCGCGCGGAACCCCTCGAGATTGGTTTGACGGCGCGTGTCGGTGCCGCTTAACTCGAGCTCGCCCAGGACCGGCGAGTAAAAGAAATTCAGGTTGACCGACGGGCCTAACGCGTACTCCTCGATCACGGCATTGTGCAGGCCGGCCTCATCGAGGATTCCATCGCGCATCAGCCGTTGTGCCGTCGCGCGATAGTCTTGCGGCGAGGTCGCGAGAAAAAACGCGCGCTCGAACGAGACCTTTGCATGCGCAGCTTTCACCATAACGATGCGGTCGATGCTCTCCGGCCCATCGAATTGCTGCGGATAGCGGATGCCGGCACGCTCCAGCAACGCGTACTGGTTGTCGGCTTCGTCGCGTTCCTCGGCGCGCAACAACCGGCGGTTCCCAAAGAACGGCACGAGCATGCGGCGTTCGATCTCGTCGTACGAGAACTGTTGGCGCAAATATACTTCGAAGGAGCGGTTGGCGACGAAGATCGCACTGTGTTCGAGCAGCTGCCGCTGCACCGCTTCCTCGAGAATATCGGAAAACCGATCGAGCTCGAGTACGTCATCGACGCATCCTCGCGGCGGCCCGGGCGGCCCAGTGCGACGGAAATGCTCGGTGTACGTACGCTCGCGGCCTTTGGCGGTGACGACGAGATTTCGCAACCCCGCGGCGCGCGCACCGGCCGCAACCTCCAGCGCCGAATGGCTGCCGATCGAACACATCGTGAGCGCGCGACGGTCGTACCCTTCGAGCGCGCGGGTGACCGATTCGTTCATCGTACGATATCCTCGACGCGCAGCTTACCGGCCATGCGGCGGAATACGGCGCTACCATACGCGGCGACCGCGATACCGCCGCCAATCGTCACGACAAGCGCCGTCGTTAACGCCACCGGTGACGGAACGGCCGCGTCGATCGACAAGCCCCCTCCGCCCGGTGGGTAGGCGCGCAAAATATACGGATACATCGATGCCGCCGCCGCAGCCATCATCGCCAGCAAGAATCCGGTCGAGGCAGCGAACGTCCCGGCATCGGTCCGTCCGAGCGTTATCCGCTGCGCGACGAGCGCGAGCAGCGCGAGCCCGCCAAACGCATACGTGGTGGGGTGGGACGGATGCGAACCACCCGCATACAGATACCGCGTCGCAACGCTTATGAAAAGAAACAGCGCCGCTTCACACCACCACAGAACGTTCGAAACCGCCAGCGCGCGGATCGCGGGCGGTCCGTCGATGCGCAAACGTGCGAAGGATGCGCCGTGTACGCCGAGCGCCGCGACCGCTAGGAGCGCGACCGCGATCGCATACGGATTGAGCAAGAACGCGAAGCTACCCTGAAAGTAGCCCTGCGCGTCGAGGGGCACGCCGCGAACCAGGTTGCCCAACGCAACGCCGAACAGGACGATGAGCAAGCCGCTCGAGAGCCAAAACGCAAAATCCCAAAATTGATGCCACAGATCGGACGCCAAGTGATCGCGCAGTTCCATCGCGATGCCGCGAAACATCAGCATCCATAATACGATGATGAACGGAAGGTAAAAACCGGAGAACGAGACGGCGTACGCGGTCGGGAATAGGGCGAATAGTGCCGCGCCCGCCGCAATCAAGCACACTTCGTTTCCGTTCCAGAACGGTCCGATGCTCTCCATGACGATGCGGCGTTCGGCGTCGTTGCGAGCGATGAACGGGGCGATCGAAGCGATGCCGAGATCGAAACCATCCAGGACGACGTACGCCGCCAGCAATACGGCGATGACGCAGAACGCAAGCGTCGCCACTACGCAGAGGCCTCTTGTGAGTGCGAGGGCCCGAGTCCGATTTCGCGCATTACGAGCGTCAAGAACAACACGCCCAGAAGAAAGTACATGCCGGCAAATCCAAT
>DASXXU010000098.1:0-12007 GCA_036502885.1 Candidatus Tumulicola sp.
CGGTATCGAATGCCGTGAAGTTCAGGATCGACTGGAAGAAGAGTGGCAAGATGAGCGCGGTCCCGTACAAGCCGAAGCCCATGACGATCGCCAAAATCGAGCCGATAGAAAAAGAGCGGAACTTGAAAACGCCCAGATCCACGATCGGGTAGCGATCGCGTAACGATTTGACAATAAACGCGACCAACGAAACGACCGATACGATCGCCAGGACCGTGATCGTCGAAGACTGGAACCAGTCGTCGCGTTCGCCGCGCTCCAGCACGTATTGCAGGCAGGCGAGCCCGGCGCTCAGCATCGCCAGCCCGGTCCAATCTATTCCGCCCTTCGGCTTCTCGATGAACTTCGGGTTAGGTATGAACGCCAGCGTCATCAAAAACGCGATGATGCCGATGGGAATATTGATGTAAAAGATGAGCGGCCAACTGGCATTATCTACGATGTAGCCGCCGAAAACCGGGCCGATCGCAGGACCGACCATTGCGCCCATGCCGAAGATCGCCATGGCCGCGCCGCGACGCTCGGGCGGATACGTTTCGAACATGATAGCTTGCGCGGTTGGCTGAAGCGCGCCACCGCCGAACCCTTGCAGAACGCGGTAAAACACCAAGACCCAAATCGAGTGTGCCGTTCCGCACAGGAGGGATGCGACGGTGAATATCGCCAGAGAAATTGCGTAGAAGCGCTTGCGCCCGAGCAAGGCGGTAAGCCAGCCGTTGAGCGGCATGACGATGACGCTCGCGAGGATGTATCCGGTTGCGACCCAGGCGACTTCATCGACCGTGGCCCCCAGATTACCGCCGATGGTATTGAGGGCGACGTTGACGATCGTCGTGTCGATGATCGCCATGATCATGCCGAGCATGACCGTGATCGTAATAAGTGCGACGGGTGCCTGCTCGCGGCGACGGAAAAGCGAACCCACTATCGAGGTTCCTACCCGAAAATGGGCGGACCGGTTGCGCCCGGACCGCCCATTCATGAACTATCGGCGTTTGGGCATTTTTGCCACTACTGTTTGCCGATTGTCAACCTCGTCGGCTGGGTAACGGCGTTGTTGAACCACGCGAACGCGGACATCCGGCCAGGTTTGTACAGAGAAACGTTCAGGACATCCAGGTCGGTGTTACCGCCGACGCCGAGTTGCTTGTTGCTTATTTGGTTTGCAACGGCAACCCCATACGGAAAGCCTTCGCCTGGGATGGTTTCACTGGGCAACGTTTTGCCTGCCAGAAAAGCTTCGATGTCGTAGCCGCCGCAGGTAAGGAAGGGAGCGCCTTCCCTGGAGAGCACGCTTGTCCTGGTCGGCAATCGGGTGAGCGGGCGCGTTCTTTTGCGTTGACAAGAGCGTGCCATGTTCTGACAATTGGCGGATGAAGCAATTAATCGGGTTTGACCTCGATGGGACGCTCGCGCCCAGCAAATCGTCGATCGATTCGGAGATGGCTGGGCTCTTGCGAGACTTGCTCGCACGCACGCAAGTCGCGATCATCTCGGGCGGCGATTTTCCGCAGTTCCAAAAGCAGGTCGTGGGCCAGTTGGCTCCCGGCAGCGACCTCGACCGATTGGCGCTGTTGCCCACCTGCGGGACGAAATTCTTTCGTTGGAAAAACGGCGGTTGGGACAAGCTGTATTCCGAAGATCTTTCACCCGATCAAAAAGCGCTGATCGAGCGCGCGCTCGACGATGCGGTGAACGCGTCCGGATTCAAAGCCGAAAAAACGTGGGGGCCGGCGATCGAAGACCGCGGCAGCCAAATCACCTACTCGGCGCTGGGCCAGCAGGCGCCGCTGGATGCGAAAAAAACTTGGGATCCGGATTTTTCGAAACGCAAGAAGATTGCCGAGCTCGCGCAACCGGCGCTCAAAGATTTTTCGGTGCGTATGGGCGGCGAAACGTCGATCGACGTGACGCTGCCGGGAATCGATAAAGCTTACGGCATTCGTAAGCTGCGTGACGTTTTAGGCATTCCGATCGAGCGCATGCTGTACGTCGGCGACGCGCTGTTTCCGGGAGGCAACGATTACCCGGCGCGTTCGACCGGCGTCGACTGCGTTTCCGTTCGCGATCCCGAGGATACGAAAAGCGTGATACAAACGGCGATCGCATATCTCGGATAACGAGTTTTCGATCCCGATCGCCGGAAAGTACCGGCTAGATCTGACGGCGACCGCGTTACAGCGCACGTCGGTGAACGCGGTCGATCGAATCGACGACGGACGATACATTCGCGGCTTCGACGACGGGTCCGGCGTTTGGAGCGCGTCCGTCGAACAGCCGGGCGCATCCGTACTACGCGTTCGTACGACGGGATCTGCTCCCGGCGACGTGCACGAACGGCTCGCAACGATGCTTGGAACGACCGTCGATCTTGCGGGTTGGGAAGAGCGGACGCGCACGTTTCCGTGGTTGTACGAGCTGACGATGCGATTACGCGGCATGCGGCCCCCGCGATATCCAACGATCTGGGAAGCGCTGTGTAACGCCATCGTCTTCCAGCAGATCAGTTTGCTTGCCGCAGCAGCGATCATGCAGCGTCTCGTGCTGCGTTACTCGGCCGGGATCCATCGCGGTGCCACTACGCTCTACCCGTTCCCGCAGGCGGCGGCGCTCGCAGCCGCATCCGAAGACGAGCTGCGTTTGTTGGGGTTGAGCCGCCAGAAAGCAACCTACTTGCGTGCGATCTCTCGAGCCTTTGGTTCGAAAGGACTCGAGGTCTCAACGTTACGGGCGATGCCGCGCGAAGATGCGCTCGAAGCGCTGCGCGAGCTTCCGGGCATCGGCGGATGGAGCGCGGCGGTCGTATTGTTGCGCGGTTGCGGCCGTTTGGACGTTTTTCCGCGGGGCGATTCCGGAGCGCGTGCCGCCATCCGGGCGCTATCGCAGGGAGCCGACGCCGACCCGGACACCGTAGCCGAAAGACTCGGCAATCTGCGGGGCATGTTGTACTTTCATTTACTGTTGGGACGATTGGAAGCAACACGGGTAACCAACTGACATGCAAGCTATCGTGATCGACGCGACCGGTGAACGGGGCCGGCTCGATGATATTCCGGCGCCACAGGCCGGGCCGCGTGATGCGGTCGTTCGCGTTACGTTTGCTGGGATCAACCCGATCGATTGGAAGGTCCGGGACGGCCACGCCGGCGCCATCGAACGCCGCCCATTCGTGTTAGGCCAAGATTTCGCAGGCGTCGTGGAATCGGTCGGAAGCGAAATGCGCGAGGTGAGCGCCGGCGATCGTGTCTTCGGCGTGGCACGCGGAGCTGGAGCATATGCGCAGCAGACGGTCGTGACCGCCGGCGTCGGTGTGAGCCCGTTCGCGCGCATTCCGGATGCGGTTGGGGACGCGGTCGCGGCGGCGCTTCCGACGCCGGTACTGACGGCCTTTGGTTCCTTAGAGCTGTTGGATGTGGGGCCCGGGACGCGGTTGTTGATTGCCGGGGCGGGCGGTTCGGTCGGCTCGGCGGCGGTGCAGATCGCACGTTCGCGCGGGGCCGATATCACGGCGCTCGTTCGGCCGGCACAACGCGATGCGATTCGCGCCCTGGGTGCTACGCGAACGATCGATGATATCGGCGGCTCCGAGGCGTTGGCGCGCGACGACCGGTACGACGCGGTGCTCGACGTTATTAGCAACGGCGGGGCGCTTCAGCGATATTGGGCGGTGCTGCGCGCCGGCGGCACGCTGGTATCGACCACGCACGCTGCCGATGTCGAGTGGTTCGCGGCACGCGACATTCGGGCCGCAAACATCGTAATGGCCCAAACGCCACAATCTTCACCGCAAGGTTTGGAAACTATCGCACGCTGGGTGGCCGATGGCACGCTGCGCGTAGCCTATTCCGAACGCGATCTCGCGGACGCACCGCAAATCCTGGACGACCTCGCCGCCGGGCACGCTGGCGGTAAGATCGTGCTGCGCGTCCCGCCGGCCGGGTGAGCAACGCCGCATTTGGGTAGCACCAGCTATCATGAACAAATCGTTGATCGCACTCTCGGTCGCCGCGATGGTCGCGATGGGCGCCGGCACGGCCGTCGCGTCCGCGCAACAATCTCCCGCGCCGATCGGGCAGCCCAGCCCGGCCGCCACGATGATGCCGATGACGATGCCGTCGCCCACGGCTCCCAACGGCCCGGTTCCCACGCCGGGCGCCATTCCGTCGCCGGGCCAGCTCCCGTCGCCCGCGACGGTCCCCACACCTATGACGCCGCCGTCGCCATAGGCCGGGTGGCGCATTGCCGGAAGGTGTCGCGCCACCGTTGATCCCCTTCCCACCAGCCGCCAATCTATTCCGAGCCGGCAGCCGTTTATGAACGAACGGACTTTCCTCGGGAGTGGCGCAAATGTCGGTGACATGCAAGATGCGTCGAGGCTCATGGAGCGCGTACGCGGCCGTGATGCCGATGCATTCGAGAATCTTTACGACCGTTACCATGCGATGGTATACGGTATAGCGCTTCGCGTCCTCGGCGATGCCGGGTCGGCGGACGACGTGACGCAGAACGTCTTCTTGAAGATCTGGAGCGCGCCCGATGCGTTCCGTTCCGGCAATTTGGATGGTTGGTTGGCTCGTGTAGCGCGCAACCGCGCTATCGACGTTTTGCGTTCCCGCAAATTGCGTTCCGAGAGTGAATTGTCGGAATCGATTCCGGACGACGTTACGTTAGAACAAACGGCGATGACACGGATAGACGGGCAGCTGGCGCGCGCTGCCATGAACCAGTTGAGCGACGATCAGCGGTCGCTTCTCGAGCTTGGATTTTTCGGCGGGATGACGCATGACGCGATCGCGCGCAAGACCGGCATTCCGCTCGGAACCGTGAAAACGCGCATACGATCGGGATTGCGGCGTTTACGCGATTTGCTCGACGGGGCGGCTACCTCGTGAACGGCCACGACGATATGCGCGACAACGTAGCCGCGTACGCGCTAGGCGTGTTGCCGGCTGCGGAAATGGCTGCGGTCGAGACGCACTTGCAAACCTGCGACGAGTGTCGTGCGGAATACGCGGCGTTCGCGCCGACGGTCACGGCGATCGGTTATTCGGCCGAAGCGGCGGGCGACCAACTTCCGGGACCGTTGCTCAAGGCGCGCATCATGCGCACCGTTCGAGCAGAATCGCGCCGTCGCACGGTTGTGGCGTGGCCCGCGTACCTAGCGGCGGCTGCCTGCATCTGTATCGCAGCCGGATTTGCGGTGCAGAACGGACGGTTGCAACACGAGTTGGCGATCGAACGCACGCAACAGTCAGTAGCGCTATCGGCGGCACGAGCTGCAGCCGTTGCGCAAGAACGCGTCGCGCAAGCGAACGAACAACGCATCCTTGCGGATCTGACGGCGGCCGATGCTCGACGGTACCCCTTCGCGCAGGGCGTCGTCGTCACGCGGGGTGCGCACGTGTACGTGGCGATGCGCGGCGCCGTTCAACTTGCCCCCGGGCATGTGTATCAAGCGTGGACGTTGGCAAAGGGAGCGAAAACGGTCAAACCGTCGATCACGTTTAGCGTCGGCAATCACTCGACGACGATGATCGAGATTCCGGCGATCGCACAGTCGTTGGCGGCGGTGGCGGTCAGCGTCGAACCGGCGGGCGGATCGGCACAACCGACCACCAAGCCGGTCGCGCTCATCAAACTCAACAGCTAAGCGCGCGTGAAGCCCGCTCGAACGCTGCTGCGGCACCGGCCGTTCGTACTGTACTTTTCCGCGCGAGCCGGTTCCGAGTTCGCGTACACCATCTCCGCGGTTTTCATCGGCTGGCAGATTTACGCGCTCACCGGCAGCGCGTTCGCGCTCGGATTGGCCGGTCTAGTGCAGTTCATCCCATCGGCCGCGCTGGTGTTCGCCGCCGGCCATGCGGCCGACCGATTCGAACGCAAGCGCGTCGTACAGATATGCCAAACGGTCGAAGGCTGCACCGCAGCGGCGTTGGCCTGGGGCAGTTTCGCGCATCGCCTGACCGTGTGGGAACTTTTCGTCGCCGTGCTCGTGCTCGGAATCGCCGGCGCTTACGAAAGTCCATCCTCGGCTGCGCTGTTGGCCGGCGTCACGACGGACGAGGATCTGCCGCGCGGCACAGCCTTATCGTCGGGCGCCTTTCAGTTCGCGGCCATCGCCGGTCCGGCGCTCGGCGGCCTCGCGTTTGCGATCGCGCCGTGGCTGCCGTGCGTCATCATGGCGGCAGTTTGGATCTTGGCGTCTTTGCTGAGCGCATTAATTCGCGTCGATCGCGCCCCCGCGCCCCAAGAGCGTCCCACCCTGCGCGAGGCGTTTGCCGGCGTTGTATTCGTTCGCGACAATCCGGCCATCCTCGGAACCATATCTCTGGATCTGTTCGCGGTTTTGTTTGGCGGCGCCACGGCACTGCTGCCGATCTACGCCCGCGACATCTTGCACACCGGCCCGTGGGGTCTGGGAGCGCTACGGGCGGCTCCCGCCCTGGGGGCTCTTGCGATGACGATCCTGCTGGCGCGCCGCACGATGAGCCGGCGCGTCGGCGTACGAATGTTGGCCGCCGTTTGCATTTTCGGCGCCGCCACGATCGTGTTCGCACTTTCTCGTTGGACGGCGATTTCGCTGGCTGCGCTTGCCGTGATGGGTGCGGCCGACACCGTGAGCGTCGTGATCCGGGCCTCACTCGTGCAGCTTGCGACGCCCGACGAAATGCGCGGACGCGTTGGCGCCATCAACTACCTCTTCATCAACGCTTCGAATCAGTTGGGCGAGTTCGAAAGCGGCACGGCTGCGGCTCTGCTGGGGCCGGTGGCGGCCGCCGGACTTGGCGGGTTGGCGTGCATCGTCATAGCGCTTGCTTGGTTGAAACTGTTTCCATCGCTTCGGAGCATCGAGCGCCTCTCATAGAAATCGTTAGAATCGTTCAGAAACGGCAATCCAAGCGCGCGTCTGGGCCGTTCCAAATAAGATTATGGAAGCAAACGCGACGCTCGGCCGGATCACGGTCACCCTCACCGCGCAGTTGCTCGAGCGCCTGGAGCGCCTCAAGGCGCGGCATTCCTGCTCGACCTCGGCGATCGTCGAGATCGCGCTGCGCAACTACATTGGCGAAGATTCCGAGGACCAAGTCGGCGTGCGGCTGCGATCCGCGGGTGCCGTTCGCCGGCGAGTGCAGGGACGCCGGCTTAGCATCGTGGGCGGGAACTGGCCGCAGCGCCCGTAAAGCCGGGTCCGGCGATGGACGACGATAAGAGCGCTCACCCGGTCGATGAGGCCGTCAGGGCAATCGCGGAGATTCACGCCGACACCCTGCGCCAAGTCCCGCGATCGCAACTAGGAATCGAATGGCTGATCAAGGCGATCGGCCGCCCGTGGTTCGCCTACGCGCTCGTGACGTTCGTGGCGTTATGGATGATCGTGGACCTCGTTGCGGGCAAGTTCCACCGGCCGTTCGATCCGCAGAGCTTTCCTTGGCTGGAGCTGATCGTCAGCATGATGTCGTTGATGATCGCCGCGTTGATTCTCATCACCGAGAACCGCCAAGGACGCTTGGCCGACCAGCGCGAGCAAGTGACCTTGCAGATGGCGCTCGTGATCGATCGCAAAGCGGCAAAGATTATCGAACTGCTCGAGAGCATGCGCAAGGACGATCCAACATTACCGGATCGCGAGGACAGCCAGGCCGAACGCATGGCCGAGGCGACCGATTTGCGAAGCGCGGTCGAGCGATTGGAACGCGAAACGACCCGGGCTGTCGAGGAGTCGACCTCCGACTAAGGTACGCGCCTACGCGCGTTCGGTCGTCGGGTCGATCGTCTTGCGAATCTCGGTGATCGTCGTAGCCGGAAATCCGCTGATTTCAGCATGTTTGCGGATCACGGATTCGTCCGTGGCGAGATACACGCAAAACGTTTTGTCGCCGGCCACGTAACTTTCGACCCATTGAATGTCGGGTGCCAACTGGGCCAGCGCCGAGTTCGAGGTAGCTGCGGCTTCACGCAGCTGCTCGCGCTCGAGCGTTCCGACGCCCGGGATGTCGCGCTCGATGATAAAGCGCCGGAGTGCCATGAATACCTACCTCTCTATTGAGAACCTTACGCGCGTGCTTGCGAGGGGCGTGTGACGGCACGCACCGCGTCGATCAGTTCCAAAACGACCAACGCCGCCCTTCCAAGCGACGGAATGACGCGCGGACGGAGCAGACGCGGATCGAACGCACGCATATACCGATCGTTTTCGGAAAGGCACGCACGCAGGAACTTGGCCGGCGTCAGATCGCGCATCACGTCGGCAAACAGGTTTGGCCCTATTTCGCCGACGTCGCCCCCGCCGGCCATTTCGCGACCGCCCTGCACCCGGCGCGCGATCGCCTGAACGTACGAAACCAATGCCGGAACGATTTGCATGTACGGTGACGGAAGGCCGCGGCGAGCTCTATCCCACGCGATCCAGTTGACGAAGAAGACGATATGCCGCGCCTCCTCTTCGAGGACGCGCGCGAACAGCGATGTCAACGAATCCGGCAAAACCCGGGCATCGCGCGCTAGCTTGAATATGCCGAACCCGGCGAAGGAATCGACACACTCGTCGTAACCGAAGTGCACGAAGGCGAGGCGGGTGGGTTGCTTCGACGGCTCTTTGGTTTCGACGCGTAAATTATAACGGCGAATCATTTCGGATAAAATGCGGCCGTGGCGTTCCTCTTCGAATCCTTGGAGCGCCAGCGCTTGGCGAACGAGCGGATCGGCTTCCGTTTTCGCAAAGCCTTGCAACATGGATCCGGCGGTGATTTCCGTATCGAGGGCCATCGTCCAGACCGGGATAGCCCGCAACCGCGCGAGCGACATATCGTCGAGCTGCGGCCACGGCATTTCCTGCGGCTCGTAACGATTGTGCGTTGCGATGAACGAATCGCAAAAAAGCCGTTTGTGTTCTTCCGAGCCGATCTGCATGCAGTTCTCCAAGGCGGACGATTTTCGCGGATGACGAAGGGCGGGACCCGGTATGTCGACGACCTTCGAGCCGCTTCCGTTGGGCGAGTATCGTGCCCGCATCCTGCAGTATCTACAAGGAATAACGCTACCGCTTCGGTCGACCGCGTGGACGATTATCGAACGATCGAGCGCCAGCGATGAGGGGCGTTCCTTGTTACGGCCCACGCTGGTGTTATGGGCTTGCGACGCGTGCGGAGGTCCGTTGCAGGACGCGCTTCCGGTCGCCGCTGCGGTCGATCTGTTCGACCGTTTCATGTGGTTACACGACGAATTGGTAGCCGGTACTTCGGACGGAGATGCCGCCTCACTGGTGGCGCGTTGGGGGCTGGGACAGAGTCTTAACGCGGGAGATGCGCTCTACGCCTTAGCGCTCCGGACGCTCGCGCAAGACGTGATCGACGTGGAACGCCGGTCGGCGGTGGCATCGTCATTGGGACGAGCGGTCCTCGAGGCCATCGAGGGGAGAACCAGCGATGTGGAACGGGAGGTCCGCGGCGAACGCGATGGATTGCTGCAGCGCGTACGCTCCATCCGGCGGCGGGGCGCTACGTTGACCGGCGCCGCGATGGCCGCGGGCGCTATCGTCGCCGGGGCCGGCGAACCGGTGGTTCGCGGTTTCGAGCGGGCCGGGCGTTTGCTGGCGGTTGCCTCGACGAGTGGCGACCGGGTGCTTTGCCGCCGTATCGCTGCGAAGGCGGCGGCCGCTGTCGATCGCTGCGAGGTGGAATCCGAACCGGCGCGGGCTTTTCACGAGGTTGTAGACTACGTCGTCGCACACGCCGCCTGACCGCGCGACCTCGTCTCGCAAAGCGCAGCATATTCGGATCAATCTCGATCGCGACGTTTCGGCGAAGGGTGTAACGACGGGTTTCGAACGGTATACGTTCGTTCATCAAGCGTTACCCGAACTAGATTTCGCCGAAGTCGATACGCGAATCGAGGTCTTCGGTCGAACGCTCGCGGCCCCGTTGTTGATTTCGTGCATGACGGGCGGCGCTCCGGAGGCGGCGCGCATCAATCGCCGCTTAGCGGCGACCGCGCAGCGCTTCGGCGTAGCGATGGGTTTGGGTTCCGGACGTGCGTTGCTCGAATCGACCGAACAGTTGCCGACGTTCGATGTGCGAGAGATCGCTCCGGACGTCGTGCTTTTTGCAAACATCGGGGCGGTACAGTTCAACAAGGGCTACGGCGTTACGGAATGCCGGCGTTTGGTGGAACTATTGCGCGCCGATGTGTTGGCGGTGCATCTCAACCCACTGCAAGAGGCGCTCCAGCCCGAGGGCGACACTCGCTTCTCTGGGTTGTTGCGCGCCATCGAGAAAGTGTGCGCAAGCCTGGAGGTACCCGTCGTTATCAAAGAAGTCGGCTCGGGAATCGCAGCGGATACGGTTCGGCGCCTGATCGGAGCGGGTGTCCGAGGGATCGATGTTGCGGGCGCCGGCGGCACGTCGTGGAGTGAGGTCGAACGCTTTCGCAATGAGGAACCATGGCGGGCGCGCGTCGCCGGCGCGTTCGCGGATTGGGGAATTCCGACCGCGCGTTCCGTCGTGGAAGCGCGCGAAGCCGCGCCGGGTGCGACCATCGTTGCGAGCGGCGGGATTCGCAACGGGGTCGATATCGCCAAAGCGATCGCGCTCGGCGCAGACATCGCGGGGCTTGCTGGAGGATTTCTGCGGGCGGCCGATGGTGATTCGGACGAACCCGACGATCTCGCGCGCGAGCTTATCGAAACGCTGCGCGTGACGATGTTCTGCATTGGGGCCAGAACGATTGCGGACTTACGTCGCACGAAACGACTGGAGCCAATCCAACGCTGACGTCGCACGCGGAGGGTCGACGCACGGTGGGGGGAAAGAGGAAGCCGGTCATGCGGGAATCTTCCGCGACGGCCGCTCTCTCGTTGGATGCCGCCGATGCCTACTGCCGTTTCCTTACCGGGCGACACTACGAAAACTTTAGCGTCGCATCGGCATTCGTCGACCGGAGGCGCCGTCGCAATTTAGCACGCTTATATGCGTTCTGCCGGACGACCGACGATCTCGGTGACGAAAGCGCGGGCATGCAGGCGGTGCCGCGCTTAGAACGCTGGCGGGCCGAGGTCGTGGATGCGTTCGCGGGCGTAACCCCCGTTCATCCGGTGCTATTGGCGGTTTCGCAAACCGTCGCTGCGTGCGGAATTCCCGCACAACCCTTTTTGGAGCTAATCGAAGCGAACTTGTTGGATCAACGCGTAAAATCGTACGAATCGTGGCCGGAACTGCTGGGTTATTGCATGCTGTCGGCGGCCCCGGTCGGCCGCATGGTGCTGCACGTTTTCGGCATTGCCAACGATGAGAACGGGCGGTTATCCGACGACGTCTGTGTCGGTTTGCAGCTGGCCAATCACGCACAAGATGTAAGTCGGGATCGTAACATCGGACGTTCGTATTTGTTGCAAGACGACGTCCGCCGCGGCGGCACGGCGTTCGCGGTTGAAGCCCTGGTACGTCGCGCGAGAACCTTGCTCGACTCGGGTCGCGAACTGGAGCGTCGGGCCCCGATGGCGTTGCGCTTGCAGTTGGCGCTATACCGGCTCGGCGGCCGGGCGATCTGCGATGCCATCGAACGCATCGGTTATCGAACCGATGACGTGCGCCCGAGCGTTTCGACCCGAGTGAAGCTGGCGCTGGCGGTGCGCGCGTTGGCGGCGGGATAGCGTGGCCGGACTCCAAAGCGCCGAGCGCTTCAACCGCGATATGGCCAAGCGCGAGGCCGGAAATTTCTATTGGGGCTTCATCTCGCTGGGTTATCACGAGCGCATGGCGATTTACGCCCTCTACAACTTCGCGCGCCAGGTCGACGACGAAGCCGATGCCGGCGGGGTCGAAAATCTACCACAACGGTTGCTGGTTCATCGCGATCGCATCGTGCGCGCCGCGCGCGGCGATTCCGGCGAGGATCCGATCTTGCGCGTGCTCGCCGAAGCTATGGAGCGGTATTCGATTCCCGCGAACGAGCTGCAAATGCTGATCGACGGATGCGAGATGGATTTCAGCCACTCGCGGTATGCATCGTT
>DASXXU010000099.1:0-4448 GCA_036502885.1 Candidatus Tumulicola sp.
GGTGCGGTCGCTACCGTATACGATCAGCTTCGCGAGCATCGGGTCGTAGTACACGCTTACATCGCTGCCCGCAGCGACGCCCGAATCGAGCCGAATGCCGGGACCTTCGGGCGGAATCCAGTGCTCGATCGTTCCGGTCGACGGCAACATGTGGTTGGCTGGATCTTCGGCGTAAATGCGCGTTTCGATCGACCAGCCGCGCGGACGCACGTCGTCTTGGGAAATCGTCAAGCGTTCGCCCGACGCGACGCGCAGTTGCCAATGCACCAAGTCGATACCGTACACCAGCTCGGTGACGGGATGCTCGACCTGTAGCCGCGTGTTCATTTCGAGGAAGTAGTATTTGCCGTTCGAGTCGAGCATAAACTCGCACGTGCCGGCATTCACGTAACCAACGGATTTCGCGGCCGCGACGGCGCTGGCGCCCATTTCGGCGCGCAGTTCCGGCGACAACGCGACCGACGGCGCTTCTTCAACGATTTTTTGATGGCGGCGTTGGATCGAACACTCACGCTCGCCGAGGTGCACGATCGTGCCGTGCGCGTCAGCCAAGACTTGAAACTCGATGTGGCGCGGGTCGCGCAAATATTTCTCGAGTAGTACGGCGGAATCGCCGAATGCGGCCTGGGCTTCGCGTTGCGCCGCCGCAAGCGCGTCGTCGAACTGCGCCAACTCATCGACCACGCGCATCCCGCGCCCGCCGCCACCGGCGCTGGCTTTGATCAACACGGGAAAGCCCATCTGTTGGGCCTGCGTGCGCAGGGTCGCGAGCGTTTGATCGTCGCCGTCGTAGCCGGGCACGGTTGGAACGCCGAACTCGCGGACGCGTCGTTTGGCTTCGATCTTGCTGCCCATCGCCGACATGGCTTCGGGGCTGGGACCGACGAACGTCATGCCCGCGTCGTTAACCGCGCGTGCGAATGCGGCGCGCTCCGAGAGAAATCCGTAACCGGGATGCACCGCATCGGCGCGCATCGCGATGCCGGCCGCAACCACCGCTTCGATATCGAGATAGGAGTGCGCCGCCGGTGCGGGGCCGACGCAGCGCGCGTCTTCCATAAACTCGAGGTGGTACGCGTTCGCATCGGCTTCCGAATAGATCCCGAGCGGCACGATCCCCATCTCGCGCGCACCGCGTGCGACACGAACCGCAATCTCGCCGCGGTTGGCGATGAGCAACCGTTCGATCATCGGTGGAACCCGGCTTTGCGCCGTTCCAAGAACGCTCGCAGACCCTCTTGACCTTCCGGGCTGATGCGTTGGTTGGCGATGGCGTGGCTGGTGATCTCGCGCGAATCTTCGTACGTTGCGTCGAGCACGTTACGAATCAGTTGCTTGGCGGCTCGAACGGCGTACGGGCCGGCCGTGCCGATCTCGGTTAACGAGCGGGTTACGCGGGCATCGAGTTCGTCGTTCGAAACGACATCGTGTGCCAGACCGATTTGCACCGCGCGTTTGGCATCGAATCGTTCACCGGTGAGAAACAGCGCACGCGCGTTCGACGGTCCGATCTTGGCCACGACGAACGGCGAGATAACGGCTGGAATGATGCCCAGTTTTACCTCGGTGAATCCGAAGAGTGCATCGTCGGCGGCGATGACGATGTCGCATACCGAGGCCAGCCCCGATCCGCCGCCGAGCGCCGCCCCGTGGATGCGCGCGATGACCGGGGCCGGACAGTTATCGATCGTGCGGAACATATCGCTCATGCGTTGGGCGTCAATCGCGTTCTCTTCAAATGTGAGATCGAGCGACTCGCGCATCCAGCCGATGTCGGCGCCGCCGCAGAACGACTTGCCCTCGCCGGAAAGCACTACGGCCCGAACATCGTCGGCGGCGGACAACTTGGCGAACGTTTCGGCCAGTTCGTCGATCATTTGGGCGTTGAAGGCGTTGCGAACGTCGGGACGCGCCAAAGCGACCTTGGCGATTCCGTCGTCGAAGGTGACTTTGAGGGTTGAGGCTGCCATGCCGGGGGTCGATTCTCGGATTCATCCGGGCGCGCCTGGGCCGCGTTATACTGTTGGAATGGTGCGCGCGCGATGCGATTGATCTACCGGTACGGATGGGTGTTGCGGATCAGCCATTGGCTGTGGGCGCTGGCCTTCGCGGTGCTCGTTTCGAGCGGGCTGCAGATTTTCAACGCTTCCCCGAACCTCGACGCTTCCGATAAAAGCAATCCGGCACGGCGCGTGCTGGCGATCGGCGCGCCCGCCCAAGGCGTGGGCACGACGACCATCTTCGGGCACGCGTTCACGACGACGGGCTGGCTGGGCTGGACCGACGATGGCCAAGGCAGCCGCGGCGTGCACGCTTTTCCGGCGTGGATCACCATCCCGGGTTATCAAGACCTTGCCGGCGGCCGGCGCTGGCATTTCTTTTTTGCATGGATCGGTGCGCTTTGCTGGCTCGCGTGGCTGATCTCGGCTTGGTGGAAGGGCAGTCTACGCAATCTTGTGTTGCGACCGTCCGACGTGCCGAAACTGTGGCCCATGCAGGCGTACTATCTACACTTGCGACCCGAGCCGCCCGAGCACGGCCTGTATAACCCGCTGCAAAAACTATCGTACACCGCGATTTTGCTGGTGATCGCGCCCTTTGTGGTGCTTACCGGGCTGGCGCTGTCGCCGGGAATCGATGCAATCGCGAACCCGCTTACGATCGTCTTGGGTGGGCGGCAGTTCGCGCGGCTGTGGCACTTCGCCGGAATGATGCTGTTGCTGGGCTTCTTTGCGGTTCATGTATTTCAAGTCGCGACCCAGGGCATCGTGAACCAGATGCGCGCGATGATCACCGGCTGGTATCGCTTGGATAAAGGGGAGACGGCCGGACCGTGAAGCGCGGGCTTTTTCTCGCATCGACGGTTTCTGCGGCGCTGACCGGTTGCGGACCGATCGCCAACACGGTTGCGAACAATCCAACGTGGCAAAAGATCTTGAGTTCGGTCGAGCCGCTCAACCACGGCCTGATCGGCACGCGCGGGTTAGCGCGTAACTATTCGGACTCCGCGGTCGACACGAACTTTCGCGTGAACGGCTTCGCGACGCCCAGCGATTCGCATTATCTCGGTTTGGTAGCGCGACATTTCAGCGACTACCGATTGATCGTGAACGGTGCCGTCGAGCGTCCGCAAGCGATCGAGTACGCGAAACTGCTGCGCATGCCGCGCCAGACGCAAACCACGCGTCACGATTGCGTAGAAGGTTGGAGCGCGATCGGAAAGTGGAGCGGCGTGCGCTTGGGGGACGTTCTGGATGCAGTCGGACCGCGTCCCGATGCACGCTACGCGGTATTTCATTGCATGGATAACGACGGTAGCGGAAATCTGTACTACGAAAGCTTGGATATGCATCAAGCGCATCATCCGCAAGCGTTGCTCGCGTTGACGCTAAACGACGCGCCGCTCGATCCCGCCCACGGCGCTCCGGTGCGTTTGCGCGTGCCGACGCAGCTCGGCTACAAGAGTGCCAAATGGGTCGGCCGGATCGAGCTGGTTTCTTCGTTCCGTTCGATCGGCAGCGGCCAGGGCGGCTATTGGGAAGACCAGGGCTACGAGTGGTACGCGGGGATCTAGCGCTCCGCTAGCGCGATGGCGAGCCGGGTGCGCATCCGACCGACCCGCACGCCGGTTCAGGGCAGCGGAGGACATATTCTTGAGCCAGCGTCAGAAGCTACAACCCCATCCCGGTCACCCGATCTCGGTCGAACCGACCAAAGGCCGCGTCGTCGTGAAGGCCGGCGGTAAAAAGATCGCCGAGTCGCGCAACGCGTTGTCGTTACGTGAAGCGTCGTATCCGGTGGTGCATTACATTCCGCTCGCCGACGTCGACAGCGATTTCATCGTGGGATCGGATCACGAGACGCATTGCCCGTATAAGGGTGTCGCGTCGTATCATTCGATCGTGGTCGACGGTACGAACGGTGAAAACGCGATTTGGACGTATCGCGATCCGTACGAAGCAGTCGCGGAGATTAAAGACCACGTCGCTTTTTATCCCGACCGGGTCGAAGTAATCGTCATCGAGGAAGAGTAGCGTTGGAAGAAGCGATTCTGGTCGAAACGACCGAGGGCGGCTTGTTTCAGTCCCGCGTTACCACGCCGGACGCAAGCTTTATCATCGATGAGCCGGTAGCGGCCGGCGGTTTGGCTTCTGGACCAAACCCGTACGACTTATTGGCGGCGGCACTCGGCGGTTGCACCGCCATGACGATGAAAATGTACGCGCAGATGAAGGAGTGGCCGCTCGAACACGTTCGGGTGCGCGTTCTCCACGAGCGCAACGCTGAGGACGGCCGCATCAAATTTACCCGCCAGATCGAGATGGTCGGGCAGCTCGACGACGATCAGAAGCAGCGGCTGCTCTCGGTTTCGCTGCGCTGCCCCGTGCACAAGACCCTTAAGGACGGCGCCGATATCGAAACGGTGATCTTCTCGACCGCGCCAAGCG
>DASXXU010000100.1:0-9873 GCA_036502885.1 Candidatus Tumulicola sp.
CCATCAAACATCCCGCTGCCGGAACACCAACGCGATAACGCCCAACAGGAGCGACGTCAAAACCACCCACAACAACTGATACCAGTAGAAAAACGGCAGCCCGAACAACGCCGGCGAGGCACGATTATAAAAAAACGGCAGCAGCGTTCCAACGAAGGGTAACAGCAGCAGCAAATACCACGCGCGCGACGCCTTCATCCGCCGCATGTTGCGCGTTCTCGCGAACGCTACCTTTCCATAGGCAACGTACGCTCGGTCAGCGCACCGGCCACCGAGATGCGCCCGAGCAGCAGCGAAAGCGCCATGCCCGTCAGACAGATGCCCGCACCCGCGAGCTGGTGCGGTTCCAATCGCGACCCCAAAATCCAAACTGCCGCAAAGCCCGAAACGATCGGCACCAAAAAACCGAACAGTCCGGCCCGCGCCGGCCCTATTCGTGCGATGCCGTAATTCCACACCGGCCACGTCAACACGATCGGAAAGACGACCGCAAAGATAAACGGACCCCACACCGCCCAACCCAGATGCGACAGATCGACGGGGTGCAATACGAAGCGGAACGCGCCCACCGGCGCGATCATCAGCATGCCGACGGTCATCGTAATGGCAACCAGTACGATCGGCGGATACCGCCCGACCAAGCGTGCCGCCAGCACGTTGTAAAACGCAAACGACAGCGAGGACAGCAGCGTCAGTGCGTCACCCAATCGGAACGTGGCGTGGCCGGCGAAGGCACCTTCGAAGACAGCAATGCCCATCAAGGCGAGCGCCGCTCCGATCCAACGGCCTGCCGAGATTCGCTCTTGGCCCGTAAACGCCACGATCAGCAACGTGAACACCGGCGCCGTGGCGCCCAGAAGCGACGATGCGAACGCGCTGGTGTTCGCCAACCCAAAAATCCAGAAGTATTGGTAGGCGCCGTAGCCGCAGGCCGCACAGGCGATTAACATCGGCACGTCGCGGCGACGCAAGCGTACGCGTTGCCCGGTCGCGGCCACCAATCCGAAGATCAGCGGCGTCATCGCGACGAATCGCAAACTCGTAAAGACGAGCGGATCGACGCGGCCGATCGCCGCTTTTACCAGCACGACGTTTAGCCCCCAACAAATGGCGACGTAAAGTAGGCCGGCATAGACGAACGCACGCGAACGCACGTCGCGCCGTTCGGCGAAGGCGGCTTAAGCGCTTTTCGAAAGCGGCATCATTGCGACTACGGTAGGAGGCAGCTATGCGCAAAGCCAAGCAAGGGACTCATTGCAACCGACCGTCGCTTAATATGAGAAAGGGCGCACGATGTCAGTTTCCAACCCGCCTCCCACCACGGATGGACCGTTTGGTTTACAACCGAACGTCGCCGCGGGCTTAGGCTATTTGTTAGGGATCATCGGCGGGATAATCATGTTTCTCGGCGGTGGAACCAACCGGTTCGCACGCTGGTCCGCCGCACAGTCGATCGTGCTGTGGGGCGTGTACATCGTGATTTGGCTGGTCGTCGATGTCGTGCTGTTCCCGCTGCACTTGGGACTGCTCGCGCTTCCCGTTACCGCGATCGTCGGGATCCTTTGGTTCGTGCTTTGGATCTGGACCTCAATCACCGGCTTCCAAGGCAAAGAAGTGCAGGTTCCGGTTATCGCCGGCCTGACCAACAGCATCTTCAAAAACATCTAACCGACGGCGTTTGGTGGCCATCGCAACGGTGCGGTGGCCGCCAGACCTCGCCTCAGGTACGCTTGCGTCCGGCGTCCGGCTTTATGCCGGGCGTGGTTTCGTTATCCCGCGGCCGCGACCACGGTAGGCGCACGCGAAGCAACGGACGCTCGAACACGTAGGTTACGATCGTTGCCTGCACGATCGTTGCCGAAAATGCAACCGCAGTAAACTGCGGCTGCCATACGGGATCGTATTGCGCCGGCGGAATGTAGGGTGGAATTCGCCACGCCAACAATTCGCGCGCCAGCATTTGATGATACAGATATAGGTTGTACGAAATCGTCGCTAAGAAGCGCAAAGGCGGGTTGTCGAGCAGCCATTGCCACCATCGCGGCGCCCACAAAAAACCCAATGCCAGCACCGAAAAGGCCGCCCCCAAGAGCGGGCGCCGATCGATCTGCCAAACGTTCGACCAGAGATCGTACAGCCGGTAGGCGTACAGGCTTTGCAACAACCACACCAGCCACGCGGCGCCCGCAATCGAAACGAGCGCGCTCGCGATTCCGCCGCCGCGCCAACGGAACGGCCGGAAGCGGACGTAACAGTACGCGCTGATCGCGCCGAACAAAAAGATGTCGAGGTATCCGGGCAGGTTTTCGGAGTACTCGCCAAACGACGTGTGTATGCAACAGTGTGCCAACCACGCGCGCCAAGCGACGGCAATCAACACTGCGCCGGCGGTCGTGAACCACGGATTACGGCGAAAACACCACCACACCAGCGGAAAGACGATGTAGAACTCGACTTCGACGCCCAACGTCCATAGAACGCCGCTAATCGTGCCGTACGTCTGCGCAAACCACGTGTGCACGAACAGCAGGTGCGTGACGATGTCCACCGGCGCCGACGCGCCCGGCTGTTTTTGTGCGAATCCGATCGCGTATGCAATGACGATAAACAGCGAGTACGACGGCATGATCTTGATGAAGCGGCGCCACGCGAACTCGCCCCAGCGTTGCGGCGGACCGCCCGCCAGCCAGTGACGGATGAACGGATACGCGATCACGAATCCGCTCAGATAAAAGAAGAGCGTGACGCCGATGAAGCCCGTTTCCGGCACGAACTGGAGCCAGCTCACGGGTGCCGGCAGAAACGAAATTTCCCAGACGTGATACCACAGCACCAAAAGGACGGCGAGACCGCGTAGGCCGTCCAAAACGCCGAGTCGCCGAGGTTCGGCGAAGTCGCCGCTTGCCGCCACGCTGCCCGCGTTACCCGTCCCTTAAAGCCGGCCCTCCGCTTTTGTATCAGATACTTGACACAAAGCGTTCGTTTGTATTAATGTGTTGACACAATGTCTCTGCATCTGCTGCCGCTCCACGAACGCGAACTCATCATGCGAGCGTTCTGGGCCACACTGCTCGCGATCGCCGGGTTGGCGATGTTGCTGCGCCCGAACGTCTGCCTCTGGCTCACCGGGGTCGGCGATTTTTGTGCGCCTGACAACCTCTCGCCGGATTTGGCGAGTCGTCTGCAACGCACGCTGGAAGCTCGCCGGCAGGCCGAAGCTACGCCGCAAGCGTGGAAACGCTGGCTCGGGGTGTTGGCGCTGGTTGCGGCCGCCGCCCAGCTCGTCCCAGAGGTGCCGTACGCGGTTCCGTATGCCGTTCTGTGCTTGGGGATCGCCGGTTCGCGACTGCTATCGTATTCAGCGATCCGGCGCGCTACCCAGCGCAGGGTGGCACCGCTCGTCCCGCGCTCGCCGCTGGACGCGTTTCAGCCGTTCTTGGTCGCCGGGGTCGCCGGGGCGATGGCCAGCATCGTGATTATGGCATGGGTCACACCGTTGCTGCCCGCCGTTATCGTCGTCGCCATCGCAACGGCTACCTTAATTTGGGTCGCGTGGCAGATCGCCGCCGGCCGCGCGCTCCTGGTCGGTGATGACCCCGAGATGGCGTATGCCGTCGATCGGCGCGTCCGGGAACGGCGGGTCATGAATCTGGCGTTGCTCGCGACGTTACCAGCGTTCGTCCTCATCGCGCCCAGCTCGCCGCTGGTTCCCGAAGCCTATCGCGGCTTTACCGACGCGGCGTTTTGGATCACGGCAACTGCGTTTTTCGCGACGTTGATCGCGATCTACATTTGCTCGCGGCGCTCGACCGCGGAGTTCGAGCGCTCCATTGCCTGAGCCGATACAACAGCCGTTTCTCTTCGTTGATGAAAATCTCGAGACACCGCCCTATCGGCAAATCGCCGATCAGCTGAAGGGCGCTATCGAGTCGGGGGTGTTGCCGGGACGCGCGCTCCTCCCGACGGTACGGCAGCTCGCCGGCGACTTAGAAATAGCGCCGAACACGGTAGCGCGGGCGTACGGCGAGTTGCAGACAGAGGGCTGGATCGTCAGCGATGGGCGCCGCGGAACGCGCGTCGCCGATCCGAGTCCTGAGGCCGCCAAATCGGATCGCCGCGAAGGTCTTCGCGACGCCGTCGTGCGGTTCGTCAGAATGCAACAGCAGCGCGGCTTCAGCTCGGCCGAAATTGCAGGCGAGCTTGCGAGGCTGGCAGACGCCAAGCCTTAAGGCGGTTTATTTGACGGCGCGCTAGCGCCGTGGTAGAGTGCTGAGGTTCGGCCCCACTCGGAAGTCCTGGCGCGGTGCCAGGGGTGCTCACGAGGGTTCCCGGGACTGCGGTCCCGGGGTGGAGGCCGTATTTTACTGTGTTAGGGAGCGACGTTTGCCCACCATCAATCAGCTCGTTCGCCGTGGCCGCGAAAAGACCGAGAAAAAGGTTAAAACCCGCGCCTTCCGCGTGATCCTGACCGGCCCGAAGCCGGGCCATCCGGATCTTCCGACGCGCCAGTTCGAAGTTACGGGAAATCCGCAACGTCGCGGCGTGTGCACGCAAGTGAAGACCGTTACGCCGAAAAAGCCGAACTCGGCTCTGCGTAAAGTCGCGCGCGTACGGTTGACGAACGGCGAAGAAGTTACGGCATACATCCCCGGCATCGGCCACAACCTGCAAGAGCACAGCGTCGTGCTCGTGCGCGGCGGCCGTGTAAAAGATTTGCCGGGCGTTCGCTACCACATCGTTCGCGGAACGCTCGATACGGCGGGAACCGCAAACCGCAAGCAAGGCCGTTCGAAGTACGGCGCCAAGCGAGATAAGAAGAAGTAATGCCGCGTAAAGGTCCCGCGATCAAACGGCAGATTCTGCCGGATGGACGCTTCAACTCAAAAGTGCTGGCCCGTTTCATCAACAAAGTGATGTTGCGCGGCAAGAAGTCGACCGCCGAAAACATCACGTACGCGGCGCTCAACATCGTTTCCGAGAAAACCGGACGCGATCCGATGGACGTATTCTCGCAGGCGCTCTCCAACGCGATGCCGTTGGTCGAAGTGCGGCCGCGACGCGTCGGCGGCGCGACCTATCAAGTTCCTATGGAAGTTCGTCCGGATCGCCGTCAGGCGATGGCCATGCGCTGGCTGATCGGATTCGCCCGCTCGCGCGCCGGCCGTTCGATGGAAGAGAAACTCGCCAACGAACTGCTCGACGCATCCAATAACACCGGCGCGACCATCAAGAAGCGCGAAGACACCCACAAAATGGCGGAGGCCAACAAAGCGTTCGCTCACTACCGCTGGTAGACGCAGACACTTAACAACACCATGGCAACTAGGGAATTCCCACTCGACCGAACGAGAAATATCGGCATTGCCGCGCACATCGACGCCGGCAAGACGACCTGCACCGAGCGCATCCTGTTCTATACCGGACGCGTCCACAAAATCGGTGAAGTGCACGACGGCGCCGCGACGATGGACTGGATGGTCCAAGAACAAGAGCGCGGTATCACGATCACGTCGGCCGCCACGGCGACCACGTGGCGCGACACCCGTATCAACATCATCGATACGCCCGGTCACGTCGACTTCACCGTTGAAGTCGAACGTTCGCTGCGCGTGCTCGATGGTTTGGTCGCGTTGTTCGACTCAGTGGCGGCCGTTCAGCCGCAATCCGAAACGGTTTGGCGCCAGGCCAATAAATATCGCGTTCCGCGCATCATCTTCGTTAACAAGATGGACCGCATGGGCGCCGACTTCTTCAACGTCGTGGACAAAATCCGCGAACGTTTAGGCGGTCGTGCCGTCCCGATCCAAGTGCCGATCGGTGCCGAGGATAACTTCCAAGGCGTCGTCGACCTGTTCACGATGAAGAAGGTCGTCTACACCGACGATCTCGGTTCGACCATGGCCGAAGAAGAAGTCGATGGCGAACTCCGGGAGCTCGCGCTCAAGTGGCGCCAAGCGTTGGTCGAAGCTATCGCCGAGCAAGACGACGAGCTGCTCGAGATGTTTTTCGACGGTCAGGATCTGCCGATCGATCGTATGAAAGCGGCGTTACGCCGTGCCACGATCGAAGGCAGCGTGCTGCCGATGTTGTGCGGTTCGGCGTTCAAGAACAAGGGCGTCCAGCCGTTGCTCGACGCCGTCGTCGAGTATATGCCGTCGCCGATCGATGCGAAACCGATCGTCGGCAAGGACCCCAAAGACGGCGAAGAGATGACCCGCAAGGCGTCGGATGATGAGCCGTTCTGCGCGCTGGCTTTTAAGATCGCGACCGATCCGTACGGCAACTTGACGTATTTCCGCGTGTACTCAGGCGTGCTCAACAAGGGCAGCTACGTGTTGAACTCGCGCAGCGGCCGCAAGGAGCGTATCGGACGCATTCTGCGGATGCACGCGAACCATCGCGAAGACATCGATACGATAGGCGCGGGCGATATCGCGGCGGCGGTCGGTCTTACCGACACGCGCACCGGCGATACGCTGTGCGACGAGAAAACGCCGATCACGCTCGAGTCGATCACGTTCCCCGAACCGGTCATCTCGCAGGCGATCGAGCCCAAGACCAAAGGCGATCAAGACAAGCTTGGCATCGCGCTGACGCGCCTCGCGCAAGAAGATCCGACCTTCCGCATGCGTACCGATGAGGAAACGCAGCAGACGATCATCGCCGGCATGGGCGAGTTGCATCTCGAGATCATTCTCGACCGTCTGCGCCGCGAGTTCAAGGTCGAAGCCAACGTCGGCAAGCCGCAGGTCGCCTACAAAGAAGCCATCACGAAGACGGTCGAAAAAGAAGGCAAGTTCGTGCGTCAGTCGGGCGGCAAGGGTCAGTACGGCGATATTTGGCTGCGGGTCGAGCCGCAGGAGCCGGGCACCGGCTTCATCTTCGAGTGGAAGATCGTCGGTGGCAAGGTTCCTAAGGAGTACTCCAAAGCCGTTCAAGAAGGCATCCGGGAGTCGTCGCAGAGTGGCGTGCTGGCTGGGTACCCGGTCCTCGATTTCAAGGTTACGGCCTTCGACGGTTCGTATCACGACGTCGATTCGTCCGAAATGGCCTTTAAGATCGCGGCATCCATGGGATGGAAAGAGGCCAACCGCACGGCCGGCCCGATCCTCCTCGAGCCCCTGATGAAAGTCGAAGTCACGACCCCCAAGGAATACATGGGCGGCGTTACCGGCGACTTGATCCGCCGGCGCGGGGTCATCCAAGGCACCGAAGAAGCCCCCGGAGGGGTGCAAGTGATTACGGCCCACATCCCGTTGTCCGAAATGTTCGGATACGCCACCGACATGCGGTCGGCGACGCAGGGACGCGCGACGTACACGATGGAATTCTCGCACTACGAAAAAGCGCCGCGCTCGGTCGAAGAAGAGATCGTCGCGAAAGCATCCGGAAAGAAGGCGGCGGCCGTCTAAGGGGCCTTCCCCGTTTGACAGGGTCGCTGCCATCTTGATATATTCCGTAGGTCATGGCGCCCTCTTCGCGAGGGCGTTTGTAACGTAAACGGTAAACTCGCAATCATCGCAATCACAGCGTAAGGAAGAAAATGGCCAAGGCAAAGTTCGAGCGCAATAAGCCGCACGTCAACATCGGAACGACGGGACACGTCGATCACGGTAAGACGACGTTGACGGCTGCGATCACGCACTGTCTCGCAACCGAGGGGCTGGCAGCAGCTCGCGGCGTCGACGAGATCGACAACGCGCCCGAGGAAAAAGAGCGCGGCATTACGATCGCGATCTCGCACCAAGAGTACGAGACCAAGAAGCGTCACTACGCGCACGTCGATTGCCCGGGTCACGCCGACTACATCAAAAACATGATCACCGGCGCGGCCCAGATGGACGGCGCAATCTTGGTGGTCGCCGCGACCGACGGCCCGATGCCGCAGACGCGCGAGCACATTCTGCTCATGCGCCAAGTCGGCGTCCCTCGCATCGTCGTCTTCCTTAATAAGGTCGACCTGGTCGAGGACGAAGAGCTGCTCGAGCTCGTCGAGATGGAAGTCCGCGAACTGCTTAGCAAATACGAATTCGACGGCGACAACACGCCGATCGTTCGCGGCTCGGCGCTCAAGGCGCTGCAGTCCGACGGCAAGCGTGGCGCTTCCGAAACCGACCCGATCTTCAAGCTGATGGACACCGTTGACGAGTACATTCAAGATCCGGTCCGCCAAATCGACAAGCCGTTCTTGATGCCGGTCGAAGACGTGTTCACGATCACCGGTCGCGGCACCGTCGGAACCGGCCGCGTCGAGCGTGGACAGGTCAAAGTCGGTGAGGAAATCGAGATCGTCGGCCTCAAGGAAGAGACGCGGAAAACGGTCGTTACGGGCATCGAAATGTTCCGCAAACTGCTCGACTCGGGCATTGCGGGCGACAACATCGGCGTGCTCTTGCGCGGCGTCGATCGTAACGACATCGAGCGCGGCCAAGTGCTCGCCAAACCCGGCTCGGTTAAGCCGCATAAGAAGTTTAAGGCTGAGGTGTACGTCCTCTCGAAAGAAGAGGGCGGACGCCACACGCCGTTCTTCGGCAACTACCGTCCGCAGTTTTACTTTCGCACGACCGACGTCACCGGCACGATCAAACTGCCCGACGGCGTCGAGATGGTTATGCCCGGCGACAACGTGCAGATGGAAGTCGATCTGATCACCCCGATCGCGTGCGAAGAGGGCCTTCGTTTCGCCATTCGTGAGGGCGGCCGCACCGTTGGTGCCGGCGTCGTCACAAGCGTAGTCGCGGAGTAAATGTCCAAGCAGAAGATTCGCATCCGGTTAAAGGCTTACGACCACCGCGTGCTCGACCAATCCGCAGAACGCATCGTCGATACGGCGAAGCGTACGGGCGCGTTCGTAAGCGGCCCCGTGCCGCTCCCAACCGAAATCAATCGTTTCTGCGTTCAGCGCTCGACGAACAACGATAAGAAGTCGCGCGAGCATTTCGAGATGCGCACCCACAAGCGGCTGATCGATATTCTGCAAGCGTCGCCCAAAACGATGGACGCGCTGATGCACCTTGATCTCCCCGCCGGTGTGGATATCGAACTGAAGGCGTAAACTCAGTTGCCCGGCAGGGCAGCGTTGGTCGACCCTCATACAACGGCGGATACATTCCGCCGTTTTTCGTTGGAGGGCCTCATGGAAGTCAAACAAACGTACCTCGGCACGATGGTCGCGTTGGCCACCGTCGCCTTCGGTCTAATCGCCGCTGGCGCATGGAACAAGTTCATCAGCGACTCGATCGCGCTGTTTCTTAAGCCGGGCAGCGGCGTGCTGGCGGAGTTGATCTACGCCGTTCTCGTCACGCTGCTGGCCATCTTCGTGGTTCAGGCGCTGGGCAAACTGGCCGAGAAAGATATCGGCCCGAAAATCCGCTAGCGTCGGGTTTCGTTTCGCAGCGCGTTCGGCGCCGTCTATTGGCTAACGGCGGCGCTGAACGGTTGCGATAGACCCTGCGTGAAGCTCGAAACGAGCGAACCGTCCGACAAACTATAGATCCGAACGGTGTTGCCTGCAAAGTCTGGCACGATAGCCTGGCCCGCCCGCACCGTGAAGCCATAGGTTGAAAACGTTTGCGCGAAGGGTACGGTGCCGACGACGTGCCCGCGTTGTCCGGAAATCTGGACTTTTACGGCGCTCGAGCCCTTGGGACTGGTCTTGCCAGTTCCCATGATAAAGGACGGATTCACCCAAACGAGTCCGCTAACATCGTGTTGGCGATTTGCGCCGGCGATCTGCACGAACTGCGTCCCACCGGCGGCCAGTTCGAACAGCGGGTTGTTCGTCTTCGTATTGTGGCAGCCGGGCTCTGTTCGCGCAACGATTACCGCACGACACCTCGGCATTACGGTTCGCAAGCAGTCGTTAGACCCACA
>DASXXU010000101.1:0-20768 GCA_036502885.1 Candidatus Tumulicola sp.
CGCGACCAGTTCGTGCAAGCCCGGCCGCACCAATGGCTCGCCCCCGGTCAATCGGATCGAACGCACGCCGACCGCGGCGGCCGCCCGAACGATCGCCGCGATCTCGTCGTATTGCAATATTTCGTCGCGATGCAGCCAGGGCAGGCCGGCCTCCGGCATGCAGTAGACGCACCGCAAGTTGCACTTATCGGTGACCGACACGCGCAGGTAATCGATCCGCCGGAGAAATCCGTCGGTCAAAGGCCGCGCGAGCAGATCCACGGTGGTCACTGCGTGAAGACGGCCTCGTTCAATGGCGTGTTAATTTTGTATGCGTCCAACGTCGAGGAAAGGTCGGCCGTATAGTTCGGCTCTTCGACGTGCCCGGTCTGGGATGCGATCACGACGTTGCCTTGGACGGTTTTGTAGGTGTTGCGCATCTCCGCGTATCCGCCGTTGACGTAGTTCCATCGCTGCCACTGCACCACCGCAGTGCGATCGTTCGCACGCGCGTCCACGTGGTCGACGTTGCCTTGCTTCAACGGCGTAAGACGGTACGTCGTAACCGTACCGTTATCCGAGACGACCTTGACATCGTAAACGTCGCGCCAACGGGACGGCGGCTCGATGTGTGCGTACAGTTTGTTGAACTGGTCGGCGACCGCCGGCACGCCGCTGGTGAAAACCACCTTATCCTTATCGGGCGATTCGTGGTAATACGTCCCCTCCAGCGCGATTTTCAGGAACGGGAACGTCTTCATCGCAACGTCGACGTGCATGGCCGCCTGGAACGTTCGCAGATTCGGGTTGAGCCCCGCCATGCGCGTCAACAGGTCGTCTTGCGCCGACGCCGGTGCGGTCAGCAGGATCGAGGCGGCGGCCAGGACGGCAAAAACGATCTTCACTCGGTACTCCTTACGCGTGCTTCGCACGCGCACAACGCTGCGTCGATTTCTTCACGTACCCCGATATCCGTTTCCAGCGAGTTGCGCCTGCGTAACGCCGAAACCGCTAATGGCGCTCCAATGCGACCCAACGCCCATGCGGCGTGTCCGCGCACCATCGGATGCGCATCGCGTTCCAGCGCGCGTACGAGTGGGGAAACGGCCGAGCGGTCGAGTGCGTTGCCGAGTGCCACGGCCGCATTTCTTCGAAGCACGGCGGCCCCGCGCCATCCCATGCCGGTTTTACGATAACGGCGTTTGAACTCGGACGATCGCAACCCCAACAGCTTGGTGAGCGAGGGTTGCGCCGTGGCCGGGTCGACCGGCCGGGCTTCGTCGTCGCCGGTCGCGCCCGCCAATTTCGTCGGAGGGCAAACATCCTGACAGAGATCGCAGCCCCAGATCCACTGTCCTACGAGCGGTCGAAGTTCGCGCGGAATCCCGTCGGTTCGCTGCGTGAGATCCGAGATGCATCGCCGGGCATCGATCGTGTAATCGCCACGCAACGCGCCGGTGGGACAGGCCGAGACGCAACGCGTACACGCGCCGCAAGACGTGCGTAATGGCGGATCGGGCGTGATTTCAAGCGTCGAAAACACCTCGCCCAGAAAAACGAACGACCCCAAACGCGGAGCGATGAGATTCGTGTGCTTTCCGATCCATCCCAAACCCGCGCGTGCGGCGAAGGCGCGCTCGTTCAGCGGGCGCGTATCGCAAGCGAATGAAGTTACGGCGGCGCCGGCCGCGCGATCGATTGCGGCGGCCACGATCTGTAACGCGTTGCGAATGCGCGGGTGATAATCGGTCGACCATGCGTAGTTCGATACGCGCCCGAGCAGTGGCGTACGTTCCGCGGGCGTGGGCGTCGCGTAAGCGAACGCGCAGCACACGACGCTACGGGCACCGGCCAGCGCTCGTTCGGGATCGGTGGCTTGGCGCGCGTACGCGTCGTCATATCCCCACGTTTGTAAATCGCCGCGCGCGAACGATTCGCGCATGCGCCGATCCGCGGGTGCATCCGGCTCTGCGGTGGTTACGCGAACGGAATCGGCACCAGCCCGGCGCGCGGCATCGACGACGACACGCTTGAGGGCTACCGCGTCGATAATGCTCATAACGTCGGAAGTTCCGATGCGTCGGTGGCCGGAAACGCCGCGTCGATATCGGCCACGTCGGAAGGATCCAAGCGAAGGTCGCCGGCGCCGGCATTTTCCTCGACGTGCGCGATCTTCGACGCTTTTGGAATCGCGAACGCGTTTGCGAACCGCGTCAAGAATGCGAGGATCACCTGTCGAGGCGTCGCGCCGTGTTTTTCACCGATCCGATCCAGTACCTCGGAGCGCGGGAACCGGCCGCGACCGAACGGCGTGTAGCCAACGACCGCGATGCCGTTCTCTAAGGCTGCGGGGATGACGCGACGTTCGATGGTTCGTTCGTGCAGATGGTATAACACTTGATTGCAAGCCAGCGGCGTTCCATCCAGATATCCCGCAGCTTGGAGCATCTCGGGGGCGTCGAAGTTGCTGACGCCGACGAAGCGCGCCTTGCCGTCGGCCACCAGACGCGCCAACCCACGCATCGTTTCTTCCAACGGGCTGTCACTTGGCCAGTGCAGCAAGTACAAGTCGACGTAGTCCATCTTCAGGCGGTGCAGACTGCGGTCTGCAGCGGCGAGCGTTCCGCGGTAGGACGCGTTCGATGGCAACACTTTCGTCGTCACGAAGAGCCGTTCGCGCGGTACGCTTTCGAGCGCGCCGGCCAGGAACTCCTCGACGCGGCCCGATCCGTACATTTCGGCGGTATCGATATGCGTCATACCGAGTTCGATGCCGCGTTGGATCGCGCGCGCGGCGTCCTTCGCGGCGGCACCGCGCTCGGGCACGTCCCACGTTCCCTGCCCGATCGCCGGCACGCGAACGCCCGTTTCGCCAAAGAGTTTATCGATCATACGATCCGCTCCCACGCCTGTTTTGCGGCGGCGTATGCAAGTAAACCGCCGCGCAAGTTCGCGACCCGATGAATTCCCGCGGCCCGTAAGCGTTCGGCAGCCCATCGCGATTTCAGGCCGATGCGGCACGCAACGATATACGAACGCGCGCGATCTAGTTCCGGCAGTCGTGCCTCCAACTCCGATAGCGGTATAGCGAGCGCGTCGTCCAGCGGCCCCAATACGGCTTCGTATGGTTCGCGCACGTCCAGCAAAATAGCGGATCGCAGCGCTTCGTCGAGGTCTGCTACGCCGACTTCGTCGATCTCGGGATACGGCGTGGCATGTTCGCGCAGTTCGCGGATATCCGGAACGTCGCCACATACGGCGCACGCCGGGTCGCGATCGAAACGAAACTCGCGAACGGCCGACGACGCGCCGTCGAACGCAATGAACCGTCCGCGCAACGAAGATCCCGCGCCGGTCAGGAATTTGATCGCCTCGTTGGCTTGCCACGCTCCCAGGATCGCAGCGACCGGCCCGGCGACGCCGGCCTCAGCACAACCACCGGCCGCATCGCCGGGGAACTGCGGGTAGAGGCAACGGTAACATGGACCGCCGCCGGCAAACGACGCTAGCGTGCCTTCGAACCGAAAAATCGAGGCGGAGATATCTGTTTTGCTTTCCAGCACGCACGCATCGTTCACCAGGTAGCGTGCCGAGAAACGATCCGTGCAATCGAGCACGACGTCGTGATCGCGAACCAGTTCGCGCCCATTGAACGCATCGAACGCTGCGTCGATCGCGCGCACTTCGACGTGCGGATTGAGTTGACGTAAACGACGCTCCGCGGCTACGACCTTCGGGCTGCCGACGTCACTGGAAGCATAAATTGTTTGACGTTGCAGGTTGGTGTCGTCGACAACGTCCGGGTCGAGAACCGTCAAACGACCGACACCACCGGCGGCCAAGGCTTGCAACGCGGCCGAGCCCAATCCGCCGGCACCGACGACCAGAGCCGAACTCGACATCAAGCGTTCTTGCCCGGCGATGCCGATTTCCGGAACCAATATCTGCCGGCTATACCGCCGTAGCGTCGGAGCATCCAATTTCACGCGCGCGAATGCCGTTCGTCGAGCCATTGCAAAACCGCCGCGCGCGAGCGCTCGCCGGCGTACGTGTGGTCGCTTTCGATCGTGACGTAGGTTTTCGGTTCGGGCGCGCGATCGTAGAGCTCGCGAACGCTCGACGGGCTGACCATCGCGTCGCGATCGGCGGCGACGTATAAGACCGGGCGTCCCGCGAGTTTTGGCAACAGCTGTTCGTAGCGTCGATCCACCCCTGCGACCAACTCTTGAAGCGAGACGCCATCGACGTAACTCGACCGAAAATCGGTCGCGCCGGCTTGGCGCAACGCATCGAGCGATGTCGGGCGCCCGAATCCGGTGGCGATTGCAATGCAGCCCGCGATGGCCGAATCCAGCGCCGTTGTAAACAGTGCCGTCATACCGCCCATAGAATGCCCCATCGCGTAGGCCGGGAACGGGTCGCGTTCGCGCGCGTACCGCACCACCGAGGACATCGCCGCGATGCAGTCGTCGATGCCGCGCAAGACGCCGCCGCTCGCCCCGAGCTTATGACCCGGAAAATCGAGGCTGAACACGTCGAACCCGTGGCTCGCCAAAAACGCGCACAAGAAATCCAGGTTGTGCTTGCTCGACGAGTAGCCGTGACCGGCCACGATCGAGACGCCGCGCGCCCGGCGCGCGTGGTAGCGAAGCACGGTGACGCCGTTTTCAACCGCCGGAACGCGCAGCAAATCGACGTCAGGCATGCGCCTCGTTTGCCTTCCATGCAGCGCTTCCGTCGGCGTAGACCTCTCGCTTCCAAATCGGCGCCCGTGCTTTCACCGCGTCGATCGCGTATTGGCAGGCCGCAAACGCCGCTTTGCGGTGCACCGCCGCCGCGCAAACGACCACCGCGACCTCGCCGCTCGCAACGCGTCCGACGCGATGCGCGATGGCGATGCGAACGTTTCCGAAGCGCTCCCCCGCCTCGCCGGCAATCGTATCGAACTCAGCGAGCGCTAACGAATCGTACGCCTCGTACTCGAGCGCCTCGACGGACCGTCCTCGCTCGTCGACGTGACGCACGACGCCCAGAAACGTTACGACGCCGCCGAAACCGGGTGCCCGCACGCGATCCTCGACCGCGCGTGGATCGAGCGCCAACTCATCGATCGACATCATCCTCCGCCGACCGCCGGAAATATCGCAAGCTCGTCGTTCTCGTGCAGCACCCGGTCCGGTTCGCTCATCGTTCCGTCGACGGCAAAACGCACCCCGCGCACTTCGGATAGGTCAGGGATCGCTTCGAGCAGCCGGCTCCAAGCGTCGGAAACGCGCGCGCCGGCGGCAACCTCGATCGAGCGACGATCGCCGAGCAGTTCGCGCGCTCGCGCGAAGGCAATCAATCGAACGGTCACGCGCTAAGCGCTTGTGTTTCGCCGGAAAGCGCGTAATCGTAGATCGCTTGCGCGGCGCCGTCCCGTTCGCAATCGCCGGTGACTCGGCCGACGGCATGTTGCACCTCGGGCGATGCATTGCCCATTGCTACGCCGATGCCGGCCCAACGCAACATCGGCACGTCGTTGCGCGAGTCGCCCACCGCGAGAACGCGCTCGCGTCGCACCTGTAAATCCGCGCACAAACGCATCAACGCGCGTTCCTTGGTCGCGTCGGAGCTCGTGATCGCGCATTCCTCGAGTTCGCCGAAGACTTCGTGCTTGAAATCCAACGGCAGACGCGCGAAGGTCGAGCGCACCTCTTCAACCGCTTCGCGCCCGAAAAACCGTACGAAGGTTGGGGCCGAGGTCAACGCATCGCGCAACGAAACGACCGTGCGCCAGTGCGGCAAACGCATGTCGTCCATGTGCATCGGCGCACCCTGCGCGCGTACGAAACCTTCGTCGAGATACAACGCCGCATCAAAACCGCGCCGTTCGGCAAAGTCGACGAGTTGTACGGCGTACGGCAACGGTATCGGAATGTGTCCGATCGTGCGTCCGGCAAGAAAATCTTTCGTTATCGCACCGTGCGCGCAGATCGACGGAACGTTCAAGCCGAGCTCGCGCACCAAACGAGCCGGCAGGTCGGCGCCACGGCCGGTTACGAGCACGACGCGGATTCCCGCGTTCAGCGCATCGAACACCGCGGCCCGATTCCCGGGCGAAACGTTGCCGTCGAGATCGACCAGCGTGCCGTCGAGGTCGAGCGCGATCAGGTCGATCGGTTGCATACAACTACTATAACCCGGGCCGGACGAATCCGGTTGGCGCGACGGGTGCGACGTTTCCGACACAGAACTACATCCGTCGTGTTCCTCGCCCTTTGGTTTGCGCTTGCCGCGGTAACGCCGGTGCCCGCTGCCGCACCGCAATCCTGCACGCAAGAGCCACTGCGCCTCGAAGGCACCACCGTCACCGCCATTTATTGCGTGATCGGGACCCCGCGCTCGGACGGTGCCGACGAGCAGGCCGTCCCGGTGAGCGAAACGTTCCGCACACCGGGCGCGACATTCCAGCGTACGGCCACCCTACGTTTCGTTTCCGGCGAGTCGACTTCGCGTATTATGGATCGACTGGACCTCGCGCCCTTACGGCTGTCGGGGGTACTTCATCTGACCCTGGCGTTCGCGGGCGGAGCCGTCCGCGTCGAGGGAGCGTTGTTGACGCCCGGCGGCATCACCATCAAGTAGAGGCCGGAAAGTGCAACCATCCGGCCCGACGGGTATTCATGGATGCGAAACCATGCGCCGACGCTATATCGCCTTTAGCAGTTCGAAGATTCCCGACGGTTGTCGCCAGGAGTTTTAGCCTCTACATGCCTTGTACCGCGATCGCTCCCGGAATGACGCCCGAAGAGCGAGCCTCCTACCTCTACGATAACATCTCACCCGGCTTGTTCCGGGTCGCCGACGAAGCCGATCGGATACCTTGGCGGGTCAGCCCCGAACCGTTCGCGCTCACCCAGACGCAACTGGATACGATCCTTCGACTTGGCGAAGACATGCTCGGCTTCTACCGGGCCCTCAACAGCATCTACAACCGCAGCGCGCGCGGCACCGCGCCGTCCTTCGTGGCCGAATACCTCGACCAGGGTAAGCCCGAACGCGTCGTGCGTATCGCACGCCAGAATCGTTTCAAGCAAGAAATACCAGGTGTCATCCGTCCCGATCTGATGATCACCGCGGACGGCAATTTCGTCGCGACCGAACTCGACAGCGTGCCGGGCGGCATGGGATTTCTCGGCGCGATGACCGAGGCGTATTGCAGTCTGGGGGTCGAGAGCGTCGGCGGCAACGACGGGATTCCGCGCGGCTTTGCCGCGATGATTCGAACCACGACGGGCGTCGAGAAACCCCGCGTGGGCATCATCGTCTCCGACGAGTCGGGCGACTATCGCAGCGAGATGACGTGGCTCGCCGACGCGGTCCGCCGGCTGGACCTGGCGCACGCGTGGGTGCGCGCGCCCTCCGAAGTCACCTTCACCGAAGATGGTTTGTTCGTGCGGCTCGAGGACGGGCGCGAAGAACGCTTGGACGCACTCTACCGGAACTTCGAACTGTTCGACTTGCTCAACGTCCCCAAGCAAGATTTGATGCTCTACGCCGCGCGCCACAACCGCGTCAAAATGACCCCGCCGCCGAAAGCGTATCTCGAAGAGAAGCTCGCGTTCGCGCTTCTGCATCACCACGAGCTAGCGCAATTGTGGCGCGGCGAGCTGGGCAAAGATCGCTTCGCGCGGCTGCTCGAAACGTTTCCGCAAACGTGGGTCATGGATCCGCGTCCGCTTCCGCCGCAAGGCGTGATCGCAGGATTAACCGCAGCTAGCGGTCCGGTTTCGGACTTCCGCCGGCTCGCCGATTTGGGCAAGAGCGAACGCGATTACGTCGTCAAACCCTCGGGCTTCTCGCCGTTGGCGTGGGGTTCGCGCGGCGTGAAGATCGCCAACGACCTCACCAAGGACGAATGGTCCGCGACGATCGACGTCGCGTTGTCGTCGTTCGAAACGACACCGTACATCTTACAGCGCTTCCATAAGAGCAAACGTCTGCGCCAACAATACTTCGATCGCGAGGGTGCGGCGATTCGAACGTTCGATGCGCGCGCGCGTCTGTGCCCGTATTTCTTCGTAACGGGCGAGCAGAGCGTGGAGCTCGGGGGAATTCTTGCAACGGTCGCGCCGGCGGATAAACGCTTGATCCACGGTATGACCGACGCGGTCATGACGTCGTGCCGGCTGGTCGAACCGGAGCCAGCACCAGCCGCTTAGCGAGCCGGGGCGCGGGCCGTTAGCGCCGCAATGGTTTCGAGCGCCGAGTCGATCTCGCCGGGAAGATTGTAACCGTGCGGCGACACGCGAATTCCCGCGTCACGATAGGTCGTCACAACGCCTTCGCGCAAAAGCGCCGCGCCCAACCAGCGGCTATCGACGCCGGGCATTTCGAATGCGACGATTCCCGACTTCGCGCCGGCCGAACGTTGCGTCAACACCCTCGCGCCAAGCCGGGTTAAGCCGTCGCACAAACGATCGGTTAGATCCAGCACCCATCGTTCGATGGCCGCCGTATCGCTGCGACGCAACAACTCGACGGAATTGTTCAGCGCTAAATTTCCGGCGACGTTCGGCGTGCCGGTTTCGAGGCGGCGCGCGTCATCCGATAGCGATTGATCGTAGTTATGGAAATCCCAGATGTCGCTTTGCGCGCGCCAACCCGGTACGCCCGGACGCAAACGTTCGAGCAACCCGCTGCGCACGTAAAGAAAACCGGCGCCGTGCAATCCCAAGAGCCACTTCCCCGCGCCCGCAAATACTGCGTCCACACCGCACGCATCGACGTCGAGCGGCAATGCGCCGAGCCCTTGCATCGCGTCGACGCAAACGAGCGCGCCGGCTCGATGCGCGACCTCGGCTAGCGATGCGAGATCGCGCCGGTACCCGTCGGCATAGGACACCCACGAAACCGCGACGACCTTCGTTTTGGGACCGATTTCACGCCGAAGACGATCGGCTGTAAGCGGGCCGCTCGCGCTTTCGATAAGACGGACGCGCACGCCGCGTTCGCGCACCGCAAGCCACGGGACGACGTTAGCCGGAAACTCGTCGTCGGCCAGCACGATCTCGTCGCCCTCGTTCCAGGGTATCGATTGCGCGAGAACGGCCGCGCCGGCGCTGGTACTCGCGACGAACGCGATCTCGGTTTTGCTCGCGCCGATGAACCGTGCGATCGTTTCGCGATATTCATCCGTGCGTTCGTCGAAAGGCCACGTTCCGAGCACGCCGGCCTTCGCGTGCGCCTGCAACAACTCGTCGACGACGGTGACCGAAGAAAGCGGGAGAACGCCGACGGCTGCGTGATTGAGATAGATCAGCCGTTCCGTTACGGCGAACTCGCTGCGTGGGAGCGGCGGATTCACTCGGACCCGATCATGTCCTTCGTGTGCCAAGCGATGTTGCCGGCACGGTCGCCAACGCGTTCGAGCTCGGCTAACACGAACAGGTACCGCGTTCCGGGCCGCACGATGTCGGGATCGGCACGCATCTCTTCTTGCAACAGCTTGATGCTACGCTTGTAGAGTTTATCCACTTGATCGTCGCGATCGATGACGTCGCTTGCGAGGCGCGCGTTGCGTTCCGTATAAGCGCGCATCGCGTCTACCAGCATCGCGTGGGCGACGCCGGCAATCCGGTCGATTTCCACCTTTTGCGGACGCATCGCCTGATCGGAAAGTTTGATCGCGTTTTTAGCGATATCGACGCCGTAGTCGCCGACGCGTTCGAGATCCGTTGCAATTTCGAGCATCGCGGCGATCTCGCGTAATTCGCCCGCGACCGGTTGCTGGCGCCAAATGAGTTCGATGCAGTTCGCTTCGATGCGACGGCGCAGTTCGTCGATCGTATCGTCGCCCGCCACCACGCGCGCGCCGGCCGCAGCATCGCGACCGTTGAGGGCGTCGACCGCCATACGAATAGCGTCGCCGACGAGCGCTCCCAAGCGCACGACGTCGAGCCGGGTTCCTTCTAACGCCTCGTGGTATGCGATCCGCACCTATTCTCCGATCCGCTGAAAAGCTGGCTCCCCAGTATAAGACAAAGGTCCATTCCCCGCAACGCAACGAATGAACCTGCGCCTTTATCAAACCATAAACTGCGGCTGCTTGCCGCGTGTCCGGAAGGGAATATTTTCGTGTCCGAAATCCGCACCGTCGGCGTCTGCGGCGCCGGTCTCATGGGCAACGGCATCGCGCAGACCTGCGCCAGCGCCGGCTTCGACGTCGTTCTCATGGAGGTCGCGAAGCCGGCACTCGACCGCGGCGCCGCTTCGATAGCGAAATCGCTCGATCGTTTCGTCGAAAAAGGTAAACTTTCAAAGGAAGACCGCGACGCGATCGTCGGCCGCATCCGTACCACCACCGACGTAGCGGACATGAAGAACTGCGATCTCGTCATCGAAGCGATCGTTGAAAACGTCGATATCAAGACGACGCTTTTTAAACAGCTCGACGATCTGCTCGCGCAACACGCGATCATCTGCACCAACACATCCAGCTTATGCGTGGTCGAACTGGCCGCTAAAACCAAGCGCCCCGACCGCGTCGCCGGCTTGCACTTCTTCAACCCGGTCCCGCTGATGAAGTTGGTGGAGGTCGTCAAAACGATCGCGACGTCGCAAGAAACGATCGACACGTTGTTCGATTTCTCGAAACGTCTGGGCAAGGAACCGATCTTGGCCCAAGACACGCCCGGCTTCATCGTGAACCGGCTGCTGGTGCCGTATCTGCTGTACGCGATCCGCTTGCTGGAAGACGGGCTCGCCAGCAAAGAAGACATCGATAAGGGCATGAAGCTCGGGTGCGGTTACCCGATGGGGCCGCTCGAACTGCTCGACTTTGTCGGCTTAGACACGACGTATTACATCGCCGGGATCATGTTCGACGAATTCAAGGATCCGATGATGGCTGCGCCCCCGCTGCTCAAACGAATGGTGCTTGCCGGCCGCTTGGGCCGCAAGAGCGGCGCGGGGTTCTACGACTATGCCTGAGCGCACGTTTGCCGATATCTCGGTTTCGATCGAAGCGCCGGTCGCAATCGTTACGCTCGACCGTCCGCAAGTGCTCAACGCCCTGCGCTCGCAACTGTTGGAAGAACTGTCGGTCGCGCTGGCCGATCTGGATCGCGACGAAAACGTTCGCGCCATCGTGTTGACCGGCAGCGGTGCGAAGGCGTTTGCAGCGGGTGCCGATATCGGCGAACTCAACGCGCTGGCCAACGCCGGCGAAGGTGCCGGCCAAGCGCGTAAAGGCCAAGCGCTGACGCGCGCGATCGAGCGCATGCGCACGCCGGTCATCGCAGCGATCAACGGCTACGCGCTTGGCGGCGGATGCGAGTTGGCGATGGCATGCGACATCATGATCGCGTCGTCTAACGCGAAGTTCGGACAGCCGGAAGTGAACTTAGGACTCATCCCCGGTTACGGCGGATCGCAGCGTACGACGCGGCTCGTGGGCAAAGGCATGGCGATGTACCTGTGCCTAACCGGCGAGACGATCGACGCCGCCGAGGCGCTTCGCATCGGCTTGGTGCAACGCGTCGTCGAACCGGATGCGTTGCTCGGCGAAGCGCGGCGCATCGCGACCGCGATAGCGTCCAAAGCGCCGCTTGCGATTTCGGCATGCAAACGAGCCATCAACGCCGGCGCACATCTATCCATCGACGACGCGCTCGATTTGGAAGCGTTGGAGTTCGGATTGCTGGTCAACACCGAAGACATCGCCGAGGGCACCGGGGCGTTCCTTGAAAAGCGCAAACCGCAATGGAAGGGCCGTTAGGAGCCGCTTTACGGCCTGTCTTCTAGAGCACGCGCGCATCGCTCCAAAAGCGTTGCGATACGCTTGCGTTCGGCGTCGTTCTGACCCGCAAGCATACGCTCTTCGACCTGCAAAACGCGCTGGCGAGCCTTGGTGCATTTTGCCCGCCCGAGCCGCGTTAGGGCGAACCTACCGAAAGCGGTCAAGGAATCGCGGTGTGGTTTTCGGTGAGCGGCGACGTCGACGAATATCGAGCCGGCCTTTTGCGGCGGGGAGCAGACGTTGGCGAAGCGCAGGACGGGCCGTTCGGCCGAATGTTCGCCCTCGTTGCACCGGGCGGCTACGCGGTTACCGTGCATGCGGGCGCGCCGTGAAGTATTGGATCGGTGTCGCTTCCGCCGATCACGTTGACGCTGCGGTGGCCGGTGGGTTCGTGCAGCTGGGTCACGGGAAATCGGCTCCGGTTCGCCGTTTACAGCCGGGCGACGTACTAGCGTTCTACTCACCTCGATCGCAACCGCGCGCAGGGGTTCCGGTGCAAAGCTTCCGCGATCGGCCGGATCCGCGATGGTGAGCCATATCTGCACGCGCAAGCGTCCGACTTTTCGCCGACGCGTCGCGACGTACGCTATTTCAAGGCACGAGCCGCGCCCATCGAGCCGCTGCTCGGCGAATTATCGTTCATTCATCCGGGAACGAATTGGGGACTCCCATTCCGGCGTGGTCTAATCGAAGTGAGCGAGCGGGATATTCGCGTCATAGCGAACGCCATGAAGGCAGTAGATTTCGCGTTTTGAGCGGTTAGTGCGATCGCGCCGTTCCGAGTTGCTTGACGGCGTTGCTCATCGCCAAACCAATCGCCGGATTGAGCCCCTCCCACGTCGCGCGAATGTCGCCGGCCGGATCGACGACGACCACCGTTGGAAAGCCTTGCACCGCGAAGATTCCGCGCGCGTCGGCGCGTGGATCCAATACCACGTTGGACAAGCGATTGCTACGCGCGAAGTTCGACGCCACCGCGAGCGGTTCACCGACGTCGACCGGGACGACGGCGATGTTTGGATTCGACTTCGCCCACGCTTCGACGATCGGCAACTCGATGCGACACGGCCCGCACCAGGACGCGAAAAAATCCAGAAACAGGATCCGTCCGCGCTGATCGACCACCCGAAAATCGCCGCCGTCGAGGCGCGAAAACACCGCGTGCGGTGCCGGTTTGGAACCCGCCGGGTTAAACGAACGCGGTGCGATGAACACCTTCCATAGGACGAAACCGATGGCTAAAACCGCGAGGACGTCCCACGCGCGTTTCACGCCACCTCGAAGACCGCCGCGATGCCCTGGCCACCACCGATGCACGCCGATGCGATGCCGAACCCGCCGCCGCGGCGGCGCAATTCGTGCAGCGTCGTGAGCGCAAGCCGCGCTCCGGATGCGCCCAGTGGATGCCCGAGCGAAATGGCACCCCCGTGCGGATTCAAACGCGTATCGCCGGCTATCCCGAGCTCGCGAAGACACGCCAGCACTTGCGGCGCGAAGGCTTCGTTGATCTCGATTACCGCTACATCATCCATTGCGATCTCCGCTCGCTTCAGTGCCCGCGGAATCGAAAAGGCGGGACCGATCCCCATCACCGCCGGATCCACGCCAACCACGCCGGCCCCGGCGAAGCGCCCCATCCATTCGACGCCATCCTTCTTCGCCTGACCCGCCGTCGTCAGCACGACCGCAGCCGCACCATCGGTGATTCCGCTCGCATTGCCGGGCGTCACCACACCGTCGCGCACGAATCGCGCCGGGAGCTTGCCGAGCTTTTCCATCGTCAGGCCTGGGCGCGGCCCTTCGTCGCGATCGACGATCGTGGTCGCACCGCGCGCGCCCGGCACTTCAACGGCCGCGATCTCTTCGGCAAAATACCCGTCTTGCTGGGAGCGCAAGGCGTTTTCCTGACTGGCTAGGGCGAACTCGTCGGATTCTTCCCGCGAGATGCCATATTGCTTGGCCAGGTTTTCGGCCGTAATCGCCATCGGGATGTTGCCGTACGAATCGGTCAGCGCGGTCCACAGCGAATCCTCGAACGCGACGTCGCGCCCCAGGGTGAAACCCTTGCGCGCGCCACGCACCACGTGCGGGGCCTGGCTCATATTCTCGGCGCCGCCGGCGAGCGCGTAGGTCGACATTCCGAGCGCCAGCGACTGCGCGGCCGAAACGATCGCCTGCAAGCCCGAACCGCACAATCGGTTCAAGGTCAGGGCTGGGGTGCCGACGGGCACGCCGGAGCGTAAGCCGGCATGGCGCGCGAGGTAGATCGCGTCGCTGCTGGTTTGAATGACGTTGCCGAACACGACGTCGTCGATCCGATCGGCCGGAACGCCGCTTCGTTCGATCGCCGCTCGTGCGGCGGCTACCGCCAAGTCGGTCGCGGTCAGGTCGGCGAGGGCTCCGCCGAAGTTGCCGAAGGGCGTCCGCGCGCCGGCGACGATCACGATATCGTTGTCTTGAATGGGTCGGTTCATGGCGCGCGCCTTTCGGCAGGCGCAGCGACGGGCCATCCCTAAACGGCCGCGTATGCCGATCAGTCGCCCAGCCGCGGTGTCGTTAGACGCCCGGTCCCTTTCGACCGCGTCCAGAACGGACCAAATCCTCGAAGCCTTCGATAAGCTTCAAATCGGAACGGCGCTCGAAATCAACGAGGAAACCGATCCGCGCGCGCTGCGCAACGAGATGACGCAACTGCGAGCCGGAAAATTCTCGTGGGACGCGCGCAACCTCGGCAGCAACCGCTGGACGGTGCGGCTCGAGCGCATCGACGAAAACGCCGACGGCGAGACCCTGCTGGCTCACGTTTCGCAGTTCACTTCGGCGAAAGCCACGACGCTCAAAGAGCTGGCCGGCCAGATGAGCGAGCGAAGCTACAAATCCGGCGACACGATTTTCGACGAGGGCGAGATGTGGCCGTATCTCGGGATCGTCAAGACCGGTAAAGTCATCTATACGCTGCTCTCGCCCGACGGCAAAACCCACACCATCGGCGAGCGGCTCACGCACGATACGCTCAACGAGAGCGGCACGTTCGACGGCGGCGGCGCGACCACGCGGGCCGAAGCGCTGACCGACGCGACGATCGTTACGCTTCCCAGCGAAGCGGTGATCCACGCCGCGCGCAACGACGCCGAGCTTGCGCTCGGATTTCTAATCGCGTCGTCGCAGGCACGGCGCCGCTCGATCGACACGATCGCGGACCTCGCCTTCGCGCACGTATTGCAGCGTGTTGCAAAGTTCTTGCTCGGCTACGCGCGTGCGTCGGTCGGGATGACGCGCGGCCTGCCGGGCGTCGAACACCTGTCGCAGGCGCAAATTGCAGCCGCCGCCGGCACCGTCCGCGACATGGCGGCCCGGGCGCTGCTACGTCTGAAGAACTCCGAGGCCGTCGAACTCGACCGCGGACGCGTTAAATCGATCGATCGCGCGCGGCTCGAAGCTTTCGCGCACAACGTCCAAGCGCCGCCCGTCTAACCGAAGGCGCTACAAGCCGCTAGATCCGGTAGACGTCGGCCGTCGCGTTTGCGTCGACCAGCGATGCGCTCGGACGCGGTCCCGTACACGGCGCACCCAAGCGTGCCAGTGAAATTCGCACGCGCGATACTTCACCGCTGAAAACATCTTCGACCACGCAGCCCAAGATTTGTGATCCGCTACCAACGGATAAAACGTAGCGGCCCGGGGTTAAGGTGATGTCGCCGAAATAGCCGCGCGAATTCGTGCGCGTCTCAGCGACGACCGTCGAGTTTTCGACGTACGGCAAACGGAAATAGGATACGCGCTCGCCCGGAAGGCCGTGGCCGGTAGAACCGTCGACCACGTACCCGGCCAACCCACCACCGTCGGCCGCAACGGCGTCCGGCGCCCGCGACGTTGCGACCGCGGCTAATGCGGCAGCCGCAATCGCGAACGCGACCGCCGGCTTCAAGCCTTGACCGGCTCCATCGCCGCGGTTTCTTCCGCCGTGGTTTGTGAATCGAAAGCGGATCGTTTGCTTTGTGCGGCAGCTTCGGCCAGCGGCGCTTCGGCGGGCGCTTGAGCGGCGGCACTGCGAGCTAGCGAATCGCGTCCCTTTCGAACCGCACCGATCGCTCCGGACAGCCGGTTCTCCATCTCGGTGAGCACGCCGGCAGCGTACTCGTCGGCACCGCGCCGAATCCGATCGGCGCGCTCTTGCGCCTCCCGCAACACCACGTCGGCGGTCGTCCGCGCGCGGCGCGCGATTTCGTGCTGATCGACGAGCTCTTCGTGCTTCGAAGAGGCTTCATCCACGATCGACTGCGCCTTCTGCTGCGCCTCGCGCATGACGCGATCTTGGTCTTTGGCGATGATCTTCGCGCGCCCGACCTCTTCGGGCAGCGAGGCGCGTACTTTCTCGATCAGTTCGAGAAGGCGCTCCTCGGACAAAACGCGGTATCCCGCGGGTAACCACGTACCTTCGTGGACGTAGCTTTCGAGTTTATCCAGCACCCGGTACACCGACATGTCGATCCTCCGTTACGCGCGAGTGTCGCCCGAGCCGCGCTTGGCCGTCATGAGACGGAGTGCCGGCTCCGGAACGAGTGAGGTTACGTCGCCGCCAAGAAAGAAAACCTCCTTGACCAGGCTCGAACTTACGAATGAGTACCGTTGGTCGGCCATCAAGAAGAGCGTATCGACGTTGGAGAGCGAGCGATTCATCATTGCCGCCGACATCTCGCTTTCAAAATCCGACACGACGCGCAAGCCCTTTACGATCACGTCCGCACCGGCAGCCTTCAGATAGTCGGCCAGCAATCCGCGAAAGTGCTCGACGCGCACGTTGGGCAAATCTGCCAACGACGCCCGTAACATGTCGACGCGTTCGTCCAGCGTAAACATGGGGCCGCGTTTCTGCGGGTTCACGACGATTGCGACGATCACTTGGTCGAAGCATTTGGCCGCGCGGGCTACGACGTCGAGATGACCGAACGTCGGGGGATCGAACGATCCCGGATAGATCGCGCGCGTCACGGTTGTGGTGCCAGAAACGCCAATGCGACGTCGCCATAGACTTCTTGTCGCACGAAGCGAAAGCCGGGTATGTCCGGGAGAATTCGCTTCGCGGCGTGTTCGTAGATCACGCGCGCGTCGGGCGATAACAACTGCCGCTCGTGCAGCAGACGAAATACGTTGAGCGGCACGTCGTCGGCGTATGGCGGATCCAAATATACGAGATCGAACGGCCCGCTAACGCGATATAACGCGCGCTCGGCCGGCGCGGCCATCACTTCGACCGTTTTGTCGACGCCGAGATCTTTGGCCGCTTCGGAAATCGCCATCGCAGTTTCGCGGTGCGCTTCTACGGAAACGACGCGTCGCGCGCCGCGCGAAGCGGCTTCGAACCCAATGGCTCCCGTGCCGGCGAACAAATCGAGGACCGCCGCGCCGTCGACGCGGTCGGCTAAAATGGAAAAGAGCGACTCTTTCACGCGTCCCGGGGTTGGACGCACCTGCATGCCCTTCGGCGATTTCAGCTTACGGCTGCCGAGCGAGCCGCTTGAGATACGTGGCGTCATTTGAATTCCTCGGGGGCGATCGGATCCATCGCCGGCTTTAGCCACGCGTCGTCGCCGAACCACTCGTACCGAATCGTCGAGTAGGGAACGGTTCCATACGATAACAGGCGGTCGTGAAATGCCGATAGTGGTTGCGCCGTGCCGAACCGGTCGCGATACAACCCGAGCAGCGTTTCGATTTGCGTCTTACCGACCAGATAATCGCTTCCCTGGCCCGGATCCATCGCGAATCGCGTGCCCTCGCCGGTCGCGGTGTCCGCGTCGATGCCGGCGTTCGTCTTGAAATAGTCGATCGCTTGCGGCAACGTCATCGCCCCGGTCGCCAATCCGACGTCGACGCCGACGCGCGTAGCGCGATGGCGCATTAGATGGATGACTTGCTTGCGCGCGGCCGGATCGCTATCGTACAAGCCGAGACGCATCAACATCTCCTCACCGTAAAACGCCCAGCCTTCGGCGAACATGCCGTCGTCGTGCACGTGGCGGATGAAATCCGGGTTGTGATACGCATAGCTAAACTGTAAAAAGTGTCCGGGGATGCCTTCGTGACCGAGAATCGGCAATACCGACTGGCGGGCGTAGGCGACGAAGAAGCTCTGGTTCGACGACGAGAAGTCCGGAACGAAATAAAAGCCTTCCGGATCGGTGCCGAGCATCGCCGGGGGATTCATGAAACCACCCGGATACGTCGCGGCCAGCGCCGCGGGAACCTGGACGATGTGGAACGGACCCACATACGACGGGATGTCGACGACGCGGTGCGCTTTCAGAAACGCCTTCAGAACTTGCAACGACGATTGGTAGTGCGCTAAGAACGCCGCCTTATTCGCGAACTTGGGGGAGGGTGGTTGCGGCAGCGAACGATCGCGATTTTCTTCCCATGCTTCCAACGCGCGGTCGCGAGCCAGTTCGAGCGTTCCGATGGCCGCGATTTGGCCGGCATCGTACGGAAGCAATAAAACGCGCTTCAAAAACCAGTCGTACTGCTCGCGTCCGGGCGCAAACCCGCCGGCGTGAAACGACAACATGCGTCCGTCGAGCCACGCGCGATATGCGTGCAGCGCCGTTATGGTAGCCGCCGATGCCTGATGTAACTCCTGGCGTTGGGCAGCCGGAACGTGGACAGCAAGTTCGTCCAGGGAGGCGGTATACAGCGAATCGCCGTCGCGAACGTCGTCGGAAGCGATCCGCGCGAATTCGCGAACGGTGTCGGTGAGATTCGCCTGGCCTTGTTTTAAAACGCCCGGACAAGCGCGCAGCCGCCCGATCGCGTCGGATACGCGTACCGTGTCGGAAGCGTAAGGGCGTTTAATGATCGAGAAGATGCCGTTCGAACACTCGCCTTCGTACACCGTAGGGTTGCGTTGCAGCGGTTGCAGAACGGTGCGACTCCAATAGTCGCCCTCGAGATCAGATCGGACCAGAAGATAATCGACGGTGTCGTGCCGGGACGAGCCGAGTGGCGGCGCGAGCGCGGCGAGCTCGTCACGAAAACCGCGAAGCCGCTGCATCTCTGCAGATTGCGTCTCGCTGCTGAAATCGGCCAGTTTATCGTCGACGTCGTGCACGCCGGCGTCCGTCGAAGAACTGGGATTCTCGTGCAGCGACCACATCGTGTAGCGCCGCTCCAGGTCGATTAGTTTAGCATCGTAGCTGGTTGCGGGCTGCGGCGCCGGCGTGGCCGCTAGTGCCACCAGCGCCGAAACGGCGACGAGCGCCTTATGGAATCGCATGCGACCGAGCCTCCAACAGTGCCGGCAGATCGGCAAGGTATTCGATACGATACTCCGGTTCGGTAACGCCGGCCGGATACGAAAGCTCGTCGGCATCGATCCACACCGAGCGCAGACCCGCGGCAACGGCACCTTGCACGTCTACCGTCGCGCTATCGCCGACGTACCACGTGTTTTCACGCGCCGTCCCTAAGGCACCCAGCAAAGCGTCGAACGCCCGCGCGTCCGGTTTTTGTATGCCGATATCGGCACTCGCGATAACCGCCCCCTCGAATCCGGCTCGACGGGCCTTGAGAATTTGTAACGGATTCCAGCCGTTGCTCAGTACTGCGGTTCGGATGCCGCGTTGCTGTAAGTTTTGCAGCATCTCGCGCGCGCCCGGCAGTGGAATAACGACTCGGTCGACCATATCGAGGGCGATCGTGCGAAAACGCTCGGCGTATTGCACGTCCGGCTCGATGCCCCGTTCGCGAACGAACGCGAACACGGCTTCGTCGATCGTAAACTCACCTGCCCGCTGACGCGCGAGCAACTCGTCGATGAGACGCGATTCCTCGACGAGGTTGCCGCAGCTTCCGCCTCGATCTTGTATCGTTTCGAGCATCTGCAGCATCGCGATGCGCTCGAGCTTGTTATCGATCACCAGCGTGTGGTCGATGTCGAAGCCGACACCAACCACCGGTCTTACGTTCATCGCCGCGGTTACGCTAGCGCGGCCCCGGTCCGGTTACGATCCGGACGAAACCGTTCGGCCGGATAAACTTCGCCAGCGCTGCGGCCACCGCGTCGGGCGTCGAATCGAGTTCGGCTTGCGCGTCGATCACGTTCTGATTCAACGGCAAGTCGAGCACCGAGTAGTTCAACAATTCGCGTGCCACGCCGCCGTAGCTGGACTGGCGAATCGGGAAGTCGCCCATCAGCAGTGCCTTACTGCGGAGCAAGCGATCCGGTTGGATCGCAGTTTTCTGCAACTGGCTCAAGATAGCAACGACCTGTCCTTCGGCCGGCACGATATTTTGCGGATCGCACCCGTAACTGACGCTGAACGTTCCGCGCACCTTGCCGGCGTGTACCGAACTGCCGACATCGTACACGTAACCGTGCACTTCGCGCAGATCGTGATACAGCATCGACGAGTAGAAGCCACCGGTCAAAACCGTGTTGGCGAGTTGCAGGCGCGCCCAGTCCGGATCTGTCCGCAACAACGGAAGCGTTTCGACGAGTTGCACCGACGATTGAACCCGCCCGGTGGCCGGAATCGTCACCTGGCTCGCGGCGTTTGCCGGCACCGCCGGCGGCTCGATGTTCGGCTTAGGCCCTTGCGCCGTCCATCCCGAGAAGTATTTCTCGAACACCGCCTTGGCTTGGTCCGGCGTGGTGTTACCGATGACGACGATGGTCGTCAGATCCGGCCGGTACGCGGATGCGTACCATGCTTTCACTTGGTCCAGCGTTAACGCGCCGACGGTTTGCGGCGACGCAAAACGGCGCGCGGGGTCTCCCGGCGGATATAGCGCGGACGCGAGCGCAACGTCGGTGAGGTGATCGGGCGACGTCATCGCGCCCGTCAACGATCCGACCGCTTGATCTTTCACGAGACCGAACGATTTGGAATCGAACGCCGGATGCAGTTCTTCGTCCGCCAACAATCCGACGCCGCGGTCGAAATCTTGCGATAGCACGCTCAGGCTGAAGCTCGTACCGACCGCCGTCGTGGCGGCGATCTTGTCTAACTCG
>DASXXU010000102.1:0-4573 GCA_036502885.1 Candidatus Tumulicola sp.
CGTGCACCAGAGGAAAATCAACCGCCGCGGCCTTCATGTTCTCGCGTGCATGTTGTAACTGCTGTTCCGAAACATCGAGCCCCACGCAGCTAGCGCCGAGTCGTGATAGCGCGATCGACCACAGCGCTGCGCCGCAGCCGAATTCCAGCACGTCCTTACCCGCGACATCGCCGAGAATGCAAAGCTCGTCTTCGGGAATTCCCCAGACACCCCAGGCGCGCGGGTTACGAGCGAGCTGTGGGCCATGCCGGGCCTGGTAGTCGTCGCTGGTACGATCCCAGTACGAGCGATTTGTGCCGGCGTGCGTCGAGAGCTTCACGAGTCGCCTTTTCAGAGTAATCCCGGTAATCTCCGGTAGGTGGGTCTTGTCCGGGATCGCATACTCGACCCCAGAACGGTTGCGAGGCTTCTGCCACGATTGATGTCGCGTGTGAACCACGACCTCGCGACGAATCTACCGAAGGGTGGAACCGGGAGATGTCGCTGATGTTGTCGTTCGCGAATGACGTCGTACGAGCGCACGTGCGGCGTTAGCGCTTTCGGCGCGATTCCGCCGATCGCATCAAACCGAACGTCCGCTCTCGCAGAACGAGTCGGGTGTACGTTTCGGCAGCGCCGGCTGTCGTTCGCAGGTGTTCCGCGATGCGTACGAGGTCTTCCCGATCGCGGCACGCCACCCGCAACGTAAAATCGAAGTTGCCGGTCGTCAAGACGCACTCGACGATGCCCGGCACGTCGGCGAGGCTGCGCTCGAAGTCGTCGGCCGCACGTTCCGAACGCAATTTCACATCGATAAACGCGGAAACGCTTAGCCCTAACGCATCCGGCGAGAGCGTCGCGCGAACCCCGTCGATTACGCCGAGTGCGAACAACCGGCGCACGCGATCGGCGGTCGCGTTGGCGCTCAGCCCGATCTCCCGGGCAAGATCGATGTATGACGTTCGCCCGTCCCGTTCGAGCGCACCGAGGATATCGCGGTCAATTCCATCCAACTCAGCGTTTTGCGTTGCATTACCTAACATATGCCGAGAATTTCAGTGTAACCTTCGGTCGATCCCGCTGTAAATATCGCCAGTAGATCACAAACGCCGTATCGCCGAGGAGACTACATGCCCGTCCAACCGCTCGCTGTATTTTTGGCCGCACTTCTGTTGTTGGGGGTGGCGCCCTCGCCGGCTCCGGTCGCAATTCCCTCGCCAAGCCTCGCGTCCGCATTCACCGCCGCCGATCGCGCCGCGGTTATCGACGCTGCCGAGAAGGCGCTTGGAGCGTACGTCTTTCAAAGCCGGGTGGCGGCGATGCGCCAGGTGCTCGAAGCGAATCGCGCCTCGTATCTGCAAATCGCGGATCCTCAAGCGTTTGCCGACGCAGTTACGAACGATCTGTACGGCGCCGTGCACGACAAACACGTGCGCTTAGATTATTCCGACATCGTCATCGCACCGAACACGCAGAAGCCTAGCTCGGCCGACATCAAACAAGTCGTGCAGATGTTTACTTCGCGCAACTTCGGCCTTCTCGGAACGCTGCGCCTGCGCGGTAACATCGGCTATCTTCACCTCGGCAACTTTGGGCCGATGCCCGAATCGAAAGCGGCGATCGACGCTGCGATGACGATGGTGGGTCACACGGATGCGCTGGTAATCGACGTCCGGCACAACGGCGGCGGGGATCCGGATTCGCTCGACTACCTGATGGGCTATTTTTACAACCGGCCGACGGAGTTGACCAGCATCGTGATCGTCCAGAATGGCAAATCGCAGACCTTTAAACAGTTTACGGCCGCCACCGTAGCGGGCCAGCGCTATCTCGGGAAGCCGTTGTACGTGTTAACCGACGACCATACGTTCTCGTGTGCCGAGCAGTTCGCCTACGATATGAAGTCGTTGCATCGCGCGATGCTCATCGGCGCGACGACCGGCGGGGGCGCGAATCCCGGTGACTTCGTTCGTCTGAGCGATCATTTCAGTATCTTCGTACCGTACGGTTACGCTCGCAACCCGTATACGAAAACGAATTGGGAAGGCGTCGGCGTCGTTCCCGACGTTCCGACAAGCGGAGCGGACGCACTATTGGATGCATACAAGCGTGCGTTGACGGCCGCCGGCGATCGCTTTCCGCAAGTGCGCGCCGAGCGACAGAAGGCCATCGCCGATCCGACCGCCGCCCTGCAGCAATCGCTACCGGCATACTAAGAGGCCCGGCTCGTACGGCGTTTCGAGGGATTCGACCGGCAAGCGGGCAACGATTGCGGCGGAGGATCCGCTGCGTGAGATTCTGCAGAGTTTTTGCGTTGCTAACAGCAGCGCTTTTTCTGTGCGCGAGCCGTCCGGTGCTGGCCGCACCGGCATTGTGGCTCGTGCAAGGCCCGGTCGGCAAAGTGTACTTGTTTGGTACGGTCCATCTGCTTCGCGAGGGCGTCCAGTGGCGGTCGCCGGAACTCGAAGCTGCGATCGCGCAGAGCAAAGATCTCTATTTAGAAGTCGCCGATCCGGCCAGTCTCGATTCGGTCGCAGCACCGCTGCTGAAGCTCGGCTTCGACCAAGACCATCTCCTCTCGTCAAAGATATCGAAAGCCGACCTAACACTGCTCGATGCAGAACTCGCGCGCGACGGTCTTGGAAGCGAGTCGAAATACGAGCACATGCAGCCTTGGCTCGTCGCGTTGTTACTGCAACTGCATCCGGCCACACATTCCGGATACGCCGCTGGAAACGGCGTCGACCTTCAAGTTCGCAAGGAATTCGTTGACGCCGGTAAGCCGGTCGCCGGTCTCGAGTCGGTGGCGACGCAGCTTCATGTTTTTTCGGATATGACGCAAGCCGAGCAAGTTTCGATGCTCGACCAAGAGTTGCAAGCGCAGCCAAAATCCGGCATATCGTCGCTCGATTCCATCGTAGATGCGTGGCAAACCGGCGATCAGGATCGAATCGCAAAGATCCTACAGTTCGATAAGTATTCCAGCAGCCCGATCTATCAACGCATGTTCGTGAATCGAAACGAATCCTGGGCGGGCCAATTATCGACGCGCCTGCAACAGCCCGGAACGTCGTTCGTTTCGGTCGGCGCCGCGCACATGCTAGGGCCAAAAGGGCTGCCGGCGCTGCTTTCGGCGAGGGGTTTCACGGTCACGCGCATCTCGATCTCGCAAACCGAGGCAACACCGTCACCGTCATCATCGCCGAGTGCCACCAGCGGAGCAACGCCGCCAAACGCGGCGCCACCGTCCGCGCAACCCTCCGCGTCCGCGGCGATTCCGCAGTTTTTGACCCCGCCGAACGGATGGACATCGAGCAAAATGCCGCCCTCAGCCGGCAGCCTCAAAACCGACATGATGTGGTCCGACCCGAAACACCACGGAGTCGTTATGGCGAGCCATATGGACGTTCCGGGAGGCCCGGGCAGCATCAGTCTCAATACGTTTGACTCGCTGTTCCAGCAGGGGCTTCTCTCGGATAGCTCGGTCAAATTGGTGCAACCCTCCAAGCACGTAAAAATCTGCAATGGCACGCAAGACGGCACGCTCACGGTGATCTCGTCTCAAAAGGTCATCGAAGAGATCGTGTTGGCGATGTCGGATCGCGGCTACGTTGCGCAATACATGCGCCGAATGGGCTCCCCGGAAGATCCGGTCGCGGTTCGTTCGCTGCTGTCCGTTTGCACGCCGCCGCTTCCGGCGGCTAGGTAGCCGGGCCGCTTTTGTCGCACTACCTTGCATCATGAAAGGTAACCGTGAGGTGATCGAGCGTCTGAACAAGATGCTCACCAACGAACTGACCGCAATCAATCAGTACTTCTTGCACGCGCGGATGCACAAGAACTGGGGTTACTACCGGTTGGGCGAGCGTATGTATCACGAGTCGATGGGCGAAATGCGCCATGCCGACTGGATCATCGAACGCGTGTTATTCCTCGAGGGTTTGCCGAATCTTCAAAACCTGGGGAAGCTGCACATCGGCGAGGACGGCGTCGAAGCGCTCGAGTGCGACTTGAAGCTGGAAATGATTGCGCGTAACGATACCGCCGATAGCATTCCAATTTTTGAAACGCACGGCGATTTCGTTAGCCGCGATATCGCTGTGAAGATTCTCGCCGATTCGGAAGAGCACGTCGATTTTCTCGAAACGCAGGTAGCACTCGTTAAGGCAATCGGACGGGAAAACTACCTACAGTCTGCAATGGGCGACCTTCCGGAGTCCGAGCACTAACCTCGAACACGATCTGATCGATTTCGTCCGCGCATGCAAAACATTGCGCGACGCAATCGCACACGGCGTAGACCTCTTCGTGCGAACGCGCACCTTGCTCTACCGCTTCGACGACGCGTCGCTGGGTTAGGCCGTTGCAGAGACAAATGAACACTGTACGCCCAACTTCGGCGTGCCTAACTTAAATTCCGTGCGCCCCTAAATCAGACCAATGTCGCATCGTAACGCAGCTGATCGTCGGCAATCCGGACGCCTTGGGTCGGCACGTGCGGGGTAGCTTTCCATCGTGCATCAGGTGCAGCACTTCGAACCCATGCAACAGCGAAGCGGCGTCGGCGATCAAGCGGCGGTGGCACTTCCACCAC
>DASXXU010000103.1:0-6300 GCA_036502885.1 Candidatus Tumulicola sp.
AGCCGACAACGTCTACGCGCTCAACAACACCGAAGTGGGTATCAACGTTATCGTCTTCCCGCCGACGGGCAACACCCCGCTACGCACGATTACCCAGGGTATCGCTAAAGAAGGCGTGCCGCTGTTGACGGTCGATGCGCAGGGCGATGTCTACGTTTCGAATAGCGGTGAGTTCGGTGGCGATCTCGGTAACGTCGTGGTTTACGCGCCCGGGGGCACGACGCCGGTACGAACGATTACCAACGGTGTCGCGAACCCGATGAACATAGCCGTCGGCCAGTAACTGGGTGCAAGGCTACGGCCCCGAGTTGATTTGCGAAATGCTTGAGGCCGCGATGGCATCATGGGGGTCGATTTGTAATGCGGCGCGATAAGCGTTCAGCGCGGCCCCCCGTTCTTTCAGTGCGGTAAAGCCGTCGCCGAGTCCGTCGAAAGCGAGATTCGAACCCGGATTCGACTTAAGATTGAGTTGAAATAGCACCAAAGCCATTTGTGGCTGCTTCTTATCGATGCAATCGTGGGCGAGCGTGTCGATAACCGACTGTTCTTGTGCGTATTTATGCAACGGGTCGCTAAAAAAGGCTGCGTACGCTTTTTCAACCCCGGGCTCGTCCCCGAGCGCGATCGAGGGCCTCAGTTCGTCGGTCAGCGCGACGTCATGGAACGACGATATGGCATCCATGGCCGGATCGATATTCTGAGCATACTCGGCGGACGTCAGTTCTGCCGCGATGTCCGGACCGGTCCATTTGCGCTGATCGCGAGGATCCAGATCTTGCCAAAAGAGGCTCGAGATATGTACCGAGATGTGGCTGTACGGAAGTACGAACGCCTGGGGGTCTCCGTAGTGGTTGGGCCATTCAGACGTCGGCTCCCCAACGAAAACCGCATTCGTATCGCGCTGGAGGCGATCGGTGAGGTTCTGAGCGGCCGATGCCGTGTCGCGCCCGATGATGACGAACAACTTGCCGCGCTGGTTCAATGCTGGGCGCATCACGATGTTTTGAATGATGGGCGACGTGAGCGTGTTGTCCCCGCCACCATTGTTGCGAATGTCCAGAACGAGTTTCTTCGTGTCGTGGCTATCGGCGAACGCGAAGGTGTGGTCGAAAAAAACCGCTAGCGTTTCTTCCCGCGGTGCATTCAGCACGAATTTCAAACGAACGTAAAGAACGTGATCCGGCGTGTACGCGTACCAATAGTATTCGTTCGTGCGCTGCAAGTAGAGCGGCGCAGCAGTGGTTTGCCTCGAGTCGATCCAATCGCTTCCCGGTGGAGCTCCCAAACCATACTCCATATTGAATGGGTGCGGTATGGTTTGAAGTTCGACTTTCCGTATGCCGGCGGGTCCGGCCAAACGTATCTCGGCGCGATCGTCTGAAGCCGTTATCCCGAGAGCGTTCAGCACTTCACCCCGCATCAAGAACGCCACCTGCGAATAGAATGACCACTCGTTCGATGTATCGGCAACGTGAAATAATCGCGACATTGCTTCCTCTATCGAGAGGCTGCCGATCCCAACGATTCGACGGCCGACAATCGAACGGTAATTCGGAGCCGCGGACTGCACGAAATAGCCGTCGCTGTATTTGTAGACTTTGATCGGTAGCGTATGAAAGAAGATCGGAGCGCCGGTCGATAGTCCAAATCCCGTATGCTCGTCGCCAATCATCGCGATGATGCGCTTCAGGCCGACGATAGCTTGCGGCCGCGTCATCGTCGGAATCCGCGCGTCGAGTTCGGTCACGGCCCGATCGAACGTTCGTTTCGAAACGGAGTGAAAGGCGTTTTTGTGGTACCGCGTTATCGCATCGGCCATGAAGTGCAAGTCGGCCCGCCAATGCCGAACGTCCGTACTCGAAAGCGTTCTCGCTGAGGCAACCTGTCGGTTCGCCGAGACGCCCGGCCCCAAGCCCAGCGTTATAAGGACGAGGGCCGCAAGCGCGCTTAAAAAGCGAAGCGGGATCGAGATTTGTTTGCTCGCCATCACGAACGGTTCGCCGAACCGATGCCGATGGCTTCCGTAAATTCCAGGTAATGAACGGCACGTAGTTGTGAAAAACGCGCGTCACTTGTTTGTTTGTGACGTGCGTCCTCAATGGGCTACGGCTGGTTGTGGGGCCTATTGACCGGCGGCCGGCGGGTTCACGGCCGGCACGAGCAGCGTCCAACCTTGCTGATCGGTAATGCCGGAGGTAAATTCCGTCACCAGTTTGCCTTGCGGATAGGTGTACTCTTTGATGGCTGCGGGATTGCCGTTCACGTAGCAACTGATCTGCGTGAAGATGGTCCCAACGTAGACCTTGTCTTTCTTGGCATTGAGCGCCGGTCCGACCCATTCATCGCAGGATGCGTCGCCGGTGATCACCGATGACGGCGTCGTCGCACCTTTCTTAAACGTGTCGATCTTTGCGGGCAGGTTGAAATCGGTAATGCCCTGCTCGCTCACGATAAGCGTACCGTCTTTCAGCACCAGGATCCCGCCGGGAGACGTGCCGAGCGTGATGCCGAGGCTCTTCGGGTTCTTCGAGCCATGCACGAACTCGTCGATCGCGCCGGTTCGCTGGCTCTTCAGCTCGTATGTAAAGAACACATTGTTATGCTGGTCGACGGCGACCCAACCGCAACAGTTTCCATTGGGATCGTTGAGGACGGTCGTCGGCTTGGTGGCGCCCGGCGCAAAAACCGTGATGTGGCCGAATCCTTCGTCTTCGTCGGTGACGTAGGCCGTGCCATCGGTACCGAGCGCAACGCTGACCGGGATGTTTGCGACGCCGGTAAGCGTTCGGAACGGTGTCGACGTTCCGGGTTTGTACACGTACAGGCTGGGGTCGGTGCCGGCGGTGTTCAGCGCGACCCACAGATTACCGGAGCCGTCGACGTGAACGGAGTTTGGGGCGTATGGATCGGTGCTGATTTCTTTGATTAGCGCGTGCTGTTTATTTGGCGAGATCACTTCGACGGCGTTGCGGTACCAGTTCGCAACGTAGATGACCGACGCGCCCTTCGCATCCGGAAGGGACGCTGCGGATTGCTGCACTGGAATCGCGAGCCGGCTATTTGCAGCTCCGGCGAGCGGCGGCGTTTGCTGCATCCCGCCCGAGCAGCCGGCGACGAGCGCCGACACGCCGCAGGCCAGAAGCGGATTAAGCAAGCTCCGAATCGAGAGCGGTCGACCAGGGTTCATGGAGTCCTCCCACAAGCAACGGACGTGTAAAGCCTTTTGGAAATCTTAGCGAGCGCGGGGACGAAAGACATGGGGAATAACCTACCTTCGTCGTTCGAATCGCCACCGGCGCAGCCGGCGTGGCCGTTCGTTGGCCGTGTCGCGCAATTAAAGGCCGTACGGCAGCTCGTAACCCGTGCGAAGCCCGGAACCAGTGCTATGGCCTTGATCGGCGCCGATCCGGGAATGGGCAAGTCGCGCTTCCTACGCGAGGTCGTCGCTCGCGAGGTCGGATCTCCGGTGACGATCCCGCTCGTTTGCTCTGCCGCGGTGGCCGGACAGACGAGTCCACTGCGCGATCAGCTCACCGCCGCGTTGCGGGGACGCGATCTGCACGCCGTCGCGCGGCAACGCCCCGTATTGTGCACCGTCGATGACGTGCACAACGCGACGATCGACGACCGCACCGTTGTCGAGACGTTGGCGCGCAGCACCCTTGCGCACCACGTGGTGGTCGTCGCATCGTGCGCGAGCGAGTGGTTGGGGACGTGGAGCCAAGCCGGCGTTGTGTCGATGAACCTCGCGCCGCTGGATCGTTCGCGCTCCGAGATATTGCTGAAAGCCATGCTGTCGGCGTCGGGAGCGTCGGCAGACGCACAAACGGTTGCAACGATCCTGCGCATTGCTGCCGGCAGCCCGCGGTATCTGCACGAACTCGTTGCACGACTGCCCGAGTTTCGTGCCGGCAGTGCCTCGCTAATTCCACAGTCCGCGGAGGCGCAAGTGCTGTTGCTGCGGCGCGATCTGCCACGCGGCGTTTTCGAAGTCTTGCGCGAGGCCTCGGTGTTCGGCGCGGAGTTTCGCGAAGAGTGGCTGGTAGAGTTGGCGCAACGCCCAGATGACGAGGTTATCGTCGCCTTACAGGACGGGGTCGATTCCGACTTGATGCGCGAACTGGCGAATAGCCCCGCGACGTTCGTCTTTCGCGACGAGGCCGTACGATCGGCGTTGTACGAAACGTTGGTAACGCCGCGACGGCGCGTTCTACACCGGCGGATTGCGTCGCAACTGTGCGTGGCGGACGGTGGCGAGCAAGTGCAGGCGCTGGCCGCACGCCATTGGGCCGAAGCGGGCGAGGCCGAACGGGCGGTCGACGCGCTCGTGGCTGCGGCAAAGCGCGCCGCAAAGCGCTTGGAATTCGGTGAGGCCCAAGAACTAGCCCGAAGAGCGGCCGCGCTCGCGCAACGCGAATCCGATACTTGGTGGAATACGCAGGAATTGCTGGCCGATTTTGCGGCGGCTGCCGGCGAGTTTCGCGGCGCCTCGCTGCTGCGCCGCCGGCTCGCGCAGCACTACCGCGCGGTGAACCGCGACGACGACGCATTCGACCAATTGTTCATGTTGATGCACGATTACTGGTACGATGGCCGGCCTGCAATGGCCGATGCGACGTATCGAAAGCTGCAGAACTTTGACGTCCAGCCGCAGCGCAAGCAGCAGGCGCGGGTCGAGCTCGGTTACGCCGAACTCTGCGAAGCTGCCGGCCGCAGAACCCAGGCGTTGCGCATTCTCGAACGGCTTCCCGCGGGTGCGTTGACGACGCTGGTATTGTCGATTCAACATCGCCGGCAACTCGCGTCGATGGGCAGTCGCGATCGGCCGATTTCGGATACGTTGGCGATGTTTGAAGAGTTGTGCGCGCTCGCCCTCGACGCCGAGGAGTATAGCGAAGCGTATTACGTTGCATTTGCGGGCGCGGCCACGTCGGCCGAGCTGGGATTGGTGGGTGGCGCACGCGACTGGCTCGAACGCGCTGCCGGCATTTTGACAACGCATGAGGACGCAGCCGTTGGAACGGCGCGGTTTTTGCCGTTGCAAATGTGCGAATTGCTCCTCCTGCAGGGTCGTTTCGAGGAGGCGCGCGACGCGATCGCGGAGGCCGGTCTGGGCGAGCGTTTGGGCGGCTATTGGGAAGCGCTGCTCTCGGGGTTCGGCGTGTTCATCGGAATGCGCCTGGGCGATGCTTCGCTCATCGCACCGTATTTCAATCACACGCATCTGCATCGCGCCATACGCGCAGGCCAAGCCGAGGCGATCGGCGTTTTGCTATGGGGTTACTCAGAGTTCATGCGATCGCAAGGCATGCACGACGAGCTCGCGGCGGCGCTGCACCGATGCACGGAAAACGAACTGATCGATCCGTATTTTTCGATACAGCTGCACTGCGCACGGTTTGGAAGCGATGACGACGCTCGAACGGCGCGCAAGCAACTCGATGTCGAGGCAACGCGCGAGAACGGCGTTGTCGCGCGCGCTTGTTCGAAACTGTTCGATGCCTTCGCGTCCGCGCGTCAAAACCGCGTTCGTGCTTCGGCGAGTTCCGCGCGCGCGGCAGCAACGGCGTTTCGCGAGCTGCAGTGGCCGTGGATGGAGGCATTAGCGCTGGAAACGGCCGGAGACCGCGAGGAAGCGATGGCGCTCTATTCCGCGTGCAGCGCGGTTCGCGACGTCGAACGCACGGCGGGTCTAACGCGAAAGGCGCGTCGCGCCGCCTTCGGTGCATCGTTGACGGCACGCGAGCTGGAGGTTCGTGCACTGGTGCCGCTCGGACTCACGAATCGCGAGATTGCCCATCGGCTCGGCGTGAGCGAACGTACGATCGGCCATCATCTGGAATCGATCTTTAGCAAGAGCGGCGTTCGCGCGCGCTGGCAGATTGGCCACGATTCACTTAGCGCGATGGAGAACGCCCCGGAATGATCCGCTTGGAGGTAAACATATGAACTTGTTTGTTGCGTTCATTCTCGCCGCGGTGGTGGCGTCGCCGGAGGGAACTGCAGCCTCGAACCATCGCTTGGCAGCGTGGTTTGGAGCAGACACCTGCCCCACGCTCGACGGGCTGTACAGCGGCAAGCGCGTCCCGCCACCGGTGAAGACCGGCTCGGAATCCCTCGTGTTCAGCGTGCCGACAAACGTCCTTTGGAATCAAAAGATAAGCATGACGGTCCCGTGGTACGTGTACGACCCGAATGCGCACGTGGCAATGAGTCACATCGGCGGAGATTCGGGCGTCGTCGTTACCTTGCTGGTCGTCAAAGGCGCGCCGCCGGCGTCGCTCCCTACGGTCAAGCTGA
>DASXXU010000104.1:0-7205 GCA_036502885.1 Candidatus Tumulicola sp.
CGATTGGATGTGATGCTCCAACAAAGATAGGCGTCCACCGGTACCCCGCGCTCCACCGCGCGCCGTACTTGCTCGACATGCGCTCGCAGATAGTCGGCGCGACTGATACCCGCCGCCTTTACAACGCAACCATTTTCAACGATGACGATCGGCAACTTCGGAAACTCATGCGTCGCTTCGGCGAGGATTGAGTCTAGAGCATTCGCCCACACCGGCGCATCGGCGTATTGGAAATCTGCAGCGGCCGAGAGCCGGCGTAGCTCCGACGGCCAGATCGACGGCACGCCCCAATAGTAATCGAGTCCGACGAAATCGAGCGTTCCAACGCAATCGAGTGGACACAGAAACGTCGGCAACTTTCCCGCCATGCCCAGATTCCACCAGTTGGTGCCGAGCAGCGTCCCGAATATCGCGAAACTCTTTCGAAGGCTGAAAAGCACGTGCAGCCACGAGTGCGTCGCCCGCAATCGTTGCGCGCCGCCGACGTCCACGAACTCGACGCGCTCGGGATCGCCGAAAATCGCTTGCGCGATCGCCCGTGCTAACTGCGGCTCCAGCCCAGTATAGCGCTGGGCGGGTGATGTCGCGGAATCGACCTTTTCGCATAAGCCGGCAACGCCCGGATGAACTCCAACGCGCAGCTTTCCACGCTTGCGAATTCGCGGGATCGACCGATCCATGGTCGGGACGGGTGCTGCGGCATCGTGCTTCGCGTCGTCCTCGCGGCCGATGTCGGCGATCGATTTGCGATTGCGCCCGTCCGGAACGTCGGAGCGATCGTGTCGCAGCTTGCGAATGGCACGATCGATCACGTTGAGCAACGTACGGCTGCCCAACGCCATCGCGACCGCGAAGTACTGTTCGGATCCGGGAAGTTGCGCAAGGGTCAGGCCGTTGGTCGCATGCTGTTGGAGCGTGACCTCGTCATCAAACACACAGTCGAGCGTACCGGCGCGCAGCGCCTCGACCGCCGCTCCCATCGAGGCAAAATAGCGAACCGTCGCGGCCGGGAACCAACCGCCGACGATGTCGGCCGTGTGCGTCTGTGAAACGACGCCGACGCTTCCGGCCCAGGTTTGCGCCTCGGGAAGCACCGTCAGCGAACCAGCGTGCAGCGCGGCTAAATACGTACGGTAGTACGGTTCTGAAAAGAACGCGTGTTGCTCGCGCTGCATCGTCATCGTGAGCTGTGCGATCGAGCAATCGACGCGGCCACCTTCGGAGAACGGCGACTGCGCGATGCGCGCGGCCTGCCGTTTAACGTCCTCGGGCGACTTGAGATGGGTCGCGTTGCGATCGATCCAACGCTGTAACCATTGCGGAAGACCCAGCACGAGCGGGTTGGTTCCGACACGAGCGCTCGGATGGATCGCGCGAATGGCTTGGCGCGCTTTGCAGTGCGCGCGAAACAGGTTTGGGATGAGAACCAGCACGTCGTCCATCTGTTCGTCGCCGCTTTGATAGGGCGGTTGCCCCGGCGGCATCGCGTACGCACCCATCCAAAAGCCTTTGATCCAACCGTATACCAACTGATTGGGTTCGTTGAGCGTGATGTAGTCTTGGATCAGATCGCCGAGTCGCTGCGCGACCTCGTGCGCGTAGCGCGCAACGCGATCGGGAAACGCCGTGTCGAGCGGCCCGGCGCCACGCCCGGCCGCCTGGACGTGCAACGGCCACGTGTTGTGCACCAGCGTCACCATGGCCGACATACCGGCGTCGCGAATCGCCTGCAGCACGTCGCGGTAGTGCGCGAACGCATCGTCGTCCCAAACGCCGGGTTGTGGTTCGAGCCGCGCCCACGAGAGCGAAAGGCGAAATACCGTGCAGCCCATGCCGCGTGCAAGCTCGACGTCTTCGCGGTAGCGGTTCCAAAAATCGGTGGCCCGGCCACGCGGAACGAGCCTGCGCACGCGTTCCCAAACGTCGCGAATCTCGTCGCGTCCGTCGTAGGCTTCACATTGGTGATCGGCGGTCGCTACGCCAAAACGAAGCATGGGCATACGTTATACCGCCAAGCGAGGCCGGCGCGTCCAGGCCTCGTCCCGAAGTTTAATTTGCGTCCACACCGCTCGCACGACCCATGCTGCGATCCATCCGAGCGGAACTGCGTAGAGGCCGATGTGCAGCCGCTCGATTCCGAACCATGCGAAAGGAATGACCAGCGCGGAGGACGCCAGTCCGACACCCATCGAGAATTGCGTGTCGCCGGCGGCACGAATCGGCGCGATCGAAACCATCGCCCAACCTTTGAGCGGGAGGGTGATCATGTGCAACGCTAACGGAAGCGCCGCGATGTTGGCAACGGTCGCGTTCAACGTAAATGCAAAAGCCAGCGGCCACGCGAAAGCGGCGGCGACGATGCCGCCGGCGAACCCCAGGATGGTTGCGAACCGTTGCGCCTGACGGAAGAACCAGCGCGCGCCGTCGATATCGCCGGCCCCCAATCGTTGCCCGATAATCGTTTGCGTCGCGCTTTGCAGCGGAATGGGCAGCGCCAGCGTGAGGTCGGAAACGACGTTGAGTGCCCGAAACGCCGAAACGATTGTCGGCCCCAGCGGCGAGAGCATCGCGACGATGACGACATCGGGAAGCATGACGCCGACCAAGAAGACGGATTCGGGTAACCCGATCCGCGCGCAACGCCACGCCTCGGTCAACGAGATGCGTGCGCGTGCGAAGATCTTGTACGCGGGGCGCGCGGCGACGTAAATGACGGCGCACAACATGCCGACCGTTTCGGAAAGCAGCGACGACACGCCCGCTCCGACGATCCCATACGGATGATGCGTCCACCAGCCGAGCGCCAGCGCCAGCACCAGGGGAATGTGCACGAGGTTGATCGTGAGCAAAACCAGCACGCCGACGATGCGATTGCCGGCTGCCGCTAGCCCGACGATCGACGTACCGGAAATGGCGATCGGCAAAATCGAGGCGCATCGCAACGTGAGATACATGGCGCTCGCCTCGGCGCTGGGTAGGTTCCCGACCAATAGGTGCAGCATCGGCTTTGCCCCAAGCAGCGACATTCCGAGATACACGATGCCGCACAGGAGCGGGATCATCGCGCCCGAGCGCACGGTGAGTGCGAAGCCGTCGATATCGCCGGCGCCGATGCGTTGCGCGGCGATAATCTGCGTTCCGCTCATGAGCCCGAACGCCGAAAATGCGATCACCAGAAACGTAACGTTGGCTGCGGTCGCGCCGGCCAACGCAACCGCGCCGAGGCTGCCGATGACGATCGTGTCGACGATGCCCAAAAGCTGATCGCCGACCAACTGGAAGGCAACCGGCAGTGAAAGGCGCCGGAGAGCGGCGCCAAGGTTACGATGGTCGACGATCACGGATTACGTGTAATCGCTCAACAGCACTCCAAGTTTCAGCGCAACTCGTCGAGTGCCGTAAAAAAGCCGGCGATTTCCCCTTCGGTGGTGTAGAAGTGCGGGCTCACGCGGATTCCGCAGCCGGGTCGATAGTCCACGAACACGCGGCGCTGGATCAACGCGTTGCAAACGCGATCGGAGCCGTCGAAATCGATGCCGATCCAACCGGTGCGACGCTCCGGCTGGAGCGGCGTGTTGACCCGCAATCCGCGCTCGCTCGCCATGCCCGCTACCATCGTCGTTAGCCGGATGTTGTGTTCGCGGATTCGAGCGATGCCGACCCGGCGAATCAAATCGTGTCCCGGTTTCGCCACGACGTACCCCGGAATCGTCGGCGTTCCGTTTCCGAATCGATACATCGACGGTGCGTATTCGATCGGCGCCGGTTCGAATGCGAACGGGCGCGCGTGCGCCATCCAACCCGTCACTGCGGGCCGAAACCGCTCGAGCAAGTCCGGCTTCACATAAATCCAGGCGCATCCGGGGCCGCCGCACAGCCACTTGTGCGAACCTCCAACCACCATGTCGAGATCCCATTCCGTAACGTCGTACGGATAAACGCCGGTCGTCTGGTACGCATCGACGCACAGCAGCGTGCCGGTTTCGCGGCAGCGACGCTGAATCGAACGCACGTCGGCAACCGCTCCCGAAACGTAGTAGGCGTGCGACAGCACCGCGATCGCGGTGCGCTCGGTAATTTTTTCGACGATTCGCTCGGTCGGGATCGTGCGGCCGTCGGGCGATTCGACGATGACCACTTTGGCGCCGAATCGCTCCCATTCGTGCCACACGTATGTAAGCGATGGGAATTGCAACGCTTCGTATAGGACCTCGTTGCGCGAGCCTTCCAACCGCACGCAGGTCGCGAGCGAGGCTTGCATCGACGAAACGTTGGGGCCTAAGAAGACGCTGCCGGCCGGGGCGCCGATCAAACTGCCGATGCCATCGGCGATTTCGGCGACGCGCGGCAGCCAGCGTTCCCACGCCTCGGGACCCTCGGTGGCCCACTCGTGCCAATAGGATTCGAGGGCGGCCTTCGCTTGGAGCGGCGCGGCGCCCATCGAGTGGCTCACGAGGTATGTGGAATCGTCGAGGATCGGAAAATGCTCTCGTTCGAGCGCTTTTGTTGCCGTGATCGACATGCGTTCCTTATACGGGTGCCGGCGAATTGCCGAGCAGCGTGCGAACTTCCCACAGTTCGGGGAAGAGTTTGTATTCCAGCGTGCGGGCTAGATAGGCGGCGCCCGGCGATCCGCCCGTGCCGGTTTTCGCGCCGATCATGCGTTCGACCATGCGCACGTGGCGTCCGCGCCACAACAGCAGGCGTTCGTCGAACTCGATCAGCTCTTCCAAGAACAAGTACAGGTCGTAAAACTCGTCTTCGCGCGTGTAGATCGTTCGAAACGTTTCGATCAGCTCGTCGTGCGAGTCGACCTTGAAGCCGCGCCGGCGCAACAAGCCCTTCGCGCGATCGTACAGCGACGGTTCGCGCAGCCGGCGCTCCAAGCGCGTGCGTTGGTCCTCGTCGAGTTCGATGTATTTGAGCACGTGTTCGTGCTCTAAGCCGCACGCAAATTCGATCTCGCGAAATTGAACCGATTGGAAGCCGCTGGCAGGGTTGAGGTTGTCGCGGAATTGGTTGAACTCTTGGGGCGTCATCGTTTCGAGCACGTCGACCTGTTGTTCCAGCAAACGTTGGATCGCATCGATCCTTCGGAATCGCTTGGACGTGCGCAACAGATCGCCCGCATCGATCGACTGCATCGCACCATCGAGTTCGTGTAAGACCTGTTTGAACCACAGCTCGTACACCTGATGGATGATGATGAAGAGCATCTCGTCGTGATGGGCCGGCTCCGAAAGCGGCCGCTGCAAATCGAGCAACGCGCCGACCTGTAGGTACGATCCGTACGAAAGGCCCGTGTTCTCGGCCACTACTTCACCGTAACGTTGAACGTGACGGTTTGTTTGGTCGGGTCGTTCGGTTCGAACGGCCGTGCGTACACCAACGTCACCACGGTCGATCCGCTGCGGTTCGCGTGGTAAATGAACAACTGTTGGCCGCCGGCACCCGGCTGCGCCTGAAACGGCCCCTCGTACACGTTTCCTTCGTACGCCAAGATATTGCCGTCGGCGATCGTCTGCGTCCAAGAATATCCGGTCGTCGCGTTCGAAGGCAGGGCAAGGAAGAATTCTTCACCCGCGGTCACCATCACGGCTTGCGTCGGGTCGTTGAAGACGGGGGTGTGCGGCGATAACGCATACGCCGGCGAGGCGAACGCCACCAAGCAAAGCGCCGCGAACCCGGCGCGCACCATCGATGTAACCGGCATACTACCTCCGTACACGGACGTCCAGCCTTACGGGTGCGCCGCTACATCTCCTCGAATCGCCGCCGTGATGCGTGCAAGAACCCCTCAACGGTTGTGCGTGCTCGCACTCGCCCTTTCGGTCGTGGCTGCATGTTCGGGCGGACACGCCGGCGGCGGATCCAGCGGCGCGTCGCCGGTGCCGACAGATCCGGTCGACTTCCCCATGTTCGATGGGGCCACGGTTCTTTCGGCACGCCACTTTCACACCACGATCAGCAAACGTCCGGGCGTTGGCGACAATGCCGTATTCACGCAGGGCGCGGGAACCTACGACGGTCACGATGTCGTAGCCGGAACGCAAGCGCTGATGCCGTCGCTCGAGGCATGGCTCGGCGATCTCAACGCGCATCCGCCCGGCGGCTACGAGAATGCGGTGATGGGGAATACGGTCGAAGCCGTGCGGTCGCACACCCGCGATTTGGGAATCGATTTTCAAGTCTTCGAACGCACCGAAAACGGAAAACGGCACGGCGTCGCCGTGCTGGCGGTCGATCCGCAAACGTTGGATGCAAAGGTCGGTCCGATGCTCGCCTTAGTCGGCAAGTATCCGTTGTTACCGAAAACCTTTCGTGATAGCATCGATCAGCAAGCGCGCCGTCAGACGGGATTTACGATCTCCGATGCCACCGATCCGAATTCGCCGATCGGGGCCGCGGTTACCGCGTTGTCGCAGTTGCGCGATTTCGGCGGACGCGGCGTCATCATTATCGACGCGGTGAAGCAATAGCCCCTCGGGGTTCTGTTGCTCAGCGCTTTTTCTTCATCATAATCGCCCGTTCGAACTCGAACAGTTTAATGCGCATCGAATTCGGTGTCGCACCGCGCACGCGACCATCGCTGCCGAGCACGCGATGCGCGGGCACGAACAATGCGAACGGCGTCGCGCCCATTGCTGCGGCAACGCCACGATGCGCGGCCGGGCGAGCAATCGCTCGAGCGACGTCGGCGTACGAAACGAACTCGCCGAAGTCCAACTCGGCAACTAGCGCCCAGGCGTCGTTTTGTAACGCCGTTCCGTCAAACAGCAGCGGCAAGTCGAAGCGGCGAAGCGCGCCCCGCAGGTAGGCGCCGACCTGTGCGGCGGCCTCCGTCAGCAGCCGATCGGTAGAACGCCGCAAAGGATGACTTACGGCAACGAAATCGCTGGCGAGCAATTTTTGCCCGTCGCTGCGCACGCGTAAATGGCGATTCCAGGGGGTTTTGACGAATAGTTCCATAGGGGCACCCCCGCCCGGCATGCAAGTCTCGGACGAGGCTGGAACGCCCGCTCGTTTCGGCACGTTCTATCAATATCGAAGCCGCACACAGAAGACCTCGGAGGACTACATGTACCGCACGTTCGCTCGTACGCTCGCGCTTATTGGAATAGCCGCCTTGGCGGCATGCCAGGGCGCCGCCGGGGGCGGCATGATGCCGTCGCAATCGGGTGGCGTCGCGGCGATGGGCGCTCAAG
>DASXXU010000105.1:0-34296 GCA_036502885.1 Candidatus Tumulicola sp.
GATTTCGGCATGCATGCGCGACACGCTGGGATCGGCAAGCACGATATCGTTATCTTCTCCACGCCCGATCTTCGCAAACCGTTCGAACGGATAAACGCCGTTGGCCGGAACGCCGCGCACCATACGCAGGCGAAACGACGGACGTCTTTTCTTTGCGAGCGGCCGTTCGTCGACCACCACTTCCATGGCGCCGACCGGCAAGCTTTCGCGCGCCGCCATTACCACCACCGGATCGTCGCGCAATGCGATGCCCACGCGTCCGGATACTTCGCGCAATAGCTCGGCCCATTCGCGTTCCAAGTACGCGCGATGCGCGTTGAGGCGTTCGTAGTCGTCCGGGTTTACCGCGACCGTGTAACGGCCGGGCGCAGTGCGTTTGCCGCGCTCCTCGGTGGTACGTGCTTCGACCGTCGCGACCAGCTTACGAGCGATCTGTTCGGGCTCCAGGTCGGTCGGAAACGCGCTAGCAAAACTGCGTTCGACAAACGCCGCGCACGCTTGTTCGAGTTTTGCGAACAAGCTCACCGGCGGTGCAGACGCGCGATGAAAAATCCGTCGCGCCCTTCGATTCCGGGAGCGACCATCACGTCGCCGTCATTGGTCCGTAGCGCCTCATATGCCGCAGGTACGAGGCCACGCTCGAAATTGTGACGCGAAAGAAACCAACGCACGACCTCCGTCGTCTCCCGTGGGTCCGTCGAGCAAACCGCGTATACCAAAACGCCGCCCTCACGCACTGAGGTGGAAACGCGCTCGAGAATGGCCCGCTGGGTCTCCGACAAACGTTCGCCGTCCTCGGCACCCTTCTTCCAGCGGGCCTCGGCGTGCCGCCCGACCAGACCGACGCCCGAACACGGCGCATCGACCAGCACACGGTCGAAGTCGAGCGTGCCATCGAACGTGTGCTCGCGAGCGTCGCCAACGACCGCCGCGACCGAAACGCCGGCCGCCTCGGTACGCCGGCGCAACGTCTCCATTTTTCGCTCGTCGCGTTCGAGGCAGACGATGCTACCCTCGCCGTGCAGACGACCGGCAATCTGTAACGTCTTGTTGCCGCGCCCGCTGCAAACGTCCAATACCGCTTCACCCGGCTGCGGGTTGAGCACGTCCACCGCCATTGCGGAGCTTTCGGATTGCGTCCACCACGGCTGCGACTCGCTGCTGTCCGACAGACGAGCGATCCCGCGCGAAACCACGATCGATTCCGGAACGAACGCGGATTGGACGCTCTCGACGGCCTCGGCGTCCAACGTCGCCCGAACCTCTTCCGGCGTGGCGCGCAACACGTTCGCGGTGATTGCCGACGCCGCCGGGGTATTGACGCCGGCGCAAATCTCAGGGGTCGAGGATGCGAAGGTCTCGCGCCATTGGCGAACGATCCACGTCGGCAGCGAGTGGATCGCGCCGAGGTAATCGTCCTCGGAAACGAAGCCATCGCGGGCCGGCTCCGGCGTGGGCGCGCCGAGATAACGCCGCAGCACCGCGTTGGTGAGGTTGGCGACGCCGGTGTGGCCGTATTTGCGAGCCAGATTCACCCATTCGAAAACGGTTGCGTGCACGTCGGCTTTGGTGTATGCAAGCTCGTAGATCGCCAGCCGTAAAATTTCGCGAATCGCGGGCGGTAGCGTCTCCGCGCGGGTTCCGATGAACGGGTCGAGCCGCCAATCCAACGCGCGCCGCATCTTGATGGCGCCGTAGGCCAGTTCGGTCGCGAACGCCCGGTCGCGACGCTCGACGGATTGCTTGCGCAGGCGGTAGTCCAACGCTTCGGCCGCGCCACGTTCGGTCGTTTTACCGGGCGGAAAGACGTCGCGAACGACGGCTAAAGCTATCTCTCGCGCCGTCACGTTTGCTGCGATTGCCGGCCGCGCAGGTAGGCTGCGCCGCTCATGCGCCCGCGATTCGGCGCGATCAGCTCGTCGATTTCCACTTTCCCATCTTCGACGTGCGCCCGCAATAGTTTTACCGTTTCGCCGGCCAATTCCGCACGGGCTGCGGGAAGCGGCGAATACGCGCGAACGGCGTTGATGATTCTTTGCGGTTCCCAGGTCCAATCGATGGTCAGGTCGTCTTTGCCGATCGGACGCGTGTAGGTGGCAACGCCCGATTGCGGCGCACCGTGCAACGCATCGCGCTCCGCAAGGTCGACGGCGCGACCGAGCAATGCGGCACCCTCCTGCGCGAGCCGGTCGTGCAACTGCCCGTATCGCTCCGACGGGTCGATCGCGATGGTTTTCTGCAAAACGATCTCGCCCGTGTCCATGCCTTCGTCCATCAACATGACCGTAACGCCGGTCGTTTCATCGCCGTTTCGCAACGCGGTTTGAATCGGCGTGGCACCGCGATACGCGGGCAGCAGCGACGGGTGGACGTTTAGGGCACCCAGCCGGGGCACGGCGAGCAGCCACGCCGGCACGATCCGGCCGTACGACGCCAGTGCGAACAGGTCGAAGGGTTCGCCGCCGAGCGTGGCGCGCAGCTCGCTCAATCTTTGCGGTTCGTGGACCGGCAGGCCGAGTTCGAGGGCAAAGACTTTTACCGGCGACGGCGTTGCCCGATGACCGCGTCCGGAAGGCCGGTCGGGCTGCGTTACGACCCCGGCGACGATCGTTCGTGCGGCCAGCACGCGCAAGCTGGGAACGGCGAAATCGCTCGTTCCAAAAAACAGGGTGCGAATCTCGAAAATGCCTTAGGCTTCCGCGCGCACGGCGTCACTGCGGGCGGCAGGCTCGCCCGTGTCGGCGTCTTCGTCCGGCTTCGCGGGGCGAATATTCTTCGCGCGATCGACGTACAGCTCGCCGTTGAGGTGGCCTATTTCGTGCTGTAGGCACTGGGCGAACAGACCGTCGCCCTCCAATCGGATCTTGCGGCCGCGCCGGTCCAGGCCGCTGACCGCGACGCGATTGAACCGAACGATTTCGCCAACCATTCCGGGTACCGAAAGGCATCCTTCGGTCAGCTCGATCTCTTCTTCACAAGACTCGAACTTCGGATTGATGACGACCTCGGGCGGACGTTCGTCTTCATGCACGTCGATCACGAACACCCGCTTGGAGACGTTTACCTGCGGCGCCGCTAGCCCCACACCCGGCGCCGCATACATCGTTTCGAACATATCGTCGATCAACTGCTGAAACAGCGGCTCGTCGATTTCACGCGGACTGACCCGACGCGCAACTTTCCGTAGCGTCGGATGTCCATCCGTGATAATTTCCCGCACGTAGGCCATACGCGCCCTTATTCCAGCGGAAAAAGGCGCGTTGCCTGCCGGAGCGGCACGCTTGGCTCTAGCGCTTGGGTGCGGCTGCCGTTCCGAGACCCGTGGTAAACGAGCCGACGATCACGTTGGGCGTACAACCGGTGCCACCGTCGTTCCAATACAGGTTGGAGCTCTGGAGTGGCCCGATCGGCTGGGGTATGACGGTTTCGTAAATCGTCGATCCCGGCGGCGGACTCGAGTGCGGGCTCGGAATCGTGCCGGTATACCGTGCGAACGTCGATGTGAACTGTTGCGCGCCGCTGCTCTGAACGATCAAGAAATTGTATTGATTGCCGATCGCCAACGCGCCGCTGGTCGAGACGAAGATCGCCTGGATCGCTGGATTGACCTTCGAAGCGCCGTTGATCGGATGAATCAATTGCATGTTTTGGACCGGGCCGCCGCAGTTCGTGCCAAAGCCGTTGTTGTTGTTCGAGCTGTTGCCGTTGCAAGCGGTCAGCAGCAGCAATGCCGCAACCGCCGCGGCCGAGGAATACGAGAATGGTTTCTGCATGGTAACGAATCCTCGCGCGAACGCAAAACGCCCTTCCGGGCAAATGGGAATAGCGTTAAAGGATGTACCCAGATAAGTCGGAGTTGTCAACAATGCTGGCCAATCGCTCGGTCACGTAGGCTGCGTCGATCACGCGGGTACCCCCGTCTTCGGGCGCGCCGAAGCTAACCTCGTCGAGCAATCGCTCCAGCACGGTATGAAGGCGGCGTGCCCCAATGTTTTCGCTGCTCTCGTTGACCCGCATGGCGTACGACGCGATCCGTTCGATCCCATCGGGCTGGAAATCGAGCGTCATGCCCTCGGTTGCCAGCAGCGCTTTATATTGTTCCACCAACGCGTTTTTGGGTTGCGTCAGGATCGTTTTAAAGTCTTCGGCGGTCAACGAATCGAGCTCGACCCGAATCGGAAAACGTCCCTGCAGTTCCGGAATCAGATCCGACGGTTTGCTGATGTGGAACGCGCCGGCAGCTATGAAAAGTATGTGATCGGTCTTGATCGTACCGTGCTTGGTCGTCACGGTCGAGCCTTCGACGATCGGAAGAATGTCGCGCTGTACCCCTTCGCGGGAGACGTCCGGACCGCCGCGCGCGCCCTGCCCGGCAACCTTGTCGATCTCATCGATGAAGATGATTCCATCCTCGCCGGCGCGTCGCAGCGCTTCGCGCTTGACCGCGTCCATATCGATCAGTTTGCTGGATTCTTCTTGCGCGAAGATTCGGCGGGCCTCGACCACCGTCACGCGCTTCTTCGCCCGGCGTTTCGGAAGAATTCCGCCCAACATTTCGCCGAGGTCGGCTCCGCCGCCACCAAACTGGTCGCCGTTACCGATGACGCCGATCGGCAAATTCGCAGGTTCTTCAACGTCGATTTCGATCAAGCGTACGTCGTAAAAGCCGCGCAAGATCTCGCTGCGCGTTTGTTCGCGAATGCGTTGCGCGTCGGACGACACGATCGGCGGCGGCTGCGCCGGCGTCGAGGTATGGAAGTTATTGCCGAAGATCGATCCCAGCGTCGCGCTCAGCGGATTGGCTTGCCCGGGCGGCTGCGGCGGTCGCGTTTCGGGATGCAATACGTCGATGATTCGCTCGACGGCTTGATGGTCGGCGGCCTCACGCACGTCGGCGCGACGCTCGTCGGCAACCGTGCGAATCGAAGCCTCGACGAGGTCGCGAACCATCGACTCGACGTCGCGTCCGACGTAACCCACCTCGGTATATTTGGTCGCTTCGACCTTCACGAACGGCGCGCCGACCAGTCCGGCAAGGCGCCGCGCGATTTCGGTCTTGCCGACGCCGGTCGGGCCGATCATCAGAATGTTCTTGGGCGTGATCTCTTCGCGCAACTCGTCGGACACGCGAGCGCGCCGGTAACGATTGCGTAAGGCGATCGCGACAGCACGTTTGGCGTTCGCCTGTCCGACGATATACTTATCCAACTCCGCGACGATCTGGCGTGGCGTCAACGATGCGACGTCGGAGTTTCCGATTGCGACGTTCACGGAAGCACCTCCACGGTGATGTCGTCGTTGGTATAGATGCAAATTTCGCCGGCGATTTCGAGCCCCTTTCGCGCGACGTCTTCGGCGGCGAGGCCGGTGTTGCGCACGAGGGCCGCAGCCGCTGCCTGGGCGTATGGGCCGCCGCTGCCGATCGCAGCGATGCCTTCATCCGGCTCGATCACGTCGCCCGTGCCCGAGAGCAAAAACAAATGATCGACCGTGCCCACCAACATGAGTGCCTCGAGACGGCGCAGCGCGCGATCCTGACGCCAATCTTTGGCGAGCTCGACGGCGGCGCGGGTTATGTCTTTGTACTCGTTGTACGTGCGCTCGAACTTTTCCAGCAGCGCGATCCCGTCGGCGGCCGAACCGGCGAAACCGGCGAGCACTTTTCCGCCGGCGATCTTTCGCACCTTACGAGCGGTGTGTTTGACGATGGTCTTATCCAGGGTCACTTGGCCGTCTCCGGCAATTGCCAGCCGGCCGTCTTTGCGAACGGCCAGAATGGTCGTCGAGCGAATCCTCATCGTAGCGTCAGTACCCGGCCTGCGGTCCCCCGGTTTCACCTTTCGAGGGCGGCCGAGAAGCGAGCTATGGCTTCGAGCCCACGTGCCGCCATCGCTTGGCGGCGCGTTTTTTTGTCGCGGATCTTGGCTTCCAGCGGGGGAAACGGCGCCCAGGTTACGTTGGCCGGTTGGAAGTCGTGCGTCTCGGTATTTTGCAAATGCGCGACGACGGCACCAAACGCGCTCTCGCGCGGAAACTCGACCGCAGACAACCCCAGCACGCGCCGGGCGGCGTGGATTCCGGTCATCGCGCCGCATGCCGCGGCCTCGACGTAGCCTTCGGCACCGGTAATTTGGCCGGCGAAGTACAGTCCGTCGATGCCGCGTACCGACAACTGCGAATCCAAAACTCGCGGCGCATCGACGAACGTGTTGCGGTGCATTACGCCGAGGCGCAGCCACTCGGCGTGCGCTAACCCGGGCAGCTTTTCAAAGGCGGCTCGCTGCGCCGGCCACGTCATTCGCGTCTGGAAGCCGACCAAATTGAATGCCGTCCCGGCAGCGTTTTCTTTACGTAGTTGAACGACCGCGTACGGCGTCGCGCCGGTGCGCGGATCGCGTAAACCGACCGGTTTGAGCGGGCCGTAGCGCAGCGTATCCTCGCCGCGATCGGCCATTTCTTCGATCGGCAAACAGCCCTCGAAATAGCGCGTGTCGCCGGATTCGAAGTCCTTCGCTTCATGCCGCGGTGACGTGCGCAGGTCGTGGATTAGCTGCAGATACGTTTCGCGATCGAGCGGCAGGTTGAAGTAGTCGTCGCCGTCGCCTTTTTCGTAGCGCGACTTCCGGTAGCCGGCGTTTTCATCGATCGAATCGGTGGCGACGATCGGCGACGCCGCATCGAAATAGTGCAGCCGCCGCGACGCACCGACCGGCAGCGACGACAACAGCTCGTCGATCGAGCGAAGCAAGTTCGTGCCGGGCAACGGCCCGCATGCCACGATCGCCGGACGATCCGCCGGGATCGCAGATAGTTCTTCGCGGTGGATGGTGATGCGCGGATGCGCCGAGAGATCTCGTTCGACGGCGTGTGAAAATCGCTCCCGGTCGACCGCTAGCGCACCGCCCGCCGGAACCGCGCATTCCCGCGCGCATCGCACGATCACGGAGTCGAGCTGGAAGAGCTCTTCTTTGAGGAGTCCGACGGCATTTTCGAGCGCTGCGCCACGCAGGGAGTTACTGCAAACCAGTTCCGCTAAGCCGCTGGTATGATGCGCCGGCCCGCTTGCGTGCGGACGCATCTCGTACAGGTCCACCGTAGCACCGTGCGTGGCCGCCTGCCACGCGGCTTCGCAGCCGGCCAGACCGCCGCCGACGATGGTAATGCGCACGCGGCGCTAAGAACCGGCCAGCGCTTCTTCGGGCGCCTGCGAATCGGATTGCACCTCGCCGACCTCGTGGTCGCGCGATGCGGCACACTCCAAGCGTACGTTTCCGCCGCGCGATTTCGCGACCACGTACGATTCGCACACCGGGCAACGCTGCGGCACGACCCGATCCCACGAGACGAAATCGCAGTTCGGATAGTTCGCGCAACCGTAGAACGTGCGGCCCTTCTTCGAACGTCGCTCGAGGACCGCGCCGCCGTCTTTCGGGCAAATCGCACCGGTGTCTTTAACGATCGGCTTGGTCGTCTTACATTCCGGATAGCCCGAGCACGAGATAAATTTTCCGAAACGCCCGGTTTTGATAACCATCGGTTTGGCGCAGTTCGGGCAGATCTCATCGGTCGGCTCGTCGCGCAATTCCAACTTCGGCAGCCGTTTCTCAGCCGTCTCTAGTTCCTCGGCGAACGGCGTGTAGAAGCCGCGGAGCAGCTCGACCCAGTTCTCGCTTCCGACCGCGACCTTATCGAGGTTGCGCTCCATCGACGCGGTAAAATCGAGGTTGGCAATGTTCGGAAAGTGCTCGACCAAGAGGTCGTTCACGGCCGTCCCTATCTCGGTAGGCACGAACCGGCGCTCCTGTTGCGTCACGTAACCGCGCGCCGAGATCGTATCGACGATCGTCGAGTACGTCGACGGGCGTCCGACGCCGTTATCCTCGAGCGCTTTGACCAAGCTCGCTTCGGTATACCGCGGCGGCGGCTCGGTGAAGTGTTGTTTGGGTTCCAAACCGCCGCATTCGAGATCTTGCGATTCGTTCAGATCGGGGAGCCGCGGTCGCGCCTTTTCACCCTTGGAGGTCGCTTCCTCGACGGCGCGATCTCCCGAGGCATCTTCGTCGCGCCCCTCGCTGTAGACGCGCGTGAAGCCGGCAAAACGCATGATCGTACCGGTCGCGCGAAACGTGTACTCGTTGGCTGCAACATCGACCGTGGTTTGATCGAACACCGCTGCCGCCATGGTCGACGCCACGAACCGCTCCCAAATCATCGTGTAGAGGCGAAGCTCGTCGCGTTTGAGCTTCGGTGCGACGCGCTCCGGCGTGTGGTAGATCGACGTCGGACGGATCGCTTCGTGAGCGTCTTGCGCGCCCTCTCGAACCTTGTGGCGGCGGCCGCTGTGAAATGCTTCGCCGTAGGTTTCGACCACGAACTCGCGCGCTGCGTCGCGAGCCTGGTCGCTGATGCGCGTCGAGTCCGTACGCATATAGGTAATTAGACCTACCGTCCCCTCGGATCCGCCGAGGTCGACGCCTTCGTACAGCGCTTGTGCGACCTGCATGGTGCGGCGAACGCGCATCTTCAGTTTCCGCGAAGCTTCTTGCTGCAGCGTCGAGGTGGTGAAGGGCGGCGGCGCGTTGCGTTTGACCTCGCGCTTGCGAATCGACGCGACGCGATAGGCGGCCCCATCGAGCGCTCGCAGTATTTCGTTGGCGCGCTGTTCCGAACCGATCTCGAGCTTCTCGCCGCGATGCGCTACCAGCTCGGCCGAAAATGCTAGCTCCGGCGCGCCGGCCGCCGCGAGTTGTGCCGCAATCGTCCAATACTCGCGGGTACGGAATGCAGCGATTTCGCGTTCGCGATCCACGATCAACTTGACGGCAACCGACTGCACGCGGCCGGCCGACAAGCCGCCCCGAACCTTGGCCCACAGCAGCGGCGAAATCTTATATCCTACCAGCCGGTCCAAAATGCGCCGTGCTTGCTGCGCGTTGACCCGGTCCATATCGATGTCGTGCGGGTTCTCGATTGCCGCCAGCGCGGCTTCTTTGGTGATCTCGTGCAGCTCGATTCGCTTGGGGTCGGAAAGTTTTAATAATTCCGCGAGATGCCATGCGATGGCTTCTCCCTCGCGATCGGGGTCGGTTGCGAGATAGACCGCACCGGCCGATTTTGCAGCACTTTTCAACTCCTTGATGACGTCGCCCTTACCTTTAATGGTCAGGTAACGCGGCGTGAAATCGTTTCCGACGTCTACGCCGAGCGTGCTCTTCGGTAGGTCGCGTACGTGCCCGACGGATGCTTTCACCGTGAAACGGTTCGGCAAGAACTTCTTGATGGTGCGGGCCTTCGTCGGCGATTCGACGATTATCAGGGGCTTTTTCACGGGCCTTAGTATAACCCCGCGGTCAATATCCGGGCAAACCGTTCGCGCGCGGTGCGCTATGCACGCGCGCGAATGCGCGCGTTAATTTGCACGATTGCGTAAAATCCTCTATGATGCGCTCAAAGCGCCGAAGAGCGCTGTCCAAAAATAACGCTTGTCGTCCCGTAGGGGGCGAGGAGGAATGAATGGACTCCGATACCATTTCGAATGGCGGAACGATGGCCGACGAAAAGCCTCGCCGCAAAGCGCGCAAAAAAGCTGCAGGCCGGAAAAAGGCAGCAGCCGCAACCAACGGACGCAAAACGCGTAAAACCGGCGGACGTAAGAAAGCCGCAACGGGCGCGCGCAAAAAGGCGACCGGCGGACGCAAGAAAGCCGCTGGACGTAAGAAAGCAACCGGACGTAAAAAGACGGCCGGACGCAAAAAAGCCACCGGACGCAAAAAGGCTGGCGGACGCAAGAAAGCCACCGGACGCAAAAAGGCCGGCGGACGCAAGAAAGCCACCGGACGCAAGAAGACCGCTGGACGCAAAAAAGCTACGGGACGCAAGAAGACTGCGGGACGTAAAAAGGCGACCAACGGACGCAAGAAGGCGGCCAACGGACGCAAGAAGACCGCCGGACGCAAAAAAGCCACCGGACGTAAAAAGACGGCCGGACGCAAAAAGGGCGGACGTAAAAAAGCCGCATAACGTATCGCCCGTTTGGGCGGTGTAAACACGAGCGGCCGCGATTTGCGGCCGCTCATTTTTATTCCGATTCTTATGCCGAAACGACGACCGGGCCGCCGGCCAGATCGGGAGCGCGGCCACCGTTTCTCGCAACCCAATGACACGCCGCGTAATGACCCGGCGCGTATTCCGTCAACGGTGGTTCGTCGACCGCGCACGGTTCGAACGCAATCGGGCAACGCGTATGGAAGCGGCAACCCGATGGCGGGCTCACCGGCGACGGGATATCCCCGGCCAACAGGATGCGTTTGCGCCGCCGTTCGGCCTGTGGGTCGGGAATAGGAATGGCCGATAGCAGCGCCTGCGTATACGGGTGCAGCGGATTTACATACAGCGCATCGCTGGGCGCGCGCTCCACGATCTTGCCGACGTACATTACCGCGACGCGATCCGAAATGTGCCGCACCACCGAAAGGTCGTGCGCGATGAATAGATAGGTCAGCTTAAACTGTTCTTGCAGGTCTTCCAACAGGTTGATAACCTGCGCCTGGATCGAAACGTCGAGTGCGGAAACGGGCTCGTCGCACACGATGAATTTGGGATCGACCGCCAGGGCGCGCGCGATTCCGACGCGCTGGCGTTGACCGCCGGAAAACTCGTGCGGGTACCGGTTGACGTGGTACGGCCGCAACCCGACGCGTTTTACCAGGTCTTGAACCCGCTCTTCCACACCCTTGCCGCGCGCCAGGCCGTGGATGCGGATCGGTTCGGCGATGATCTCGCCAATGGTCATGCGTGGGTTGAGCGACGCGAACGGATCCTGAAATATGATTTGAACGTCGCGACGCAAGCGTCGGAGGTCGCCGGCGTTCATTCCGATGACGTCGTGACCGTCGAACCGGATGCTGCCCTTCGTTTCGGGCAATAGGCGCAACAGCAGCCGCCCGATCGTCGTTTTGCCGGAACCCGATTCACCCACCAGCCCGAGCGTCTCGCCGCGTTCGATCGAGAAGCTCACACCGTCGACCGCCTTGACATCGGCGACGTGGCGCGACAACAAGCCGGCGTGAATCGGGAAGTATTTGTAGAGGTCCTCGACCTCGACGAGGGAGCTCACGTAGAAACCATCGGCGCCGTTTCGACGTCGATCGGTCGCTGCGACTCGGCTCGCCGATCGTACAAGAAGCAACGTGCGACGTGTCCTTCGCCGAAATCGTATAAGGGAACCGGTTCGTCGCACATCGGCATGCGGTAGGCGCAACGCGGCGCGAACACGCAACCCTTGGGAAGGTTGAGCAGGTTCGGCGGCTGGCCTTGGATCGGCTCGAGACGGCGCGGCGTGCTCTCGTCTAGGCGTGGCAGCGACGCCAGCAAACCTTGCGTGTACGGCATGCGCGGACGTTCGAAAATTTGTTCGGCGGTTCCGTACTCGACCAGATTCCCACCGTACATCACGAGCACGTTGCGGCAAACCTCGGCCACCACGCCCAGGTCGTGCGTGATCATCAGAATCGCGGCGCCGGTTTCCCTCTGCAGTTCGTTCATCAGCTCGAGTACCTGCGCTTGGATCGTCACGTCCAGCGCCGTCGTCGGCTCGTCGGCTATCAGCAGTTTCGGGCTGCACGACAACGCCATCGCGATCATGACGCGCTTACGCATGCCGCCGGAAAACTGATGCGGATAGTCGTTCAGCCGCTTCTCGGGCGCCGGAATGCGGACTTTCTTGAGCATCTCGATGGTGCGATCGCGCGCGTCGCGCGCGTTGAGACCGAGGTGCAAGCGAATCGCTTCGGAGATCTGTTCGCCGATGGTCAGCACCGGGTTGAGCGACGTCATCGGGTCCTGGAAAATCATCGCGGCTTTATGCCCGCGAATCTTGCGCATGTCGGCCTCGCCCAACGATGGCAGCGATTGCCCGTCGAAAACGATGCGGTCGGCCGTGACGGTCGAGCTCTTCGGCAAGAGCCGCATGATCGACAGCGCGGTGACGGACTTACCCGAACCCGATTCACCGACAATCCCAAGCGTTTCGCCGGCAGCCAGTTGAAACGAAAGGCCGTTGACGGCGGTTACGGGGCCGTCTTCGGTGCGAAAGACGGTGCGAAGATTTCGAACGTCGAGTAGCGGCGCCGATTCCGGCACGCTTGCGGTGCTTCTCAGATTCCGGTCAACGCGAGAATAAATGCGCTGACGACGAACATAACGGCGATGAATCCGGTGGCGCGCTTTAGTTGCTCGTCAGCGCCGAGCCGTCCGCGGTACGCGCTCTGCACTTGGCCGCCGATGGATCCGCTCAGGCCTTCCTGCTTCGTGGTTTGAATCGCAAGCAGACCGACGAGCAAGACGGCCGATATAACGAAGATCCCGGCAATTCCATGGGTGAACCAGGGTGCGTGGAGCGCGATCGCCGTATGCGGGACTACCACCGGCGGTTGGGGGATGGCACCAGGCGGCAGCACCGGTACGGAAACCGGCGGCGTCTTGGTGAGCGGTGCGGCGCTCGCAGCGGCGAGAAATAGCGAAATCACCGGGTCGATTGTACGACCGATGCGCCCGGGCGGCCTGCCGCGCAGGATTGAACGACCGAGGGAGGCGAGTAGTCGGGCGTGCGAGACCCTAGCGCACCGGTCGTCGCCATCCGCGAGCGCCGGGTCTGGCGCGACCTCGCGCGCATCCTCTCAACCATCTTTAACCCGTTTCTCACGGCGTTAGCGCTGTTCGTTATCCTTGCGTACGCCAATACGCCGGATACGTTCGCCTTTTGGCGGCTGCTCTTCGTCTCCACGTTCTTCACCTCGATCGGCCCGATGCTGTACGTTTTTTGGCTCTACGCCAGCGGACGTGTCTCCGATCTGGATATGTCGGTGCGGGCCGAGCGCGAGGTGGTGTTCAGCACCTTCGTCGTGTTTTATTTGGTCGGCAGTGGCGTGCTGTGGCTGTTGCATGCGCCGCGCGTCATGGTCGCCGCGATGCTCGGCTACTTCGTTTCGACCCTGATCGTCGGCTACATCACGCGCTTCTGGAAGATCAGCACCCATGCGCTGGGCATCACCGCTCCGCTCATCGCGCTCTCGTTACTATACGGGCGGCCGCCGTTGCCGTTTTTCGTCCTGGTGCCGATGGTGTGCTGGGCGCGGGTTTATCTAAAAGCGCACACCATCGCGCAAGTTCTGGCCGGCGCCGCCCTCGCGACGGTTACGACCGTGCTGTTCTTTTCAGCGTTTCACGTCGCTCGCTTCTAGCAAACGCCGGGAACGCGCGCACGTCCGGCTCGATCTCGCCAAGCAAACGCTCGACGTTGACGCGGAGCGCCTGCGGATCGCCATTGGTAACGTACATCGTGTGCCCGCGTTCGGACGACGGTTCCAATGCCTCGACGATGGCGCCGGCGCGTTCGGCCTGCATATCCGCCGGGTCGATCAACGCCGCGTCGTCCAGCGCACGGCGAAAGTGCTGCGCGAGCATCGGGTAATGCGTGCAGCCGTAAACGACGGCGTCTAAATCGCGTGGCAGCTTGGCGCAAACCTCGTCGACCGCGGCGCGTGCGCGCGCACCGTCCTCGCCGGCTTCGACCAGCGGCACCAATGCGGGCGCCGCGATTTCCCAGACCTCCGCCCCCGGCACGGCGGCGCGCAGCGAACGGCCATAGGAGCCCGAGGCGACCGTTGCGGCAGTTGCAACGACACCGATGCGCCGGTATCCGGCACGTTGCACCGCGGTCGCGGCGGAATCGATCAAATCGAGTATCGGCGCGAGCGTCGACGGCCAGCCGTAGCGTTCGGCGATCGCGCACGACGTGTTACATCCCATGACGATCGCGCGAACGCCGCGTTCGTCCAGCCACGCAAGGTTCTCGCGTAACAACGCGTGCAATTCTTCAGGCTGGCGGCCTCCGTACGGGACGTGCGCTTGATCGGCAAAAAACAACAGGTCTTCCGATGGCAGCCGTTCGCGAACCCGGCGCACGACGGTCAACCCGCCGAGGCCGGAATCGAACAGCCCGATCACTGGGAAGGCGTCATGGCCGCGTGTGACGGCGCCGGGTACTGCTGGCTGTAGCGATCGATGCCGTCGGCGATGGACTCCGCGACCTTCTGCCTCCACGCCGGAGACGACAGCAAGGCGTAGTCGCTTGGATTCGAAAGAAATGCGGTTTCGACCAAGACCGCCGGCATCACCGAGTGAACCGTAACGTAGAGGTGCGATTTAACGATGCCGTCGTCTTTGGTCCCGTCGCTCGCCAGTTGGCGTTCGATCGCGATCGCTAGCGGAACGTCCATCGTCTTCGAATAGTACACCGTCGTTCCATACGGGCCCGAGTTGATGAAACTGTTGGAGTGAATGCTGACGAACATCCGCGCGCCGGCCTTGTTGGCGACGTCATCGCGTGCTTGCAGTTCGTCGTGCGCGCTGTCGTTGGGCTGATAGACGTCGACGTCGCGATCGCGCGTCATGCGGACTTGCCATCCTCGCGCGACGAGAATATCGCGTAAACGTCGCGAGATATCGAGGTTAACGACGGCTTCTTCAAGGCTGCCCCGCATCGCACCCCGATCGCTGCCGCCGTGGCCCGGATCCAACACGATCAGACGCGGATTGAGCGCGGCGTACCCGGTGTGCGACGGGCCGAATTTCCAACCGGAGCCATCGTCGTTCGCCGCCGTTTGGTCTTGCGGGGCCGGCGTTATCTGCGGTGCGGCCTCGGTCGAGGAGATGGTCGAACCGATGTTGCCGTCGCCGGCACGTGGCGCGTCGGCAACGTCGCTCGAATCGACCCCGATCGTAACGCCGGTTTGCGTCGGTGAAACCAGCAGCGACTTGGGGCCCGTGAGCGAAAGCGCGATGCGCACCGTATCCGGCGTTACTTGCCGGACGCGTAGCGATCCGAGCGGTGCGGGCTCGTTTTGCGTGATCGGCGCGCCTTGCAGTTGCGCTCCCACGATATCGATCCAAAACCGATTGTCCGGCTCGCGCAAACGGTGCCATTGATACGTCGCGTCGCCCGAAACCGCAACCGATACGGTAAACGAGCCGCCCGCCTGCGGCGTCACGTTGACGCCCGTTACCATCGTTTGTCCGCTTGACGGCGCCGTTGCGGTCGTAGTCGTGGCCGTTGCGTCCTGTTCGGGCGCGCTCGCAGCCGGCTCGACTTGTGCGGTTTGATTGGGCGGCCCGCTTAATCCCGGGCCGAACGCAATGGTGATGTCACGGGTTCCGGTGCTACGCGGCGTATCGTGGCCGGTTCCATCGACCATGGTGGCCGTGACCAACGTTTTCGGATCTCGTGCGGTTCCGGACTCCGCGATTTGGAGGCTCTGCACGCCGCCCGCTTCGACGTTACGCGTGCCGATCAAGGTCGTGCCGACGCCGTCGAATTCAAACGTAATCTGCTGGCGATTCGACTGCACGATACGCGGACGCAGCAGGGCGCCGGCATGCGCGACGATCTGAACGCGATCGCCCACCGGGCGCACGTCGATCGCGTCGAGTTGCGGCTGCAGAACCGCAACGTTACCGTCGTTACGCCAAGCGAGGTCGAGCGAAGACACGACCGAATCGAACGGTAGGTACACCTCGCCGTTCTGCTGATACGGTGCGAACGGCGCTTGCAGCGCGATCGGCCCGACATCGTAACGCTGGTCGCCGATCGCGAACGTTACGACCGCAGGCGCTGCCGTGGTTAGCAACACATAGCGTTCTCCCGATTTCCACGCGAGGCTGGCGCCGTCTACGCGAAGCAACGCGCGGAACGCGGGGTCGTCGATTCCGATTGCCAGCGCACCGCCGGCGTTGGAAACGTGCGTAAAGGTCAGGGTTTGATGTTGAAAAACGGCGCGTACGGGCGCATCCGCGCGCGCTGCGGACGATACCGCGGCGGCCAGCACCAGAGCCGCGAAGGCCGGCTTAAAAATCGGAGCGGTGGAGCGGTTGATCCAGCTCAACATGACCTCCTGGCAGCGTGGGAAGGGTCGCACCGTCGATCGTGACCTTGACGGCATCGAGGCCTGGAACGCTCGTCATCGTGTAGACCAGCGCTTTGAACTCACCGTCTTCGCCAAAACTTCCACCGGCCTGACGCGTCACCTCGCGCGAAAGGTCGACCGTCGCGGTCGAACCATCGACGGTGACGCTCTGTACGCGAGTGGCCGATGGAAAACGAATCGCTTCGGTGCCGCCGGGCGGCCCCGCAACGGCTTGCACGGCCGCGTACAGCGCGACGTTGTGCCGGTGTTCGGTCGCGCTTTCGCCCGCTAACGGGGGCCGCACGGAAACGCTGAACGTGCCCATCGACTGGCCGTCCATCTTCGTGAAGTAGACGTTCAAGTTGCCGCCGGCGGGGTGAGAAAGCGATGAAATCTCGTAACCGGCGATTGCGGCAATCAATGCTACGACAACAACGATTGCGATGATACGGCCGGGGCCGCGCTTGGGCGAAGCCGGCAAACTGCGACGCCTTACGGTCGGTTCCACCGCCGTATCATACCATATACGATTTTGGTGGATCCGCCATCTGCAATATCGGACGCAGTATGGAAAAATCGGATAAGCTGCCGGGCAAAGCGCTTCCGGTCGCATGCAACGCTAACACGCGACCGATCGCGGACGCGAATTTGAATGCGTGGCCGGCGCCGACTGCAACGCTGACCTGCGGATGGTTCGGCAGGCTATCGATGATGAAATCGCGGTCCGGCGTGAGCGTATAGAGGCACGTCTTCACGATTCGTAGCGGCCCGACGGCCGGTAAATGCTCGCGCACGAAACCGGCGACGCGGTTCGAAAGCTCTGGATCTTCTTCAAACGTTCGGCGGTCGGGATCGACGGCGCGCCCGCCCGCGTCTTGGGTAATCTTCACCGCGCCGGATTCCCCAAACACCGGAAATCCGTAGAAGGACGGATCGTCCATCCAGATCCAAATCGGGAACCGCTCCATGGCAAACGCGTCCGGACGCTCGACCGCAAAATACATCGCCTGCTCTTTGGTCACTTCAAGCGCAACGCGATAGTTTAATCGCTCCAACGCCGGCGCGCTCCACGGACCGGCAGCAACGATCAACCGTCCGGCTCGATAGCTGCGGCCACCTGCGCGCACCGCGACCTCGCCGCCCGCGCAATCGATTTCGTCGACCGGCGTTCCCTCATGCAATCGCGCGCCGCCCTCGACAGCCATCCGTTGGTGCGCGCGCGTCGCCCGCTCGGCTGCAACGATCCCGCCGTCGGCTTGAAACAAACCGCACACATCGTCGCCGATTCGAAACTGCGGCCAGCGGGTGCGGATCGCCTCCGCATCCAGGCGTTCGAACGGAACGTCCTCGCTGCTCATCGCATCGGCGTAACCCGCCAGCGGAATCGCACCGTTCTCGGGCCCCAAATCGAGGCCGCCGGTGCGATACACGACCGTCTCGCCGCTATCGCTTTCCAATTCGCTCCAGGCCGCGTAAGCGGCTTTCGCAAACCGCACGTAGGCCGGCGTTACGTAGGACAAGCGAATGATCCGGGAATGATCGTGCGACTCGCCGCGCGCGTGGCCGAGTTCGAACTGCTCGAAAGCTTCGACGCGCGCTCCGAGCTTGGTCGACCAATACGCCGCGCCGCTGCCGATGCCGCCGAGCCCTAAAACGATAACGTCGGCGTCGCGCGTCACGGCCGCACGTCTTCTTCTTCGATCGCGACGGCTTGCGGGCCGAGATGGCGCTCGACATACCGGCGGATGTCCAAGCTGTAGTCTTCCATCGGCGCGTAGTAGCCGTAACGGAAGGCGCGCGACTGCATCCCCGCTTGCACGCCTTCGCAGACGGCCCAATCTTGCCGGTTCACCAGATCCCAAAACGCCGCCGCGTCGCCCGGATCGAAATTCGAACGTTCCATTTCGGCCGGATCGAACAGCAGATCGCAAACGATAACGGTCCGCTCGGGCGATTGCGGCCACAACGTGAACGCAGCGGCATGATCGGCCGACAAGCTCAGCATGAAGTTCGGGTAGAGCAACTCGCCTTTGTGCCGCGTTCGTTCGTCATCGTTTAGTTGCGCGAACGGCCGGCGATCGCTGGTGCCGTCGAAGGAGAACGTCCAAGCCCCGGGACGATGCTCGATCCCGCGTTCCCAGTCCAGTTCGCTGCCGCCGCGCCGTTTAAACGCGGGCACGATTCGGCACAGCTCGGGGTGCACGCCGGCGCAGTGATAGCACTCGTTGTAGTTTTCGAGAATCACCTTCCAGTTGGCACGCACGTCGTACTGCATGGTGCGCCCAACGCGCAAGCGATCCAGCCGATAGTTTGCAACGCGTTGCGGTGCATCGCCGAGCTGCTCCAGCAACGGCGTTGGTTGGCCTTCGCGCGCGACGCGAACGAACGCGAAGCCGCCCCACGAATCGATCTCGACCGGATGCAGCCGGCGTACCTCAGACGGCAACGCTTCGTCGTCGACGAACGGTGCGGAGATGAGCCGGCCGTCCGGATCGTAGGCCCAACCGTGGTACGGGCAGCGAATCGCACCCCGCAGCGTGCCGCTCCCGCACAGCAACCGGCTGCCACGATGACGGCACAGATTGAGATGAGCGCGTAGCCCGGCGCTCGAGCGAACCACGATTGCAGCCTCGCCCGCGACGTCGATCGCTTCGTACGTCCCTGCCTCTTGGAAGCGCGCGGTCCGGCCGATGCAAAACCACTGCGACCAGAAGATGTTCCGACGCTCGCGTTCGAAATACGCCGTTTCGACATACGCGCGCCGCGGCAACGAACGCTCGAGACCGGCGGCGGTTGCTTCGCTTTGTCGTTCGGTCAACGTCGTCGCCTCCCGAAAGTATTTGCGCCGGTAACCGTGGCCTGCCAAACAAATCGACGCTGCGGAGGGGCTTCCGTCAAACGAGCTGAACTCCTCGACAAACGTCGCCGTTCGCTATGCGAGGAGGCTGCCGTGAAGACGTTCGTAAAGCCGGGCAACGTTGCCGGCGCGATGACTTTGGATGCGTCGTGGTACGTGTCGCCGGACGTTTACGCGCGAGAGCGGCAAACCGTATTCGGCCGTCAGTGGCTGTGCGTCGGCCGCGACGAGCACGTCGCGCAAACCGGCGACTTCATCACCGTTCCGGTTGGAAACGACGAACTGATCGTTACCCGCGACCGCGACGGAGAGGTGCGCGCGTTCTTTAACGTCTGCCGCCATCGCGGCACGAAGATGTGCGAAGTTTCCAGCGGCCGTTTCACCGGATCGATCCAATGTCCGTACCACGCCTGGACGTATGGCCTCGACGGAAAGCTGCTGGCGGCGCGCAACATGGCGGACGTTGAAGGCTTCGATCGTAGCGATTATCCGTTGCGGCAAGCTGCGGTGGCGCGTTGGGAAGGCTTTCTGTTCGTCAACCTTGCCGAATCGCCGGAACCATTCGAACGGGCGATGCCGGCATTGTCAGGCCGATTCGACCCATGGCAGATCGGCACGCTCACTACCGCTCGAACGATCCATTACGATGTCGCGTGCAACTGGAAGCTCATCTTCCAGAACTATTCGGAATGTTATCACTGTCCGCTCGTGCATCCGCAGCTCGATAGGCTGTCGCCATCCGACAGCGGGCGAAACGACTGTACCGACGGCCTCGTCCTTGGCGGTTACTCGGAACTTCGCAATCGCGGCGCGAGCCTTACGACCAGCGGGCACACCAACCGGCAGCCGATCGGAACGGTCTCCGGCGACGACCTCGACCGGATTTACTACTACACGATTTTCCCGTCGATGCTGCTGAGTTTGCACCCCGATTACGTGATGGTGCACTACATCAAACCCGTTTCGATCGACCGCACGCACATCGTTTGCGCGTGGATGTTCGATTCGGCCGCGATCGAGACGTGCGACTTCGATCCGCGCGACGCCGTCGAATTTTGGGATTTGACCAACCGTCAAGATTGGCACGTTAGCGAACTAACGCAGCAAGGGTTGCGCTCGCGCGCCTACTCGCCCGGGCCGTATTCGAACGCCGAAGGCCTGCTCGCAGCTTTCGACCGCCAGTACCTCGCGATCGTTCAAGCGCCATGAGGCGCGGGCTCCTCGCCGTTTTGGCCCTCGCGCTCGCCGCGTGGCCGGCGCTGGGATTCGCCGGAACGACCGGCGGGATCAGCGGTGTCGTCACCGAGACCGGCACGTCGGCTCCGATCGCGGGCGCACGCATCACGGTTACGAGCCCCTCACAGATCGCAAATACGGTTACGGATGCGTCGGGACGCTTTCATTTCGTTTCGCTGGCGCCCGACGAATACGTCGCGACGGTCGAGAAAGACGGATACGACACCAATTCGTACCCCGGCATCGGCGTCTTTGCGGACGCTCAACAAACGCTCGCGTTTTCGCTGCACAAAGCGCTTCGCACCATCGCGCACGTGGCGGCGCGTTCCGCCTCGAGCTTGGTGCGTCCGGGAACCACCGCCGATATCTACTCGGTCGGCGCACAACAGCAAGAACGCTTGAGCGCGCTGGGCGGCGGCGGCAACTTAAATAGCGCGTATTCGGCCATCGCCAGCGTGCCGGGTGCATACGTACCGGCCAATCAGAACGGTTACAACCAAGCCGTTCACGTGCGCGGCGGTGACTCGTACGAGGTCGGGTATGAATTCGACGGTATCCCGGTCAACCGCGCGTTCGACAACTACCCGTCGTCCTCGCTGTCGTCGTTGGGGCAACTCGAACTGCAAGTGTACACCGGCGCAACGCCGTCCAACGCCGAGGCGCAAGGGCTCGCCGGATTTATCAACCAGGTCATTAAGACGGGCACCTTTCCGGGCTATGCCAGCATAAACCCGAGCATCGGAACGCCGACCTTCTACCATAGCCTCAACGTCGAGGCCGGTGGCGCTACGCCCGACCGGCTGTTTTCGTACTACGTCGGAATCGGCGGCTACAACCAGGAGCATCGCTACGTCGACCAGTTCGACGGCGCGGCCTATTCGGATGAGTTCGGCGAACAACTGGGACGCTGCCCGAGCTCGCCGGATCCAGCGTTACCGTCGTGCTACACCAACGGGCAGCCTAACGTTGGCACGAACGGCCGGCCCGGCTGGATCCTCGGCCCGCTCGGCTTTGGAACGGCCGACGCCGCCAACATCGCAACCCGAACGTCGGTCGTCAACCTGCATTTTGCGATACCGCACCACAACGGCGGCTTACGCGACGACGTGCAAGTGCTGTACGACAACGACGAGATATTCACGACGTTCTTTAGCTCCGTCAACGATGAAGGCTTGGCCAACTATCTCGCCACCGTACCGCCGGCGCCCGGGCAAAGCAGTCCTTTTCCACCGTATTACTTGGATAGTTTTCAATACACCGGTGCGCTCGGTTCGATGTTGCCCTCAAACTATCGCTCGATGGTCGCTCCGTACTACTATCCGTCGTCGCCGCCGCATCCGTTGTTCGGCGCGATACCGGATCCGTATAACCAGCGCGACCGTGGATACAACGGCCAAGCGATCGTGAAGCTGCAATATCAGAGGAATTTTAGTTCGAACGCCTTCCTGCGCGTGTACGGCTACACGTATTACTCGAACTGGATCGAAAACGGGCCGATGATGTCGCTGCAGCCGTACGCATACTACGACAGCGGCGACTACGAAATCAACAACCACACGCGCGGCTTCAGCGCGGCGTTTACCGATCAGCTCAACGCACAAAATCTGTTTGAAGCCGAAGCATCCTACACGACCGCCACCGGCGCGCGCATCTACAACGAGCAAATGTTCGGCCTAACGGACAACTTTGCGGTCCTCGTCAATCCAAACGCTCTACACAGCGGTACGTGCTACATCGCCCCGGCGTCCGGTCATGGGGCCGCCACGCCGACGACGTGTGCCGACGGCAACGGCAGCGACACCGCGTACGGCTCGTTGCCCACGTTCGCATCCCTCGAGGGGATTTATACTGGAACCGGCCTCCCACCCAACCCCGCAAACATCACGTGCGGCGGCGCGCGCTGCGGATACTACGCGGTCGAAAACGGCGCGGTCGGGTTGGTTAACACCGTCGTGCCCAAATTCGCCGGCTACTCGATCACCGATGAGTGGCGGCCCAGCGACAGAATCGCCGTTAACGCGGGCGTGCGCATCGACGATTACGGCTTTACCGGCACGGATACGAACACCGGCGCGGCGCGCGATTTTTGGTTCGATGCGTTCAATCAGGATACGTGCTACAACAAGCAAACGCTGCAGCTGGTCGACCGCAGTGCCTTCGGCGGCTCGTGGTCGACCAACTCGCAAAAGCCGTGCTCGTCGTTCGGCAGCCAATACGTCAACGCGAACCTGCAAAACGCTCCGACGCAGTATTCGTACAACATCGTCCAGCCACGCATCGGTGCGACGTACACCGTCGATCCGGATACCGTACTGCGCGCGAGCTACGGAAAGTACAACGAGCAGCCCAGTTCGGCGTACGAGCAGTACGATAGCCTCGAGCAGAACCTGCCCGACACCTTAACGCAGTTCTACTCGCTCGGTTTCAACACGCCCGGACACGCGGTCGCACCCTCGATCTCGTTCAACAGCGACTTCTCGATCGAACACCGCTTCAAGGGAACCGATATTTCGATGAAGCTGACGCCGTTTTTGCGACAGACGCAGAACGAGGTCGAAAATTTCTACATCAACTACACGACCGGCATCACGTCGGGCCTAAACGCCGGAAATCAGACCTCGAAGGGCTTCGAATTCGAGCTGAACAAGGGCGACTTCGCGCACAACGGGTTCTCCGGCCAACTATCGTTCGCGTACACGTACGCCACCGTAAAATACGGCCTGCTGCCCAACGGCACGACGATCCTGGATCCGATCAACGCCGGCATCTCACAATACAACGCGTACACCAAATCCTGCGCACAAGGCGGTGCGGACAGCGGCAAGGTGCAATTCGGGCGCGCCGTGTGCGGATCGACCTCGAACGGGCAACCGGCCGCGCCGTGCTACACGCCCGGCGGCGCGCCGGACCCCTCGTGCAACCGGCCGCACGACGTCGCCAATCCATACTGGCTATCGCCGGCGTTCGGACTCTTCGATCCGTCGGCATCGTATCTGCCCTATTCGACGTTTCCCGGGCCGGTCGGCTCGGGCGTCAACGCATATAACTATCCGTACGTCGCGACGTTGGTGCTTAACTACAAGCATAACCGTCTGTCGATCACCCCGTCGTTCCAGTTCCAAGCCGGAAATCGCTACGGTGCGCCACTGACGACGCCGGGGATCGATCCGGCTTCGGGATGTCCGGCGCTAACCGGTTCGACCTCGGGCGATCCTCGCTATCCATATGGAGCCGACGGCGGCCACCCGTACGGCGTCGCGTTCGGGCAGTGCAAAGCCTCGCTCTCGATCCCGGATCCATATACCGGACAGTTCGATGCGATCGGTTCGTTCCGCGAGCCCGCACAGCTGTTGGGGCATCTGCGCATCGCATATCAGCTTAATCCACGTATCAGCGTCGATGTCACGCTGGCAAATCTTCTACAAACGTGCTTCGGCGGCCAGACCACCGGCTTCACCTACTTCAAAGGAACCAACGTCTGTTCGTACGGCAACCTGGTCGGCGGCCCGAGCACGCCGCCGGTAGGAAACGCATACGATCCGGGCGCGAACGTCCAAACATTTCTTCGCTATCCGTACGAGCCGTCGTTCGGCGTCTACAACGACCTCACCAACTCGGTCAACCAGCCATTCAGCGCCTACTTCAGTGTGAAAGTGCAAATTTGAGCCAACGCTACGATGCGATCGTGATCGGTGGCGGCCACAACGGCCTCGTCACCGCCTGTTACCTTGCCCGCGCGAACTGGAAAGTGTTGGTTCTCGAACGGCGTTACCTCGTCGGCGGAGCTTGCGTTTCCGAAGAAATCTGGCCCGGCTACAAAGTTTCCACGGCAGCCTACGTCAACAGCCTGTTCCGCCCGGAGATCATCGAAACGCTGCGCTTGCGCGACTACGGCTTCGAGCCGATCGAGCGCAACCCGGCCTCGTTTTCCCCGTTCGAAGACGGGCGTTATCTCCTACTCGGTACCGGATCGCACCGCGACGTCGAAGAGATTTCGAAGTTTAGCGCGCGCGACGCGGAGCGCTATCCGCAATACGAAGCGATGCTCGAGCGCGTCGCATCGGTCGTGGAGCCGACGCTCACGCAAGTCCCGCCCAACCTGTTGCGCCCATCGGTCGGAGCGCTATTCGAAATGGGCAAGATGGGCCGGGCGCTGCAAAAGCTCGGCCCGGGGATGGGTGAAGCCATCGAAGTCTTGACCGGCGCCGCGCGTCCCATTTTAGACCGTTGGTTCGAATCCGAACAACTCAAGGCAACGATTGCGACCGACGCAATCATCGGCGCGTTTATGGCGCCGTCGATGCCCGGCACCGCGTACGTGCTGTTTCACCACGTTATGGGCGAAACGAACGGCAAGCGCGGGGTCTGGAGTTATGTAAAAGGCGGCATGGGCGGTCTCACGCAGGCACTCGCAAGGGCTGCGGCCGATCTCGGCGTCGACATTCGAACCGAAGCCGAGGTCGCTAAGATCCTTACGAAAGACGGCCGGGTGACCGGCGTCGCGATGCGTAACGGCGACGAATTTTCCGCCAGCGCGGTCGCCTCCGGCGTCGACTGCCATCTTACATTTCAACAACTGCTCGATCCGGCCGAGCTGCCCCCGGAATTTAACGACGCGATCGGCCGCATTTCGTACAGCAGCGCGTCGTGTAAGATCAACGTGGCACTCGATCGCCTTCCCAGTTTCACCGCGTTGCCCGGACACGAAGCCGGACCGCAACATCGCGGCACGGTGCATCTGTGCCCGGATCAAGATTTCATAGAACGCGCCTACGACGATGCAAAGTTTGGAAGGATGTCGGCCGAGCCGATCGTCGAGTGCACGATGCCGTCGTCGCTCGATCCGACCATCGCGCCACCCGGCAAACACGCGATGTCGATGTTCACGCAATACGCGCCCTACGAACTCGCCGATGGACCGTGGACCGATGCGAAGCGGGACGAGTACGCCGATCGCTGTTTTGCCGTCGTCGAAAAGTATGCACCCGGTTTTACCAGCTCCGTCATCGCACGGCAAATCCTCACGCCGGTCGATCTCGAGTCGACCTTCAGCCTGACGGGCGGAAGCATTTTTCAGGGTGCGATGCCCTTGCACCAGCTGTTCGCCTTCCGTCCGGTACCCGGGTTTGCCGGCTACAAGACCCCGGTTAAGGGCTTGTACATGTGCGGCGCGGCGACGCACCCAGGCGGCGGTGTGATGGGCGCGTCGGGCTGGAACGCGGCGCGCGTGATGATTCGAGGCGGTCGACGCTAGGCGTTTTGGGTTGCGCCGTTCGCGCGGCGCACCGCCAGCGCGACGGCGATAACCGCGACGATCCCAACGACGTTCGCGACCATCGTAAACCGGTCTCCGGTTTGCATCGAGCCCATCGACGGGTTTCCGAAAACGTTACCGATCAATGCATCCATGATCGCGCCGGCAATCAAGGCCGCGACCGTAAAGGCCGCGACGAACGTCCAGGCGATTTGTGGCGGAAACGATTTACGATAGATTGCGATCAACGGCGGAATTAGCAAATCGCCGTAGATAAACGTCGTGTTCGCGCCCAACGGAATTCCGGCGCTCATCAAGTAGCGCGCGATCGGGACGTTGCCCATCGAGCACACGAAGGTAACGACCGCGATCAACAGACCGGTGATCAACAGCAGCACGTAGCCTAAGAACGGAACGCTGCCGACGGCGTGCAGCGCCGAGGCCAGCCATCCCGGCGGGATCAGCGCCGCTGCGAATCCGGCGACGAGATAGCCGATCAACAGCTCGGTCCGAAGCATCTTCACGTCACCCCACGCGGTCGCGCCGATCGCACCCCACGTCGCCACGCGACGCAACGATTGCAGCCCCGTGACCGGAGCCTCATCTTCATCACCGTGGTCGTGACAATGGTCGTGGTGGCCGGCGGACTCGGCCGGATTCGCGTCGATAAACCCCGCGTGAAGCCGTTCCAGCCGCTCGGTACTGAAGAATATCGAAAAGGCCGCCGTGACGATCGCGACGATGATGATGCCGCCGAAAAACTCGGCAAACGCAAACTTCCAGCCCAGCAACGACCAGAACAGGATGACGATCGCGACGTTCATGTTGGTCGACGAGATCAGGAACGCGAAGATCGATCGCACGTCGGCACCGGAGCGATAAAAACCGCGCACTGCGGCGGCAGCTCCGTACGAGCACGCAGAGGCGATGATGCCCAATCCCAGGCCCGACAGAATGCCGCGCAGGTTGGGGCCGAGCAGCCGTTGCATCGCGGCCGGCGTCAACGCGGTTTGGGCGGCGGCCGAAATCAGAAACCCGAAGATCAATCCGAACAGGCTGTCCCAAAAAAAGCCGAACGCTTGCGCGAACCCGGCGAACAGCGCATGCGTGACCGCGTTCATCCGACCGACACCGGCGCATGTCCGAACAGCGGCGGAACGAATCGGCCGGCCAAATACGACAGCAAAAAGATCGCGCAGCCGTATGCGACCAGTTCGAGTCCCTTAAGCAGCGGGCTCTTCGCCGCCAGCGTACCGGCGTAGTAACCGACCGCAAATAGCGCGAGCACCGCCAAAACCAAAGCGGTCGGGATCGACCAGTGGGCCGGAACGGGGAGCAAAAATGCGAGGATCGGAACGAACGAGCCGAGCGCATAGGAGATCCCCATGAACACGGCCGCACGCGATCCGGTATCTTCGGCGACGCGAGGATCGATGCCGAACTCATCGCGTACCATTTCGTACAGATAGATCTCTGGATTTTGCGTGAGACGGCGGACGATCGTCACGGCCTCTTCGGACGTGAACCCTTTGAGCTTATAGTACGCGACCTGTTCGGCGAACTCGGCCTGCGGATCGTCGGCCATCTCGGTTTTCTCTAACTCGATCGCTGCCGTGACCACCTCGCGTTCGGATTTACGCCCGAGGTACTCACCCACACCCATCGAGAGAGCGCCCGCGAACAACGCCAGCATCCCGCTAATGATGATGGTAAAGCGCTGTCCGTCGGCAGCGCCGACCCCCGTGATGATGCCGAGCGTGGTTAGAATGCCGTCTTGCGCGCCGAACACGATTTCTCGAATTCCACGCTGGCGCTCCAAACGACGCCGCTGCGGCGTATCCGGAATCCGTGGGTGAACGTGCTGCCACCCGGCTTCGGATCCGTGCGATTCGGACATGCGAACGTGCTTGAAGTTCCGCACCGGCAGTTCCTACACGCTCGTTATCGAACAAGCGCGCATGCCGCCGCTCGATATAGACGTCGTAGGAATCGGGAACGCCATCGTCGACGTGATGGCGCCCGCAAACGACGCGTTTCTCACGCATCACGGGATGACCAAGGGCACGATGACTTTGGTCGACGAGGACCGCGCCTCGACGATTTACGCAGCGATGGGCTCGACGGTCACTGCCTCGGGTGGCTCGGCGGCCAACACGATCGCCGGCATCGCCGGATTGGGCGGCCGCACCGGATTTATCGGAAAGATTCGCGACGACGAACTAGGCGCCGCGTTCCGCCACGATATCGGAACCAACGGTACGGTGTTTCGCACGGCACCGGCAACCAGCGGTGCGGCGACGGCGCGCTGCCTCATCCTCGTGACGCCCGATTCACAGCGAACGATGAATACGTTTCTCGGCGCGAGCGGCACATTGGCGCCCGAAGACGTCGATGCCGAACTCGTGCGGTCCGCGCGAATCGTCTATCTGGAAGGATACCTCTACGACGCACCGTCGGCGCAACAGGCGTTTCACGCCGCATCCGAGGCGGCGCATGTCGCGCGGCGGACCGTCGCATTGACGTTATCGGATCCGTTTTGCGTGCAGCGGCACCGAGCCGCGTTTCTCGACCTGATCGAACGCCACGTCGACATCTTGTTCGCCAACCACATCGAGCTGCTCGCGCTCTTCAAGACCGAGGACTTCGACTACGCGTTGGAACGCATTCGCGCGATCGTGGGCATCGCCGCAATCACGTTGGGGGCCGATGGCTCGGCGATCGTCGCCGGATCGGAAACGATTGCGGTTCCGGCAGCGCCGGTCGACGCCATCGTCGATTCCACCGGCGCGGGCGATTCGTACGCTGCCGGGTTTTTATTCGGCATGACGCGCGACGCGTCGCTGTACGATTGCGGCCGGATCGGAAGCGTGGCCGCGTCCGAGATCATCGGTCACTTCGGAGCGCGCCCGCAAACGGATCTGCGTGCGCTCGCAGCGCAAGCGCTTCCCGACTGCACGATCACCTTTTAAAAACGGAATACGCATCCAGCGCGCGCTTGCGCGCCATCGCGTGGTCGACGATCGGCTCGGGGTAGTCTTTTCCGATCGTCACGCCGGCGTCCGCGGCAATGATCGGCGGCATCGTCCACGGCTCGTGCACGTAACGATTCGGAACGCGTTCCAGTTGCGGCAACATCGACCGCACGAAGGCACCGTCGGGATCGAACTTCTTCGCCTGCAACACCGGATTGAACAATCGAAAATATGGAACCGCATCGGTTCCGGTGGATGCCGACCATTGCCAGCCGCCGTTATTTGCCGCCAGGTCGGCGTCGGCCAAGCGATGCTCGAAGTAGCGCTCGCCTCGCCGCCAATCGATCAACAGATCCTTGGCAAGGAACGAGGCAACGAGCATGCGCAAGCGGTTGTGCATCCATCCATACGTGTTGAGCTGATGCATGGCAGCGTCGACGATCGGATAGCCGGTGCGCCCTTCGCTCCATGCGTCGAACTCGCCGTCCGCGCGGCGCCATCGGACGTGCTCGCCGCGTTCCAAGAACGGCCCGTCGGCGACCTTCGAAAAGTGCTTCAGGATCATCTGATAGAAATCGCGCCAAACGAGTTCCGAGAGCCACGCCTGCGCGCCCGCACGCGCGCCGGCCGCTTTCGATGCATTCTCAGCCGCCGCCACGCACGCGCGAATCCCGATCGTCCCGGCGCGTAGCTGCGGTGAGAGTTGCGACGTGCCGTTCGTCGCCGGAACGTCGCGTATTCGGTCGTACTCGCCGATCCTCGAACGCGCAAACGTTTGCAATCGTTCGTGCGCCAGCACTTCGGATGCTTCGGGAAAGTTGGCAGACGTTTCGAAACCGAAGGCCGACGCCTCGGGGTTCGATTCGGTCGTGCCGATCGCGCGGCGGCTCAGGAACTTCTTGTTCGACGACCGCAACGGCGGCCGCGGCTCTGCCCCGTAGCGTTCCATCCATTGCCGCCGGTACGCCGTGAAGATGCGATAGGGCGATCCGTCGTGTTGCAGTATTTCGTCGGCACCGAAGTACACGTGGTCGATCGATGCGTGCACGTCGATACCGGCATGCCGCAAAAGCCGTTCTGCGTTGGCGTCGCGAATGATGGCATGCGGTTCGTAATCGACGTTGTAAAACACCGCGCCCGCATCCAGACGTTTTACCAAGGACGCGATCGCCTCGCCCGGGTTCTCGTTCTCGAGCACGGCCAAGTCGCTTCCGCATTCGCGCAAGCCGGCGCGCAACGCCGCGAGCGCCGAGAAGAAACATTGCACTAAGGGCGCGCCCATACGCCGGCCGCGTAGTAGCTCGGGGTCGACGACAAAGGCTAAACAGACCTCATCGCATGCCCGCTCGGCTCCGTGCAACGCAACGTTATCGGCGAGTCGAAGATCCCGCCGGAGCCAAACGACGCCGCGCTTATACGCGTTCAAAGCGCGACACCGAATGGCCGGCTTGCTTCGCGGGTACGACCTGGCACACGCCCATCAGCCACTAATGGAGGGACGATGCCACGCAAAGCCACCACCACACGGAAAGCATCCCCGCGTAAGAAAGCAACGACGCGCAAGAAGTCTACCGGCCGCAAGAAGGCCAGCGGCGCGAAGAAGACCGCTCGCAAGAAGACGACGCGGAAATACTCGCGGAAGTCGGGTAAGAAGGTCGAGCGCGCGATGGACGAGATGAAGCATGGGAAGTTACGTTCGGGCAGCTCCAGCAAGAAAGTAACGAGCCGCAAACAGGCCATCGCTATCGGGTTGAGCGAGGCGCGGCGCGAAGGCTCAAAGGTTCCCAAAAAGAAGGCCTCATAAGCAAAAACGGCGCGGGACGATGCTGTCCCGCGCCGTTTTTCTCAATCGCCGCTCTTACAGGCGCGCTCCGCGTCCGGTCAATAGGTTTACAACGATCAGGATCAGTGCGATGACCAGAAGCAGATGAATTAGTCCGCCACCGATGTGCACCGCGAAGCCAATGAGCCAGAGCACGAAGAGCACGACGATGATTGTCCATAAAAGACCGGCCATGAAAGGAACCTCCGTCCGAGCAATGTTAGTCCTACGATACCCCTCATGCGCTCGGGCGAAACGCCTTACGCTTGCTGGGTTATCCGAACTTTGGGTACAGAACGTTCATGTTGACAGCAGTTTTCGAACACGAACCGGATGCCGAAGCGGCCGCGATCGTTTTGCGCAACGACGGTTTCGACGCCAAAGTAACGCTTAAAAATCAAAGCGGCGAAAACTACGACGACCGCATGCGCGACTTCTTCTCCGGACGCGAGCACCCGTTCGAAGTACACGCCGTGCTGACCAGCGACGCCCGCAGCGATGAGTTCGCACGAGAGGTTATCGCGCATCACGGGCACGTTGTCGACGACGGACACGGCGAGCTCTAAGCGCTCGCGATCCGACGGTTTATAGGCCGAGCGCGGTGCGTGCGGCGCGCACGCCGGATGAGAACGCACCGCCAACGGTACCCGCGGCCTCGATCGTTGCAGCGGCTTCGCCCGCAAAGCATAGGCTTGGGGAAATAGGCGCCGCCAGGCGTTCGCGTGCATCGCCTGCGCCAACCTTGAGGTAGCTGTATGCGCCGTACGCGTACGGATCGGATGCCCAATCGTGATAGTGTGCGCCCAGCGGTTCGCCGCCGGCATCGCCGAACGTTCGACGCGCGTCGTCGACCGCAGCCGAGAGAATTTCTTCTCGCGAAGAGTTCGCGAACCGGTTGGTGGCCGGGCCGCCCGCCCACATCGTTAACAGCGGATCGCGCGACGGAGCCAGCGTCCAGATCGATGGAAACGACGTAGCGTCGTTCGAGAAAAACGCGACGCCGGAATCGCTTTCGGGCGTACTCTCCCAGCACGGACGTGCGTATCGCAACACAACTTTTACGACGTGTCCGACGGCGATCGCATCCAGCGCTTCGGCGAACCATACGGGCAAACCGGGAGCGAATGTCAACGCTCCTTTGGTGGGCGCACGCTGAGCCAAGACGCCGGCCGGCACCGTGACGATGGCCGTTTCGGCTCGCACGGTTAACGGACGGCCGTAGCGACGCGCGTGAACGCGCACCCCCGGACCGCGCGCCGACCACTCGATGACATCGACCACGCTCTGCAACAACAGTTGGACGCGTTTTGGATCGAGCGAGCGCGCGAACCGTGTGAAAAATGGCTCGTAGCCGTCGGCCGGCCGGGACGAAACGATTTGCAAGCTCTCTTCGCCGCGCCACTCGCGCGCGATCGACCGAACGCCCGCGATGATCGGATCTGCCGCATCGAAACCACCGACTAGCCCGCGCACCGCGTCGGCGGTTTGCCGGTCGACCGTCGACCGTTGCAAGAACGCTTCCACGCTTTCGTCGGGGGCGGTAGCATCGATGCTCGTAATCAGCCGCTGCGCCCGGTCGAAGGCCGCGTCGCCATCGGTTGCCTTTCCGTTGCGCCGCGCGATGCGGCTTCCGGTTACATCGATTACCTTGACGCCGAAGCGCGCCAGCAGCGCGCGCAACTCGGTCGACCGCCCGTGCACGAACTCCGGGCCGAGTTCGGCGGCTCCGCCGGATGGGCCGGTCCGGGTATGCGCCCGGCCGCCGACGCGATCTCTTGCCTCCAGCACGACGCACGTTTTTCCAGCCAGAGCAAGCGTTTCGGCGGCCGCTAGACCTGCAGCGCCCGCACCGACGATCGCGACATCGCACTGCAATTCGAACTCGCCTGGATTCATCGGCACCACCGGTTCGCGCCGGTATGCGCCGAACCCCGGTTAGCGCCTATCCAGGCGCTTGCAACGCCGGTATAAGGCGATCGATAGCGCCGTTCCAGCCTTCCTCGTGCCCGTCGCGCGATTCGACCGTTGCAAATCCCGTTTGTGTAAAGACGAGATCCGTCGCATTTCCGGCGGGCGTGAGCTCCACGGAAATCACCGTCTCTATTTGGTCCTTCGGATCGTCTTCTTCCCACGCCCATGTGAACACGATGCGCTCGGGACGGCGCACCTCGCGATAACTCCCGCGTACATTCCACACCTCGCCGTTCGGTTGACGCATTCCCATGCGGTACGAACCGCCTTCGCGTACGTCGGCTTCGAGCGATTCGATCGCACACTCGGGCGGACACATCCATTGCCGGATTCGCTCCGGTTGCGTCCACATGTCGAAAACTCGCTCGGGCGAAGCATTCACGCTGCGTCGTATCACCAGCGTCTTCTCATCGGTAGAAATTTCAGCCACTTATTGATCCTTTCGATCGTCGGTATCGGGCTCGCGTTCGACGCCGGCGGCAAGCCGGTCGAGCGCGCCGTTCCAGTATCGTTCCTGTCGTGCGATCCAGGTAGAGAGCATCGTTAATTTGCGCACCCCAAGACGGCAGTGGTGTTCGCGACCGACAACGCGCCGGCGCAACAAACCACAACGTTCGAGCACTTTTACGTGTTTCGAGATTGCCGGCGGCGACATAGCGAAGCCACTGGACAACTCGCCAATGGTCTGCTCGCGCCGCGCGAGCCGCTCGACGATTCGCCGGCGCGTCGGGTCGCCGAGCGCAGCGAACGCATCGTCGATCTCCTTATTATTAACCATTGGGTTAACTATAGCAAACAACGCACCGAGCGTCAACCGCCAGTATTGCAAAGCTCCGTTAACGCTCTTAAGTACACGTTAATATGAATTCCACAGGTGGCGAAGGCCTCCGATAGAAGCTCGTTTTCGTTCCAAAACGGCTACTACGACAAGGGAGAACGTGATGCTATTCGCACTACGAACGCGCATCCTCGGGGGGATCGCGCTCGTCGGCCTCGCCGCGTGTACGAATTCAAATGCAGTCGTTTCAACGCCATCGACGGCCGCAGCCAATGCAACCATGATACACACCGCCGGCAAGGCGGCCTCATATACGACGAAATACGTTCAGATCGTAATGTTCGAAAACAAAGATTACGACCAGATCATCGGGAGCCCGAAGGCTCCGTATATCAGCGGTCTTTCACAACAATGGGCTAACATGACCCAAAGCTTCGCCGTCCGGCACCCCAGCGAACCCAACTACGTCGCCCTGTTCAGCGGCTCGACCGAGGGGCTCGCATCGGATTGGTGCCCGAGAACCTATTACGGCGTTAGCCTCGGCAGCGAGTTGCTCGACGCCGGCATCTCGTTCCGCGGGTACGCCGAGTCGATGCCGTCGGACGGCTTCGAAGGCTGCCAGGGAACACCCGACAAGCTCGACAGTGGCTGGCTCTACAAGCGTAAGCACAATCCGTGGGCCGATTTCACGAAAATCCCGCGCAAGGACAGCGTCGTCTATCACGAGGCACTTTCGCGGCCGCCGGCCCGATTCGTCTGGATCACGCCCAACATGTGCAACGACATGCACGATTGCGGCGTCTCGGTCGGCGATGCATGGGCTTCTCGGAATCTTCCGAAGCTCATCGCATGGGACCAAGCGCACCAAGGCGTTCTGATTCTGACGTTCGATGAGAACGACGGCAGCCCGGGCAACCAGATCCCGACTATACTGATGGGCAACGTGAACCCCGGGCAGTATAGCCAAACGATCGATCATTACAACGTTTTGCGAACGATCGAAGACGTGTTCGGCGTCAAGCCGATCAACAACGCAAACTCGGTTGGAGATATCGAAGGGGTAATCAAATGAGGATATTTGCGCAAGGCTCGCGCATCCTCAGCGGGATCGCGCTCATCGCCCTCGGCGCCTGCAACGCCACGAACGGTGTGGCCGCGAATCCGGCGGCGAACCCGGCCGGCGAAATGAGTACCACCACGGGCGACGCGGCGCACGGATACACCACGAACTACGTGCAAGTCGTCATTTTTGAAAACGAATCGTACGATGAAGTCATCGGCAGCTCGCAAGCACCGTATATCACAAGCCTTTCCAAAGCGTGGGCGAACATGACGCAGAGCTTCGCCATCACGCATCCGAGCCAACCCAACTACCTCGCGCTGTTTAGCGGATCGACGCAAGGCGTCACATCCGATCAGTGCCCGGTGTCGTTCGGCGTCGATA
>DASXXU010000106.1:0-3139 GCA_036502885.1 Candidatus Tumulicola sp.
AAGAGATGCCCTGCCGCCTGCGCCGCGGCGTTGAGATCGTTCAGCGCGAACTGCGCGGCGCTTCCCGAATACGCTTTGACGTAGTTCGTATCGAGCGTGAACCCGGCTCGCTTGACCCATAGTTCGAAGCCGCGTGCCCGCAACTCGCCCGCGTTGGTGGGAACGCCGACGCCGAGCGGATTCTGTCCGGCGTTAATCGCTTCGCGAAAGTTCACCGGCAGAACGTCGATGACGTTTGCCTCGCGGTACGCGTAGTACGTAGCGCGGAACTGCGTCTTGCCGCCGCCTTCGAAGGAGTAGGTGTAGTCGTTGCCCGTTTCCGGCGCCAGCGCGACGAACGGCGCCGGGTTGGCGCTGTCGTAGCGGTCGGCTTCAAGCGGCAACGGCGCCACGCTGGTGCGGTCGTAGGTCGCGCGAAACGCGTACTGGCTGCCGATGCGATAGGCGAATCCAAGATGCGGGTCGATGAAGTTCGCATCGTAGATGTAGCCGCCGCTGGGCACGATGTGGTTGAATTCGGTTCGCAGCGTGCCCGTCACATCGAGCCGGCTGCCGATCGAATACGTATCGCCGAGATACAGCAACTCGGTGAAGATCGACGGGTTCGAGTGGATAAACTCGTCGGCCGTCGGCACGAGCTGGTAGAGGAAGCTGGTGTCGGTCGTGTATTGCGCGCCCCACTTGATGTGGTTGCGCGTGCCGGCGTAATCGTCGACGTCGTAACTAAACCCGAACAGTTTTCCGCCTTGGACGCCGTGCAGCGAGATGCTGCCGTCGGGAAAACTATCGTCATCCCACCACGCGCCGCCGCTGGTGGAACCGAACTGCGAAAGGTAGGTCTGCAAGCGCGCCGTGGTGTGCGAACCCGAATGCACCCACTGGGCTTTGAGCACGTTGTAGTTGCCCAGCACGCGCCCGGGCGAATTCGCAAGCGCGTTCTGATCGCAACCCCCGCACGGAAACTGCGTCACTTGTCCGTTGAACTTGCCCCACGTGAGCCCGCTGAAGGGCGTCATGTAGTAATCGTAGGCAGCGTTCCCCCAAAGTCCGAGCACCGAAAGATCGTCCTTCGGCGTTAACTGGTAGTGAATGTTGCCCGCAATGGTGGAATCGCCGCGCGACTGTAACGCTAAACCGTAACCGCCTTCGGCCGGGTAAAACGTGGTGCCGTCGCCGTACGCGAGGTACTCGTTTTGTCCGCCGGCCGAAAAAGCGTAACGCCATTTAAGATCCGGTGTCGCGCCGAGATAGTCGAATTGATAGCCTTGATTGAGCGCGCCGGCGCCGTCCCACACGTCGAGCGTCGTCGAACCGGGGTACGTGCCGACCGCGGGGATTTGGTCGATGACGCCGCCCAGCGCGTTCTGACCTTCGGCTTCGAAACCGGCCAGCGTGGTGGTGGTCGATCCGACGCCTGTTGCGAACAGTTGCGCGCTGTCGATCGCGCCGCCGGGTTCGGCTACCAGCCCTTGCGGAATCGGTACGGAGTCGTAATCGAAGACGGCGTCTTGAATTTTGGTGCCGCGCAAGATCGCGTTTGCGAACGCGTCTTGATCGACGCCGGGAACCATCGCGATGGCGCCTTGAACGGTGCCTTGCGTATATTGCGCTACGCCGGCCGCGCCTTGCACCGGGTAGGTGGCCTTTGCCTCATCGCCGGTAACCGTGAATGTGTCGGCGGTCGAGCCGAGCGCGAACGCCTGCGCCGTCGAACGGACGTTGGCAATCGTCTTGAGCGCTTGGCGCATCGTGAAGGCGACGGCTTGCGTTTGACCTGGCAACACCGTCACGCCATCGCGCGTCGCCGCCGAGTATCCCGCAGCCTGGCTCGACACGGTGTACGTATCGGGGGAGACATTCAAGAGCGAATACCGTCCCGACGAATCGGTCGTCGCTGCATACCGGCCGGACGGCGATTGCGCCAGCACGTGTGCGCCCGCAATCGGTTTTCCGCTATCCGTTGCGACGCTCCCGAGTATCGCGCCGGTGGTCGACTCGGCCGCCGGTGACGCGACCGGCAGAGCGAGCAGTAGCAATGGAATGATCGCAAGTGCGCGTCGAAGACGTACGAGGGTTGGTGGCATAAGCCGCCCTTTCCGGCGGCTACGAGCCGCCTAGGTCACAGTGCTAAACGATCCAAGCATCGGTAGCACGGGCGGCGCTCGAAACGAGAGCGATCCCAACAAGAGCGCGAGCGCGCGACGCGTAACGCGCGCGCCGCAGGCGCGCTCGAAACCAGCCGGCGGCAGCGCCGGACGAACGATCGAAAGAAAACGTGCGAGCGTGACGATCGCGATCTCGCGCGCCACGATCGCCAAACACAAACATGCGCGCACGATTAGGCCGACGAGCGGTGCGATCAAGCCGTACGCCAGCAATATGGCCGGCGCGTGCTGCACCAAGATCGAGCCGGCGTCGAACGGCGCTACGCCCCCGCAGTGGGTTTCGAGCGCTTCTTTGAAAACGATAAAACCGCAGGCGAGCGTCAACGTCACGGCGCCTATGGCCACGCGTTCCAGCGGCGCTACGCGAGCGCGCCACTCGTCGCGGCGGCGCGAGCAAACGATGCAGGCGGCCAGCGCCGCGAGAAGCACGGCGGCGGCGACCGCGAACCACGCGACGCCTTCCTCGTGGGTATCCGTCGCCGAACCACCCAGCCAGCCTGCGTTGGACAGCGCGGCGATGCCGCCGCCCACGAGGGCGGCGCTCGCCATGGCCGTCACTATGGCCGACCAAATACGGACGGCGCGCGCGCAAAGGAGCACGCCGCGCAGTACGTTTTGCTAATAGCGAGTCCTGCTCCGCGAGCGAGGCTGCGGTCGATTCCGGCGTTACTGTGGGCGAATGATAACGAACGTCATCGCCCGCGCGGGAGTTTTAATTCGTCGCACCCGGTGGTATAACGTTGGTGTAAGACAGCAAAGGAAACGGTCCAATGCACTAACTTACGAAAACCCGATATCGAGGCCGCGATTGTGGCCTCGATCTTTTTATAGCCCAAGCAAGCGTTGGCCCGTAGCTTCCGTAGGGTCGAGGACTCGTTTGAGCCCCGCTGAAAACGCACAAACCCCTGGCACTTCCTCTAGGAGGTTCGATGCGTATTCATTTCCGCCGTTTGGCGCAGTGCTCGGCCGCCGTC
>DASXXU010000107.1:0-6269 GCA_036502885.1 Candidatus Tumulicola sp.
GCACCGGAAAGAGGGCCAAGATCGTCGCCGCGGACATGCAGCAAAACGCCCTATTCATCTACCGTCTTCCCGGCGGACGCCTGGAGAAACGTATCGACGGTCCGTTCACGCCGGACGGCGCAGTCATCACCCAAGCCGGACAGTAAGCCGTGAAGCCGCTACTGTTGTTACCCGGTCCCGTTACGGTCGCGCGGCCGGTTCTCGAGGCGATGCTGCAGCCGATGATCAATCATCGCGGCGGCAAATTCCACGAACTGCTCGATCGCGTCGCGTCCGCACTTCAGCCAATTTTTGGGACCGGCCAAGACATCTACATTTTGGGCTCTTCCGGAACCGGCGCGATGGAAGCCGCGATCGTCAATTGCTGCTCGCCCGGCGACGTCGTATTGTCGTGTCCGATCGGCGTTTTCGGACGGCGTTTCGGCGACATCGCGAAAACCTATGGCTGCTACGTCGAAACGCTCGAAACGCCGGTCGGCGCCGCGGTCGACCCGCAAACCTTGGCGGCGCGATTGGGTGCCGACGGCGAGCGGCGGATCGCTGCCGTCTTGTTAACGCATAACGAAACGTCGACCGGAGCGCAGAACGATATGGCCGCGTTGGCGCCGATTCTGCAACGCCACGGCGCGCTAACGTTGGTCGATTCCGTCAGCGGTTTGGGTGCGGCGGAATTTCGCATGGACGAATGGGGCTACGACGTCGTGACGACCGCGTCACAAAAGGCGTTAGCCGTTCCGCCCGGCCTCGCGATGATCGCGATGAGCGAGCGCGCCCGCAAAGCCGCCATCGAAAGCCGCACGCCGCGCTACTACTTCGACCTTACGAAAGCGCGCGAGTTCGCACACGAGGGCCAAACCCCGTGGACGCCGCCCGTGTCGATCGTGTACGCGCTCGATGTCGCGCTGCAACGCTATCACGCGACCGGTTTGGCGGCCAACTTAGCGCGCCACGCTCGCTATGCGCGTGCGGTTCGGGCCGCGTTCGAATCGTTGGGATGGACGTTGGTTTCGAAACCCGGCGCGCATTCGGTCACGGTCGTCGCCGCGACCCCACCCGCGACCGTCAAACCGGCCGCGTTGCTCGAACGGTTACGCGAACGCTACGGCGTCGTATTATCTGGCGGTCAAGGCGAACTCGCCGGCAAGATCGTTCGATTTGGAACGATGGGCGAGGTCGACCACGACGATATCGTACACGCGATCGAGGCGATCGAAAGCGCGCTGGCCGACGAGGGTGTGAAGGTAGAACGCGGCTCCGGCGCAAGTGCCGCCCGGGCCGTTCTTTCGGAGCGCTAAAGTTCGTGCCGTTGAAACAACGGCGCTACGACCGGCTGCGCGAACGGCGGCGCGAATCGCCGGACGGCGTCCGATGCGGTATCGTCGAACGCGGTGAAATACCCCGTCAATCGCGCGTCGCGTAACTGTTGGCGCACCTGAGGCGTCAGTGGAAAACACAGCGCCACGAACAGTAGCAACCACACCACGACGGCGCCTTTGATCAAACCGACGATGCCGCCGGCCAGCGCATTCCCCGTACCGATAATCGGCAACTTTGCGATGCGTCCCAAGATCGACGCCACGACCAGCACGACCACGTATGCCGCAATGCCCGTCAATACCATACCGACGATGTGCGCTTGGCCGTTTGAGATTTTCCCGATCGAGGCGATCTGCGCGTCGGCCGCCCCGTTATACCACCACGGCGCGACGAACCCGGCGACCAGCGCCGCGATGCCGGTAAGTTCGGCGACGAAGCCGCGGGAGAAGCCCTTGATCGTCGCGCCGGCCAGAATCAGCCCTATGAGGATGTCGGGCCAGTCGATCCCGTTCATTCGCGCAACGTAGCGTCGAACTGCGCCGATAACGCGTCGCGCGCGCGAACGACCGCAGCCTCGGCCTGCGCGTCGGTAATCGTTGCATCGCGCAACTGCAGGTCGACGCGAACGGCTAAGCTCTTCTTTCCGGCCGGTATCTGCGGTCCGCGATATTCGTCGAACGCCGTTACCGACGTACAAAGATCGCCGATCGCATCGGCGATCGTCCGTTCCACGGCCCGAGCGTCGATGGTTGCATCGAGCGTCAGCGCCAGATCGCGCGATGTGCCCGGGAATTTGGACGGGGCTCGATAGCGCCGAATCGCATACGACGGTAGCGCTTCCAGCGAGACGATTGCGAAATACATCGGCAATCGCGCGCCGAGCGCCGCTGCAAGCCGTGGATCGACGCGACCGATCGTGGCCACGCGCACGCCATCGACCGAGACGGCGGCGGTCTTTCCGGGATGCAGGCCGGCGAGCTGCGCCCGTTCGACCGCCGTCGTGCGGCCGGTGAGCCGCGCGAGCAGCGCTTCACAATCGCCTTTCAAACGCAGAAAATTCGTGTCGCGCCAGGCCGGCTCGTCGGACGGCTCGACGGCGAATCCAAAAATCGCTTCGGAGGTTTCCTCGACGCTCGCGTCGTCGCTCGCGCGAAACGTGTCGCCGATTTCAAACGCGTGCACCGGCCGGTCGATCTGCGCGCAGTATGTTGCGAAACCACCGATGAGCGATGTCCGTAAGAACCGTTGATCTTCCGAAAGCGGGTTGAGCACCTCGACGGGTACGCCTGCGAACGGAATGCCGGACTTTCGCAATCGTATCAACTCGTCGGCGGGACGCAGAGAGTACGTAACGATTTCACCGTATCCCAGCGAGGCGAGCGCATACGCGACGCGATGTTCGCGCTCGAAACGCTCGCTGGAAATCTCGTGTGGCGCCACGCTGGGTACGGCCGCCTCGATGCGATCGTAACCTTCCATGCGCGCGACCTCTTCGACCAGATCGGCTGCGATCGCTAAATCGCGCCGCCACCACGCCGGCGTCACGAGTACGTCGTCGCCTTCGATCGTAACGTCGCAGCCCAGCGATTGCAGTTCGCTGGCGATACGCGGGGTGGGCACCTCGAATCCCAGCAAACGCGCGACGTTTGCGGTGCGTAAAACGATCGGTGCCGGCACTTCCAACCCTTGGCCAAACGCTCTAACGGAGGAAGCCCTCGCGCCCATACGCGTTAACAACCAGGCAGCGCGCGACGCGCCGAAATCGGCGAGTCGTTGCGGGAGCGTCTTTTCGTGGCGAGCTGCGGCTTCGGTACGCAATCCGAGCGATTTCGCAGCGCGCCGTACGCGGGCACCGTCGAACGTCGCGGCCTCCAAAACGATCGCGGTCGTTTCCGCCGTGACCTCGGAATCGCGTCCGCCGATAACGCCGGCGACGCCGAGTGCATGGCGGTCGTCGGCAACGACCATCGTTCCGGCTGCCAGCTTGCGCTCGACGCCATCGAGCGTTACGAGCGTTTCGCTCTCGCGCGCGTCGCGTACGACCAGCGTGGAGCCCGCTAAATGCGCGGCGTCGTAAAAATGCAACGGCTGTCCGGTTTCGAGCATGACGTAGTTCGAAACGTCGACCACGTTATCGATCGGACGTTGTCCGGCTAACGCCAATCGAACGCGCATCCATGCCGGTGCGACGCCGCCTCGCAGACCGTCGAATCGCTGCACGACGAATCGCGAACACCCGGCTGTGCCGATCTCCACCGCGACGCCCGGATCCGGGTTTGCCTCGGTAGCGGTCGCCTCGAGCATTTCGGGTAAGCGCAAGGTTTGACGATAGGACGCCGCCAGTTCGCGCGCCAGGCCCAGCACCGACATGGCGTCGACGCGGTTGGTCGTAATTTCTACATCCAGCACCGGATCGTTGAGACCGAATAATGCGACGACGTCGGCGCCCGCGGGCGTCTGCGCGTCGAACTGCATGATGCCGTCTTCGAACCACTCGGCCGTTAGCGCGAGCTCTTCGGCCGAAATCATCATTCCCTGCGAAGCGATGCCGCGCATCGTACGCGGCGCGATCGTCAGCTCCGGAAGAACTGCGCCGATGCGCGCGACGGCGATCGTTTGACCGGCTTCGACGTTGGTTGCGGCGGTCGCAATGGTCAGCGGTTCTTCATCGCCCGCATCGATGTGTGCCACTTGTAAACGATCGGCATTGGGATGTTTTGCGATGTCGAGAACCTTGCCGATGACGACGCCGGTAATTTGCGGCCGTCGCTCGATCTCGGCGACGGGAAACCCAAGCGACGCCAAACGATCCGCGATCGTATCGGCATCGTCCGGAAGATCGACGAATTCTCGTAGCCATCCGATGGGAACGCGCATTTGTTCGTGCCCCCTTAACGCAGTTCGGCCGCGAAGGCCGGATCGGCGTCGATAAAGCGCCGAACGTCGTCGATCTCATAGCGCGCCAGTGCCAAGCGTTCCACGCCGAAACCGAATGCCCAACCGGTGTACACGTCGGGATCGTATTCGACATACCGCAACACCGACGGATGCACCATGCCGCACCCTCCGAGCTCGATCCAACCCGATCCGCCACACATGCCGCACGGCGCTGCACCGCCGCCACAACGCGGACACGTCGTATCGACTTCGGCGCTTGGTTCGGTGAACGGAAAGAACGACGGCCGGAACCTGATGTTTTGCGCCTCACCGAACAACTCGCGACACATCGCTTGCAACATGCCTTTCAAATGTCCGAAGTGCACGCCTTCGGCAACCAGCAACCCTTCGATTTGATGGAACTGAAACAGATGCCGTGCGTCGACCGCATCGCGACGAAAGCAGCGCCCGGGAGCGATCACGGCGACCGGAGGACGGTGTTGTTGCATCACGCGAATCTGCACCGGCGAGGTGTGCGGGCGCAGCAGCAGCGTATCGCTCAACCAGAACGAATCGAACCCTTCGCGTGCCGGGTGATCGGGCGGAATGTTGAGGGCATCGAAATTGTAATAATCCGGTTCGACTTCCGGACCGGTGACCACCGCGAATCCGTGCGAACGGAAATACGCGCAGACATCGTCGACCACGCGACGCAACGGCGAAATCGCTCCCTCGTTCGGAGCGATCCCCGGAAACGTAACGTCTATGGTGTCGGTCAACTGCCGTTCGAGCACGCGATCCCGTTGCGAAGACGCCGCGTCTTCGAACCGGCGCTCCATGGCGGTGGCCGCATCGTTAATACGCTGTCCCGCTTCGCGCCGGTCTGCCGGCGGAAGTTCGCCGATGCGGCGGCGGACGGCGGTTACCTCGCCGCTGCGCCCAAAGAACTGGACGCGCAGCTCTTCCAAGTGTTGCTGGTCTTCGACCGCGCCCAAGCGCTCTTGCAGCTTGCGGTCTATTTCCGCCAGCGCTTCGTCTAGAAACTCCACGATACTCCGTCTACGTTCGACTGAAATTCGACAATTTGAAAACGCCCGGCATTCATTCTACCGGGCGTTTTCAAATCTGATGCTGACTTCTCCGGTGTTAGCCGGATGCCGTCACCTGGGGTATCTGGCGATACGCCATGTACGCATCGATGGAACCCGTCTGGGCGAAGAGTTTCCAGAAGAAAGTAGCGGTCATTAGCGCTTCGGTCTCCTTTTCAGCCGTCGGCTCCGGGCGGCCGGGTCGAGGAATGTCGTGAGTATAGCACGCACTCCGAGGCCCTGGTAGTCTTGACTTTTTTCGGCGTAACCGCTCTATTGACAAGCCTCTTACAAAGGGCTCGTTCGCCCTTTTCGAGCGGCCTCGTAGAGGGCGATAGACCCGGCCACCGCAGCGTTTAAGCTCTCGGCCGATGCCGCGATCGGAATCCCGGCCAGCTCGGAGCAAACCCCCTTCCACTCGCCCAAACCGCGCCGTTCGTGCCCCACGATGAGTGCCATCCGGGGTCCCCACTGCGTCCCTTGCAGGGGAGCTGCGTGTGCTTCCAACCCGACGCTTCGATAACCGGCCGGCACGGCTGCCGCCCCAAAGGCTTCGGGATCCGCGACCGCGATGCCGAGGCGAAAGAAAGCCCCCATCGCCCCGCGTACGACCTTGGGCGAAAACGGGTCCACGCCCGAGCCGCCAAAAATCGCCCCTCTGGCGCCGAACGCCTCGGCCGAACGCAGCAACGTACCGGCATTACCCGGATCGTTCAAGCCGGCCAGAACGACGACCGTTCCGTCCCCATCGAGCAGGTCGGATAGCTGGGTCAGGCGTTCCGGCGCGACGGCCAACAATCCTGACGGCGATTCGAGGTCGCTTAGCTTGGCGAAGCTCCGTTCGGTCACGATGTAGACCGGCAGGCGGCTGCCCAGCGCGGCGATCGACTCATCGGCGTCCAAGGCGGCCTGCGTCGCGTACAGTTCCTCGATTTCGACGCCGGTTTGTATCGCCTCGAGCAGCAGGGTCGCGCCTTCGAAGGCGTA
>DASXXU010000108.1:0-2469 GCA_036502885.1 Candidatus Tumulicola sp.
CTGCGCCTCAGCGAAACCGCCCGGCGTTTCTTGGCAGATGAGGCGTTAGCGGCCGGATCGGGTGCGCGCTATGTTGGCCGAACGGTGTCGCGACACGTTTCGACGCCGCTGTCGACGGCGATCTTACGCGGCACGCTGCCGCCCGGAAGTACGGCGGGCGTGGACGTTTCCGATGGAGCGTTGATCGTCCGCGCGGCCTAGGCTGCGCGCGTCACGGAACCGCAAAGGCGCTGGTCGCCGGGGATAACGCCAGCGCCTGCGGGGCACCGACGCCGTTCGCCAGCGTTAGCCACGACATTCCGGAATAGGGCGGCGGGTATTGCGTGACCGTGCTATTTCCATAGTTCGCGACGTACAGATTGCCTTGCGCGTCGATGGCGAGCGCAACCGGCTGATTTTGGCCGCCGGTGATCGTCGTAGGCGCCCCGGAATACGGTGGACCGTAGGCCGTAACCGTATTTGCGCCCTGATTGGGAACGAAGAGCGTCGCGGCCGGCGTTAGCGCGATCGCACCCTGTTCGTTGACACCGCTCGTGATCGTCACTGCCGGTTGGCTCGAAGCGGCGAACGGCGGCACGAACTGAACGACCGAGTTCGGCGTTGCGTTGACGTTCGAAACGAAGAGATTGCCGCGGCCGTCGATTGCGATGGAGTTCGGTCCGTTCAAACCGTTCGATAGCGTTACCGCCGGCGTGAGATACGGCGGCGCGTACTCGGTTACGGTTCCGACGCCCTGATTGACGACGAATACGTCGTTGGCAGAATCGAGCGCGAGGCTCACCGGATCGTTGATACCGTTTCCGATCGCCGCCGTCGGCGAACCGCCGTATGGGGCCGAATAAACGGTGACCGAGTTGCTTCCGTTTCCGTTGGCGACGAATAAATTACCGCGCGAATCGAGCGCCAGCGCTTGCGGATGGTTGACTCCGCTTCCGATCGTCGTCGCGCTGCCGGTGTACGGCGGAACGTATTCGGCGACGATGCCGGGCGTGCCGGCCACGAACAAGTCGCCGGACGCGTCGAAGACGAGCGCCTGCGGATTGTTGATGCCGGGAATCGTTGCCAATAAGGCGGTCGATCCGGCAGCGTACAACGTCACCGTGTTTGCGGCGGAGTTTGCGACCGCGACGATCTGCCGAACGTCGACCGACGTCGTTCCGCTGCAGGATGCAGACGGCGCCGAACACGGATTCGCGGGCGTTGTAAATGCCGCGCTCGCGCGCAACGTCGCCGTACCGGAATATGGAGCCGACGGCGACACGACGAACGCGTTCGACGTTCCGCCCTGCGGCAAAACGTTCACCGCTGCGGCGCCGCTCGTTTGCGCGACCGAATACGATGGTTGCGATGGCTCCAGCAAGACGTTCTGATTGACGTCGACGAGTTGCGCGAGCAACACGTGTTTGCCGGCACCAAAAAGATCGATACCACCCTGCGCGTTCGTCGCCGCGTTGGATGCGGCGGGCACGAGCTGCGCCTGCGCCGGCGTTCCCCCGTACGCCAAGCTTACGATATTCGAGCCGGCATACGACACCGTAAAGGCGATGGTTTGCTGCGCGTTGAGCGCCGCTTGGGGCGACGGAACCACGGACGAATACAGCGTGACGGTTGCGGTGTAGGCTCCGGGTGCTAAGGCGAACGAGGCTTGACACGTCGTGGTGTTTGCGGTTGCGATGCAGTTGGCTGTCGCAGCCCCAAACGACACGGTCTGCGATACTGTGGTCGGACCGCTAAACGAAATCGCCATACTTTGTGCGCTCGGCCCAGAAGCCGTCGAAGCGCCGGGAACCGGCGCGATCGGCGGGGGCGTCGAGCCGAACGGCGGTTGTGCGATCGGTGCGACCGTCGGCATCGCGCTCGCGGTCGGAAATGTTGCGGATCCCGGCATACGCACGCGCACGACTGTGGCTCCGCTCGGAACCGGGCCGAACGCGTTTTGCCCGTTAAGGCCACCCGGAAGCAGCGACGAACCGCCCTGTCCGCCGCCGCCCGCGCATGCGGCGACGCCGGCCAAAGCCGCTGTGGCGAGCAGCTTTCCGGCGCGCACGTTCATCGCAAGAGTTGTGCCACCGTGCTCTGTATTTGCGACGGCGACATTTCACCAACCACGATCTTGCTCACCACACCCTTGCGATCGATGAATGCGTGTACGGGCAAACCATTGATCGAATACTCGGTGCGTAGCGTTCCGTCGTCTGCAACGATCGGATACGTCAACGCGTGCTCGCTCTGAAAGAATTTCGCTTTAGCGGGCGACTCGAGCACATCGATGCCGACGACTTGCAGACCGGCCTTGCTCTCCGCCTGCGATTCTTTGTTGATGGACGGCGCCTCTTCGTTACACGGCCCGCACCAACTCGCGAAGAAATTGAGATAGACGACCTTGCCGCGCAGCGCCTTGAGTGAAAACGGCTTACCGTCGATCGTCGTACCGCTAAAGTCGGGCGCCGGCGAACCCGCGACCGCCAC
>DASXXU010000109.1:0-29646 GCA_036502885.1 Candidatus Tumulicola sp.
GGCGGCGCGTTGCACGGCTTCGAGCGGTTGACCGCGGCCCTCGCTCCGGCGGCCCACTCGGTGTCGTCCGTCACCCCCTGGGCGATCTCGGCGGTGGTGCTGGTCGTTACCATCGACGTTCTGCTGTTTGCGCTGATCGCGGTGTACTACCGCCGCCTGGCCCCCCGCCTGGCCGTTCATCTAGCGACGGCGGAGGTCCGTTGATGCGCCGGCCGACTTCGCTGTTCGTCTTGCTCGCCGTGCTGTTCGTTTGTTCGGCGGGGGCGGCTAAAGCCGACGTGCCCGGCATCTACCACGGCGGCGCGTACGTCGGATCGGTAGCCGTCGGCCCCGACCAGACCGTCAAGGGAGATCTTACCGTCTTCTTCGGCGACGTTACGATCGAAGGCGTGGTCGACGGCAACGTTAACGTCATCGGCGGAAACGTGTACGCTCGACCGGGCGCCATCGTTACCGGCCAAGTGCACACCATCGGCGGCGATGTCGTCAGCGCGATCGTACCGTGGAGCCCCGACCCCGAGCGGGTGTCCGGCGTAGCGAATTTTCGTCTGCTCTGGCACGTCGCGTCGGGTCTGCTCGTCCTGTTGTTTTTCTTGATCTTCCCGGTGCGCTCGCGCATCGCGCTCGACCGGCTCGAGCGCCATCCGGGGCTGTGTTGCGCGGTGGGACTGCTCGGCTGGGTTGCGGTGCTACCGATCGCGGTGCTGTTGATCTGTACCATCATCCTCATCCCGCTGGTGCCGCTGGAAGCCGTCGCGGTGATCGGGGCCATCTTCCTTGGAAAGGCCGCGCTGGCGCTGCTCGTCGGGCGGCGGCTGTGCGAACAGCTCAAGCCGAACGCTACGCCGGCGCCGCTCCTGGCCTTGGTCACTGGCCTCGTGCTGGTCACGGCCGCCGAGCTGATTCCGGTCGTCGGCGTGCTGGTGAGCGCCTTCGTTTTGCTGATCGGGATGGGTGCCTCCATCCTGGCCTTCAGCGGATATCCGTCGGCGGAGAACGCTCCCGTCCGGGTGCCGAAGCCGCCGCTTAGCGGACCGCCCATGCCCGTCGGATAAAGAGCGCCCATGACCATCGTGTCCAGGTCGGCGCGGTTCGCACAGCGGACCGCGCACCTACGCGCATCTACCATCCGGGAGATGCTGAAAGTCACGCAACAGCCCGACGTTATTTCGTTCGGCGGCGGGCTGCCGGCGCCCGAACTGTTTCCTACCGAGAGCATCGCGGGCGCGGCCAAACGCGTAATGGATATTCGCGGCGCGGCCGCGCTGCAATATAGCGTGACCGAAGGCATTCCGGAAATGCGCGGATGGGCCGCCGAACGTTTGACGCGTCGTTCCGGCCGCGTGTTTTCGGCCGAAGAAGCGTTGATCGTTAACGGGTCGCAGCAAGGGCTCGATCTGGTCGGAAAGATTTTTCTCGATCCGGGCGACCACGTCGTCCTCGAACACCCATCGTACTTGGGCGCGATCCAAGCGTTCGACGCGTATCAAGCGCGTTATCTGACGATCGAAACCGACGAGTTCGGTGCGATTCCGGAATCGCTCGAAGCCGTGCTCGACCGCGCCGATCCATTTCCGAAGTTCGTATACCTCGTACCGAACTTTCAAAACCCCACCGGACGCACGCTGTCGGCCGAGCGCCGCGAACGCATCGTTCGCATTTGCGAGCGATTCGACTTACCGATCGTCGAAGACGATCCATACGGCGAATTGCGTTTTGAAGGCGACGATATGCCGCCGTTAGCGTCGTACGATAGCGAAGCGCCGATCGTATATCTCGGCACCGGCAGCAAAATTATGGCGCCGGGAATGCGCGTCGCGTGGCTGATCATTCGCGACCCCGACATTCGCGAAAAAGTCGTGCTTGCGAAGCAAGGCGCCGACCTTCACAGCGGCACCTTCGCGCAATACGTATTCTTCGAATACGTGAGCGATGCGGCGGCTTTCGATCGGCACGTCGCGACCATCGCGCACACATACGGGCGCCGTCGCGACGTTATGTCGAGCGCACTGCGCGGGCTCGGTCTGGAACGCCTTCACTTTACCCCGCCGAAGGGTGGCATGTTCTTGTGGGTGACGCTTCCCGGGGTAGACACGGCGGATCTGCTCGAGCTATCGGCGCAACAGAAAGTCGTGTTCGTGCCGGGCGTCAGTTTTTATCCCGGACGCGACGTGCATGACGGGATGCGACTGAATTTCTCCAACGCCACGGAAGAGATGATTCGGACCGGCATCGAACGACTCGGTCACGCGATCGCCACCTTCACGCGTTAAGGAAGCGAGGATTACTTGTGGCACAACGTTTGATTGTAGGCATCTTCCCCGATAACGATGGGGCGGCGATCGAGAGCGCGCTGACGAGCGCGAAGGTCGATCCGAGTCAGGCGACCGTCGTTCGCAAGGCGACCGGCGTCGACGACGACCCGGATTACGACCTTCAATTCGTCGACGTGGTCCTCGAGGAAGAAGTCAACAGCTTCTCCGACGACATGACCAAAGGTATGGGGATCATGGGCGACGGCGGCGGCACCGGCGTACCGATGGGTCGCGATCAGTCACCGTCGCAATTCGCAACGCGCACGGGCGGTCCCGGCTACTTCGCCAACTCCGGAATTCCCGACGATGAGGTTGGCAACTTCAACGACGCTGTGGACGACGGCCGTGCCGTGATGCTCTATAGCGGTTCCGACGACGTCGATGCGACGGTTGCGGCGTTACGAGCCGCCGGCTTGCGTAACGTCCGCGTCTACTAGGGCTTCGTTTAAACCCCGTTAGGCCGGCGTACCGTCGCTCTTGAGCAGCGGCGGTGGCGGCGCGGGCAACTTCATCATGCAGCCATCGAACGCGCCGCGCAAGAACGCGAGCGACGTTCGAACGTGCTGTTTGCTTTCGACCGCACAGATTGCCGCGTACGCTACTACCGTCAGCGGAAAGAACACCGAAAAGAACGCGAGCTTGGATAGCCCGTGCGCGTGACGCCGGGCAAGTAAGGCGCGCGAGCGGGCGTGGTAGTAGGCCCGTTTTGGATCGTCGATTGAAAAGTCGCCCGAGCCGATCGGCGAGCGATATTTGGGCAACGGCGTACGGTGAAACTCTCGCGCGTCGCGGGCGACGTAGTTCTTAAATCCGGCCTCGGAGGCGCGGAACGACCAGTCGGCTTCTTCGTGATGAAACGGAAACGTCGCGACGTCTTGGCCACCAATCGCTTTGAGCACGTCGCGCCGCACCATGTAGCAGTTCGGCGCGCAGGTCGTTTCGACGACCTTTTCTTTTGGGATTTCGGTGAAAAATCGCGTCAAGCCGGTGGTCATGTCGACGTCGCAGCCCGCGAACCAGACGCGATCCGGCGCGTCGTAGAAATACATCACGGGGGCGATCAGTGCGGCGTCGGGATGCGCTACCATCGCGTCGTAGAGCTCGCGGACGCAAGCTGTATCGACGACGTTATCGTCGGCGCTCGCAAAAACGAAATCTCCGGTCGCAGCAGCGATACCTTGATTGACGGCCATCGAGCCCATTAGGTTCTCGCGATTGGCGATCACCCGGACCTGTGGAAACTCGCGGGCCAGCATCGCGACGGTATCGTCGCTCGAGGCGTTGTCGACGACGATAAGCTCGTCGGGAACTTTGTCCCCGGCCAATACCGACTGCAAGAGCCCCTTTACTTGATCGCGGCGATTGTACGAAACGATCGTGAACGAAGTTTTGTAGTCCCTCATGCTTGGGCCGGACGTTCCACGGCGGCCGCCGGTATCTTCGCGCGGCGTCCTCGCCACGGCACGGAGGTTACGATGATGCCGGCGATGGCCAAAAGCAGGAACGCCAGCGAAACCGCGATGCCGATATCGAGCGACCGCTGCGGCTCGAACGTCATGACGACGTCGCCGCCGCCCGAGACCGCAACGCGCCACGCGTTTGCGTAACCGTTAGCGATAACGTGGTCGAGCGGCCGGCCATCCTGCGTCGCCTTCCATCGATCGTCGAACGAATCGGTCCAGACGAGGTATGCACCATTGGTCCGCACGCGCATCTCGCCGGGCTGTTCGTCCATGATCTCGGTGTACGAAGTGACGCGTTGCGCGGGTGCTTGTAACCGAGCCGCCGCGATAACCAGCGACACGACCCCCTGCGGCGCCGGGCCGGCCGGGAGCTTTCCGCAGAATCGTATCCCGATGACGTGACGGCCGGGAGCGAGCGATACGCGCATCAGCCGCACGAGACGCTGCGAGACGTCGGCATGCGTAGGCGAAACGGCGCAAAGACCGGTGCGGCCATCCAGCGTCGGACGCAGCGACACGGACCGGTCGACATCTTGCACCAACGCCGAAATCTCGTACGACCCGCCTTGGCGGATCCTGAACCACGCGGATGCCGGACGTTGCTGGGCGGACGGCACGAGCAACACACGCGAACGCTGCCGGCCAAAATACGCCTCATCGAATCGATTACCGGCCGCTGCGAAGTACGGCGGGGTGCCGGTGTACGCACGCCGGTACGTCCAGTGTAAGCCCCCGACGTACGATGCGACGCTATCCGCACGCGGATTGTCGGATGAAAAATGGATCGAGCTGGCCTCTTTCCAAACCGGGTTGCCGAACGTTCCGAAAAAGTTGAAATCGAGAACCGCATCCAGCGGCGTAGCGCCCACGTCGACGTTCGTGATGAAATAGTTGTCCTCGTCGGGCGCGAAAATCTGAACGTACACGCGCCGCGGACCGCTGGAATAGATGCGGAACCCAAAGCCCGTTCCACCCTTCGGCGGATGCGGAAGGCGAAACGATTCGTCGTCTGCCGTTTGCGGCGGGACGCTCCCGAGCCATCCGGTTGCCGCCGACCCTTCCAGCGGCAGATTGCTGTCTTCCAAACGCAACGGTATCGTTCCGGGACGCGTCAGCAGAACGCCCGCGGGAATCACCGTCTCCGACCATTGTGCCGGATCTGATGACGCGAGCACGGCCGGCCGCGCACACGTTGCGGTTGCATCGGCCAACCCCAGCACTTCGTACACACCGGCAAGGCTGGGCGCGTAGAGCACGCAATCGGGTGAGTACGCCTGCGGTACGGCCGAACCGAACTGCCAGACGGAACGGTCGTCGAGCGAGGATAGCAGCGTGGCGACCTTGCTGCGTTGCATCGCAGCATCCAAATACGAGCGCTTATTGCCCTCCAACAGGCGTAAGCCGGCGTTGGGAACGCCGATCGAATGCACGATCAGATTCTTCACGGCCGTCATCTTCAACAACATGCGTTGCTGCGACGGCGTGCCGCCGTCGGGAATCTGCTCGTCGAGCGCTTGCAACAGTTCTTGCGTGCGTTCGTACGGCGTCCACTTGACGCCGGCGCCCATCGTTATACCCGGCAAGAAACGTATCTGCGGTTCGTCCGACGATTCGAAATAGTAATCGAAAATAGCCGGATGATAGTAATATCCCGGGGACGTCGGAACGTACATCGTCCGGAAATCGTGCGACAACGGTTCCTGTGCGATCGCTACCGTCGCCGATTCGCCGGCGCTTTCGGAAAACGGCCCGATCAATCCAAAAAAGTTGCTATGCAGAAAAAAGCCTTGGCCGAAGCACAGCACGACGGCCACACCGGCCGCGGCCCACAGGGCCGGAACGCGCCACACGAAACCGCGCGCCGCAAGATATACTAAGATCGGAACGACCAACGTCCCGACGAACATCAAGTGTTGCGGCGTGCGCAAGAACAGACTGTACGGGAGCAGCGCTTTGAACGCGAAGATGATTGGCGGCCCGACGATCGGATTTCCCCCCAGCGGCACGAACGCGGTCAGTACGAATACGATCGAAAGAACGATGCCGATCGCGCTCGGACGACGCACCAACGCGGCCACCACCAGCGCGAGCAACAGCGCGTATGCGAGAAAGAACAACGCGGCGAGGTGCGCGAGCGCATGCTGATAAAAATCGCCCGGAAACGCGACCATCGTCAGCGTCAGCAACGGGTTGGAAAACTGCATGAACGTGGCAACCGCGGTATCGACCGGCGACGTCTGCGCGATGGCTTGCACGGTGCGGCCGGCCCCTGCGGCGGGAACGAACCAATACGAACACAGCGCGATGGTCGCAGCGGTCGTTGCGATCAGGCGCAGTGGCGTGCGCCACGACCGTGCCAGGGTCAAACACACGATCCACGCGATCGCCATTGCAAACACGAAGACTTGAACCGATGCCAAGATGAGCGCGAACGTCAGGGCGGATCCCAATGCGTATGCGATCCACTCCCGGCCGGTGGACCGAACGCTGCGCAGCGCCAGCGCGATCGCGAGTGGGCTGACCGCATCCGAGATCAGCGCGCTCTGATCGCCCGAAATGATCTGGTTGTAGGCGTAGGGTGCCAACGCGTACAGTAGGCCGCACAGCGTCGCCGCGATCCCGTCGCGCGGGTCGTCGCGATCGCTCGCCAAGGTAAGCAGCAAGAAGCGCATCGCAACCGCCGATACGAAGACGCTGCACAGTACGAGGCCTTTGCTAACGAACGCTCCGGTTAGTCCGAGGAAGCCGGGGGCGCCGAACAGCAAACTCGTGAAGATCGTCGCGTAGCGATACGTAACGAACGAACCGAAATCGTAGTCTTGCCACGCATAGGCCTGACCGTTCGCGAGTCGTCGAAGTTCGGCTGGGTCGGACGGCACGAGCCAATCCCAATGATGCCCGAGCGTTCCATGCGAAAAAAGAACGCCTGCAATCGCGGCGACAGAAACTACTGCGTAGATAGCGATTGCGACGTTCCAGCGGGACGCACGAGTCAGCCAGGCCGGGAACACTATCGCTGAGGTTTGCCGACGCGAAAGGCATCCCTGCCCGACGACGTTAATGCGCGTTGCGTGATCGTATTATGTCGCCACGGCGAAACGGATGCAAACGCCGGAGGCGCGTTCCTTTCGGCAAGCGATCCGCCGCTCAATGCGACCGGAACGGCGCAGGTGCGGGAAGCCGCGCGCACGCTGCGGGATATCGAGTTCGATGTTGCGCTGACGAGCCCGAAGCTGCGCTGTCGTCAAACGTGCGCGATTCTCGCGCCCGCGATCGAAGCACAAATCGACGATAGATTGATTGAAGTCAACTTCGGAACGTGGGACGGCCGTAGCAAAGCGTGGCTGGAGCAACACGAAGGCGACGCTCTGCGTCGTCGAAGTGAAGATCCGGTTAATTTTCGTCCGCCGAGCGGCGAGAGCTTCGCCGATGCTGCGATTCGCATCCGGCCGTTGGCGGATCGTCTGCGCGAAGATTGTTCGCAGCGCATCTTGGTCGTAGCGCATCGCGGGACGCTTGGGGTGCTCGAACGATTGCTACGTGGCCTGGCGCTGAACTCCCAGGCGGTCGTGCCGATGGAGCCGGGCGAGTTCCGAACGATCGACGGCGCTAGCCCCTAGCGCTCATCGTCGTACCGAGCCGGCGGGTGCCGTCGACGTCTTCAAACGTTTCGCTCCAATATCGCATCATCGTAACGCCGGCGCGGTGTTTTCCGCGCATGTCTTCGACCGGCTTACCGCTCACCATGTCGAGCAGCAGGGTCGCGAAGTTCACCCCGGACGCGGTCGTCAACGCGAGCGTTCCGGAGAATCTCGGATTCATCTCGACGATCGAGAAGCTGCCGTCGGCCCGCAGCATGCCTTGCACGTTGGCCGGCCCGGTGATTCCGGTCTTCTCGACGATGTCTGCCGCGATCGCTTCGATTCGGTCGTGACGATACGTGCGTCCCTTCACCGAAACGCCGGCTTTGATCGCGATGCGCTCGCGCGGTACCGCGGCCACCACACGTCCTGGCGCCGCGGCGAAACAGTCGACCGTAAACTCGGTTCCTTCGACTTCATCTTGGACGATCAAGTCGCTCCGCCCAAGCGCGGCTTCGTGCAATGAATCGAGGCTCACGATTCGCTGCGTGCCGACCGAACCCGAACCACGTCTCGGTTTCAGGTAAACCGGGAAACGCTCCGGAACGAGGCCGTCCTCGTACTCGACCGTGCGAGGCCCTTCGATGCCGGCGCTATCCAGAAACCGTGCGAACGCCAACTTATCGCCGGCGTTGGTAACGACGTCGCGCGGCGGAACAGTAACGTGGCATCCGAGCGCGGCGAATTCATCGCGGCGCGCATCGATCGGTAAGAACTCTCGCTCGACGATGATCGGCACGAACAGTTCGATCCGCAAACGCCGCACCACATCCAAGCACGCATCCACGAACTTTGGATCGTCGGCACGCGGAACTTGCACGAACTCATCGACGAAAAACTTCGTCGCGTTCAAGTCGTCCAGGTCGACGATCGAAATGAACGTGGCTCGCCCATCCTCACGCAGCGCCTTGACCAGCGACTGCGCCGTAACCGTTCCGCCGGCCGAAATCAAAATCCGCACTCTAAAACCCCCTCATTTAAATTCATCGTTCTTACATTTTCGCTCTTAGCTCGCCACCGCCGAGCTATTTTTCGGAAGCTTGAGGCGCGGCCGAGGAAGCATAGCAGAGCGACTATGTGACCGAGGCCGCAACAAGAGATTCGGAAAAAGAGCCGGCGCTCTTAGTAGTGCATCTCCGACCAGCGGTGGGGATTACTCTGTAGCCACTCCCATTCACGTGCTAAGCCTTCGCGCAGAAGCGTCGACGGGCGCAGCCCGAACGCGCGCTCGGTTTTGACCGGCGAAAGATGCATGACGTCGAGTTCCGACGGCAAGCGCATGCGGCCATCCACCAACTCGGAACGCTCGCCCGGGCGAACTTCTTCACGCAGCGGCGGACCCTCGACGCCGGTAACTTCACAAACGGTTTGCGCCAGTTGTGCGATCGACGTCGCCACGCCCGTGCCGACGTTAAACGACTCGGCGCCCGTGCGATCGGTTTCGATGCACGCCTTATGAATCGCGACGGCGTCTTGCACGTACACGAAGTCCCGCAGTTGATCGCCGGCACCAAAGACCACCGGCGCCTTTCCGGCTAGCGCGCGTTTGAGGAAAATCGTCAGCACCCGGCCGTACCATTCGCGCGGACCGTAGACGATGCCGTAACGCAGCGAAAACACTGGGAAGCCGTAGTCGTGCGAAAATACTTGCGCGTATTTTTCTGCGGCAAGCTTGCTGGCGCCGTACGACCAGTTCGGATTGTGCGGCCCTTCTTCAACCACCGGCGGATTTTCGGCTTGACCGTAGATGCACGCCGAGGATGCGTTCACGACACGTTCGACCCCGGCTTGTCGCGCTGCTTCGAGCACGTTGATCGTTCCGATCAAATTCGTATTCAGATCGCCGACGGGATCTTCCAGGCACTTCGTAATTTCGAGTTGCGCGGCTTGATGCGAAACGATGTCTTTGCCGCGAACCGCGCGCAGGATTGCATCGCGATCGACGACGTCGCCTTCAACGACCTCTACGTCCCCGCGAACCTCGCGTAAGTTTTCTTCCAATCCGCTCGAGAAGTTATCGAATACCGTCACGCGATGTCCGGCCTTCACGAGGTCTTCGACGATGTGCGAGCCGACGAAGCCGGCTCCGCCCGTGATCAGTACCGATTTTGGGGACCCCACGCTATCCTCCGTCATAAAAAGCGGCGCTCGGGGCGCCGGGTCTTGCGCGAACGGTATTGAACTTCGGACGTGCAAAGTCATGCGTTGGCGCATGGATACCGGCGCGGCGTCCCGAAGGGACCGGTGCGCCTCGGTCCCCAGATTTTGCCTGCGACAGAGGTCGCCTTATGTTAACACGCTCATTCCGCAGATTCGGGAGTGTCTCCGCCATCATGAACGTGCCTTTCGTCGATTTAAAAGCACAGTACGCGTCGATTAAGTCCGAAGTCGGACCCGCGATGAACGAAGTGCTCGATGCGTGCAGCTTCATCATGGGCCCGCAAGTGGGCCGGTTTGAAGAAGAGTTTGCCCGCTATAACGGGACCCGGTATTGCATCGGGGTAGAGTCCGGCACCGCAGCGCTAAAAGTCGCGCTCGAAGCGATTGGTGTGGGCCCCGGCGATGAGGTGATTCTCCCGGCGAATACATACATCGCATCCGCGATCGCCGTATCCGCGGTGGGCGCTACGCCGGTCTTCGTCGACCACGACGACTATTATCTGATCGATGCGAACGCTATCGAGGCAGCGATCACGCCCCGTACCAAGGCCATCATCCCGGTGCACTTATACGGACAGATCGTGCCGATGCAGCCGATCGTGGATATCGCGAAGCGCCACGGCTTGCGCGTCATCGAAGACGCGGCTCAATCGCACGGCGCGCGTTGGGAAGGACGGCGAGCGGGTAGCATCGGCGACATCGGGTGCTTCAGCTTCTATCCCGGAAAAAATCTCGGCTGTTACGGCGATGGCGGCGCCATCGTAACCAACGACGAAGCGATCGCAGACCGCGTTCGCCTGTTGCGCGACTTCGGCCAGCGCCGTAAATACGAACACGAGATCAAGGGCGATAACTGCCGTCTCGATTCGATACAAGCTGCGGTGCTTTCGGTGAAACTGCGTCACATCGACGCGTGGAACGCAAAACGTCTCGCAAACGCGAAAGAATACGATCGGTTGCTGACGGCCGCCGGTTTCGAAGTGCCGAAGCGGCTAACGGATGAAGGACACGTGTATCATCTGTACGTCGTTCAGGTCGAAGACCGGCCGTCGGTGATGCAGCAACTCTCAGAACTCGGCGTGCAAAACGGCATCCACTACCCGATTCCGATCCATCTGCAAAAAGCGTATGCGGATCTACAACTGTCACTCGGTGCGTATCCGCGTACGGAGCGCGGCGCCGGCCGCATCCTGTCGTTGCCGATGTTTGCCGAGCTGACCGGCGAGCAAATCGCGTACGTCGTCGACTCGCTATCGAAGGTAGCGCGCCCGGCAGCGCCGGCCGTTCCAGCATAGCGCCGCGAACGATGGCCTCGACGCTTAACGTCGCCGTTGCCGGTCTCGGCTACTGGGGACCCAACCTCGTTCGCAACTTTGCGGCGTCCACAAAGTGGAACGTCGCATGGATCGCCGACGTCAACGAACGCCGCTTGGTGCCGATGGCTCGACTGTACCCGAATACGCGCACCACGATGCGATTCGAAGACGTGCTCGAAGATCCGACCGTCGATCTGGTGGCGATCGCGACACCGCCGTCGCTGCATCACAGCATGGCGCTCAAAGCGATCGCCGCCGGTAAGCACGTGCTGGTCGAGAAGCCGATGGCCGAAACGTCGAAGGACGCGCGCGAAATGCTCGAAGCGGCGGCCGCTGCTAACGTTCAGCTATTTACCGACCACACGTTCTTGTACGCCGGCGCGGTCGAAGCCATTCGTGCCGGAATTCTCGAAGGCGACCTCGGCGAAATCTACTACGCCGAATCGTCGCGCGTGAACCTCGGATTGTTCCAGCAATCCAACGTGATCTGGGATCTCGCGCCGCACGATATATCGATACTCAATCACGTGTTCGGCGAGCAGCCCGAAGCCGTTGCGTGCCACGCGATGGCGTATATCCATCCGCCGGTATGGGACGTCGCATTTCTGTCGCTGCGTTACGGCAGCGGCCGCATGGCCCAAGTACATCTGAGCTGGTTGTCGCCGGTGAAAGTAAGGCGCATGATGTTATCGGCGAGCACCCGCATGGTGGTGTGGGACGATGTCGATCCCTCGGAAAAACTGCGCATCTACGACAAGGGCGTGTTGCGCAACCCGACCAGCGAAACGCTGCCGGCCCAAATGGTCAGCTATCGCCTAGGCGACGTCCGCATTCCGATCATCGACAATCGCGAGCCGCTGGCGAAGTTGGCCGAAGACGTTTACGCGGCGCTCGTCCACGGCGAGACGATTCGAATCGGCGGGAACTTGGGATACGACGTGGTGCGCAGCATCGAAGCAGCGTGCACGTCGCTCGAGCGCGACGGCGCCTGGGTCTCGTTAGAACAAGAACCCGCTTTAGTGTAAGCCTAGGGCGCTGTAGCGTAAGCTACGGCGTCGTAGCGGCGCGCCGCGACCAACGAAAACGCGACGATCGCAACGCCGGCAATGCAGCCCAGCAGTTGCGCGAACGCCGGAAGATAAATGCGCTGAAGGCCCGCGTCCTCGACCGGCCACGCCATCATCCATCCATCGGCTAACGCGGGCGGATCGAGACGCCCGTTTCGAACGACGCGCCAGCCGCGGTCGTAGCCGCTGCTGACCGCAAAGAGCCGCGGCGCGATCGCCGGTTGCGAATCGCACGACACCATTGAGACCGCGTCGACCCCAATCGATTCCGGCTGCACCGCGGTGACCGATCCCGGAACGGCGTATCGTTTCCACGGTCCCACGATCGCTGTTCCGCCCGGCTGCAATCGCGCGCCGGAGGTGGCTGCTGCAAGCAGGCATCGGGCACCCGCCGGCGCGCGCACGGCGAGCGGTTGGTGCGAAATCGTCCAGACGAACGGATAGATGCTGTCCGCCATCCAGGGCTCGTACCGCCAACCCAAGACCCCGTTCACCCAATCGGCGCGCGGATCGGCCGTTACCGGCGAAGGGTCGATGCCAAAACGTTGCTGCTGCGGTCCCGAAACGGCGATCTCGCCCGTCCCCAGCTCGGAAAACCGCATCGCCCCAGGTTGCACGCGTGCGAAGAACTCGCGGTTCGCGTCACCGTCGAGGGCGTAGACCGAGGACAGCGAGGTACGCGATAGCAAGTGCAGGTGCGGATCGCGATCCAGCGATGCGCCCAGTCCAGCGTCGCTGAGCCCCGCGAATCCCATCGACATGCCGGTTCCGAAATTTTCGCGCCGGTTCGACTGCAGATATGAGCGAAACGCGACGTACCGCACATCCATCCGGGCGAGCGCCGCCCAATCCGGGTGGCCCGAACGCCACCGCGATAGCGCATATGCCAGTTCCGGATTCTGATAGTCGTCGCTGATAGTCGGATTCCCGGACGGCCCGTAGGTGGCAAAATCGCGCCCGCGATTGGTCGAACTTGACGGCCCGAGCGGTTCTTCGGCCGGCAACCACAGCAATCGCCCGGGACCTTGCGTTGCAACGGCTTGCATATCCAGCAACGCGTCGGATACGAACGCGCGCGGTACGATAATTCCGGCCACGGCCTGGCCACCGATGCTTGGAGCCACGACCCATGCCGCCGCGGCTAAAGTCGGGGCCCCCAACCAAGCCGGCCGTGCGTCGACCACGAGCCCGATCCCCAGCGCCATCCCCGCCGCCGTCAGCGCGGCAAAATAATGCAGATCGCGCAGCGCCGTAAACGCCGCATACCGCTCGAACGCCGTCGATAACGGGCCGGCCAGCGGTCCGTACAATCCTGATACGACCAAGAACCCGAGCGCGCACAACAGCAACGGGTAGATCCCCAAGCGCTTCGCAACGACGATCGTTCCCAGCGTTCCGGAAATCAGCAGAACGTACAACACGATCTCGGTGCCCGGCAGCGCGTGCGTTTCGAAGTAGTGTGTGAAATATCCGAGCGTGACCGCGGCGTCCGCAGCCGGCGAGCTGTTATTGAGCTCCCAGCTTAGCAACGATCGTTGCGAAAGATAAATCGACGGCACGGCCCCGACGAGCAACGGCAGCAGCGACTGCAACTGCACGGCGATCGATACGCCGATCGCGATCGCGATCCGCGCCGCCCAGCCACGCGTCGTGCGTACGAACGGAACCATCGCGATGACGGCCATCCACACGATCGCGTAAAACTGCACTTGGCTGGCGGCAACGCCTGCGACGACCCCCAGTGCAACGCAGCGTACCGTACCGCGCTCCGACACTAAACGGCGTCCGAGCGCGATCGCGAACGGCAGCAACGCGTAACCAACCAAATATGCGAGATGTCCGGCAGCTTCGCGCGTGAACGTTACCGGACCGAACGCGTAAAACAGCGACGCGGCTAACCGCGCCTGCCACGAACGCACGCCGAACGCCGCGAGCATCGAGATGCAACCGGCAGCAGCTACGGCGAACGTTGCGATCAGCCACAGCGCTAACCCATACGCCGGGCCGAGTAGCAGCACGCATCCGGCTTGCAACGCTACGACGAACGCTTGCCATGCCAACGTGTTGGGGCCGCCTAAACCCCGGTCGTCCCATACGCCGGCGAACGTCGAGAACCAATGGATCGCTAGACCGCGCGATAGCGGCCAAGTCCAATCTTGTTGAAACGCGGGGATGCTTGCCGACCACAATATCGGCCAAACCGCAGCGACGCACGCCGCCGCGAGGACGGCCCACACTGCCCAAGCGCGCGGCCGTTTCGAAAAGACCTTACACCGCCGAGGTCGCGCGACGCGAGCCGGCCGCGTCGAAGCGCCGGACGAGCGCGCGCAGTGCGACCGCCGCCGTCAGCGCCAGAAACACCAGCGTGATCGCCATCCCGATGCAGTACGGCACGATCAGAACGTTCACCGCGTATAACGTCACCGGCCCGTTACCGCGAACCACCCAACCGTTCGCAAAACCGTCGGCCTGAAAATGCCCGGCGACGTTGGCCGTTCCGCGCACCCACAGTTTCCAAACCGGCGCGAACGACTGGCGAAATACGACGCTGCACGTTCCACGAAGATTGCCCGCAACGGCGTACACCAGCGGGTTGACCTCCCACGAATGCACGTCGGACCGAACGCAGGGCGAAGCCGCCGGCGGCAGGCGCGCGCCATCCGATAACCATCGCATGTCGACCCCGTCGAGAACCAGTCGCTGGTGTGGCGGAGCGATGCCCACGAGCGTGAGGCGCTTTGCCCAAAACGGAACCTCCGATATCGGATGCGCCGCTTCGACGAAGTGCGTTTGATGTTTGTCGGCAAAAGAAACCCACGGATATACGATGGCTTTGTTGCGTACGCGAAACGCAAACTCTATGGCGCGAAACCGTTTCGAACCCGGCACGACCATCGAAACGCATGCCAACCCATCGACGGTCGTAACGCTTAGTAGCGTGCGCCGGCTTCTCGGCAACGCGGTCGACTTTCCGCGGCAGTTGCCGATGCTCGAAAACGCGCTCGCCGGCAATCGCAGCGTTCGCAGAGGCGGACGCGGCGCGACTTGCAGCGCGATGTCGCCCACGCGCGAAGACGAATTGGCATCCGCTGCCGCCGGCCGGTACGGCGCCCCCGTATGGATCGTCTGCCACCACAAAAAGTCGTCGAAGGTGCGAAACGCCAGCGGTGCATCGTAAATGCTGATATCCAGCGGCGGCGGCTGGGTGGTCCCAACCACCAATCGCACGCCGTCATCGCGTTGCTCGACGATCGACGATACGAACCCGTCCGATGCTAACCGCTGCAACGTCGCGAGCGAACCCTCGACCTCGTAGTTGGGCCACTGCTTCTTCGGCCCCAACGAGTCGGCCGCGATCGCGATCGTCCCAACGCCGAGTAACGGCGCGAGCGCGCGCACGGTGTTCACCTGGCCGAGTTCGAGCGCTTCGGACATGCGGCTCTGTAAACGGTCGGTGCCGCCCGAAACCCACTCTTGCATCGTCGGGCCGATCGCATCCGATGGTGAGTTGAGCGACGTGAAGCCGTTGATGACGTACGGCGACCACCGGTACGTAACGTCGCGGTCGCCCGGCATCCAAAACGTATTGCCGAGCACGTGGCTGCGCGCGAACTCCGCGTACTGGCGAGGTTGAGCGGTCTGCGGCATGCCGGCCAAGGGCCGGCCGATCGGCAAGAACGGCACGATGCCGGCCAACGCGACGAACCAAATAGCCGCCGCCGTCATCGGGAGGATGCGCGCTCCCAAGCGCACCGAGGATGCGAGCATTACGAATGCGCCCAAAATGAACAGCGGCGAATAGTAGTCGGGCTCGACAAACGAGCGCAGGCCGGGAACCGCCGTGCGAAACCATTCGTACGCCGCCGGCGCGAGCAAAATGCCATCGACCAGCCATACCCCAAGCAGCGTCAGCGCCAATCCGCAGTAAAAGCGCGAACGCAACGACGGGCGCCGCGCCAACAGCACCAGCCCGAGCAATAGAAACGGCAGCAGGCTGCACGCAATCTTCACCACGACGGTTTGGTGATCGAAGGTCGAATAGAAAAAGCTGGAAAGTCGGGCCGTGTTCCAGATGCCGACGCGCGAAGCGTAATATAAAAACGCGTCGAGGGTGAACCGCTGGTTTACCAACGCGATATCGCCGCCCGAGTTCAGCCGCCAATCGGCCACCATCGTGAACACGTAAAAGGCGGTTGCGGCCAGTACCGCGCCGGTCACGGCGGCCAGCGGGGCGATCGCGCGCCAACCGCCGAGCACGACGTGCCGTACCGCAATGCCGGTACAAACGATGAGCGCGATGTAGGTCATCTGCGGCGCCGGAATAACCAGCAGAAGCGACAGCGCGAAATACAACGCACGATCCAGCTTGGGCCGGTCTAAGTATCGCACGAACAGAAACACCGCGAGCGGCAACGCCTGATACGAGAGAAAGATCAAGGATTGCGCGACGCGGTCGTACGACCAAAGATTGAGCGCGTAGAAGATCGAAAGCGGCACGGCGTAGCGTCCGGCTCCGAGCCGGCGGCCCAACAGAAACGCGCCAATTATTCCGAGCGCACCTTCGGCCGAAAACCATAGCCATTGTCCGAACTGCAGGTTATGAAACGTCGCGATCAATGCGTCGATAACGACGTGATATACCAAACGCGGTACGCCGACGAACGTGTTATCCGCGCCTGCGGACGCCGCACCGCTCCACGGCAAAATGTAATCCACCCAAAACGGGTTGAGCGGGAAGTTGGTATCCGCAAACTCGTACAACCCGCGCGAGTTCAGCAACGGAAAGAAGACGAGCGCCGGCAGCCAAGCCAGCAGCCACAGACGCCGGTAGAGCGCGTTCCAAACCGGAACGCCGAATGCGTAGACCCGGTAACGCTGGCGGGGCGGCGCGGCGTTCATCGGCGTTCGACGCTCGACGTAGCCAGCGGCGGCGACGGCGGGACGTACGCGGCCTCGACGCACGGTTCGCCGCTGCGCACGGCTTGAATCATTTTGGCGATCAAGGCGCGGTCGTGCATCCGCGCGATTTGCTCGACGCGGTCGGTAATTGCCGGCGCGTTATAGTGAAAGTAGTCGATGAGCGCCGCGGCGCAACTGCGCGCATCCGGCGAAAACGTCTGGCACGCCAACGCCCCTTCGAATCGTAAATAGTCCGAGACGAGCACCGGCTTGCGTGCTGCAAACGCCGCGTGCAACGGCGAGCTAGCGCCATAGGCTACGGTGTACGGCAGAACGATCACGTCCGCGGCGCTCATGAACTCGGCAAGCTCTTCTTCGGAAACGTAGCGGTCGTGCCACACCGCCCCCGAGGTGCGTGCGCGTTCGCGCAATCGTTCGTAGAACGCCTCGTACCGCGACTCCCCTCGCAACCGCGGGTGACGCCCAGCCAGAATGTAGAGGTCCAGATCGGGGATGGTTTTGCGGACGATATCGACGGCATCGAGCAACACGTCGAGCCCTTTGTAGTACGATGTGTAACCGAAAAAGAGCAGTACTTTTCCGTCGCCCATGCCGCGGCGGAGGCGCGCTTCGTGCGGGTCGGGCCGCGGCGTTTCGTGCATCAGTGGAAGCGGGCAAACGAACAACTTCGAACGCCGGACCCCGTATTCTCGCTCGAGCACCGTCGCGAGCTGAAGATCCAGCACGATGATCCGATCGGACGCCCAATCGAAAAGACGATAGATCGTTCGAAAGCCCAGTCGTCCGATCGCCGAAAATGGCAGCACGAACCCATTTTCACGCAGCATCTCGCGCGTAACCACCGATAACGGTACGACGGAATGCACCGTGATGACGATGCGCGCCCCGCGCGCGCGAAGAATCGCCAGCACGAACGGCATGATCAGCGAGGCGATGACACCGCCGTACAGATACGGTTCCCACTCCAGGTGCAGAACGTCGAAGTCGTGGCGCAGCGCTTCCGTGAGAATTTGCAACGGTGAGGTGTGACCGAACTGCCAGCAACGGCGAATCGTCACGTTCTGAGCGTAGCGTTCCTCTTGGCCCAAACGCCCACCGCCGGTCGCGTCGGCTAAAATTACGAAGGTGTCGCGAGAGTCACGCGCCAGCGGATCCAAAATGGTTTTGGCATATGCGGCGACGCCGCTCTTACCGGTTCCGGCATCGTCCGGAAACGTCGTTACGATACCGACGTTCACCGAAGTACCTTGGTCGTCGACGCCACCGGCCAACCGCCGCGGTCGATCGGCTTTCCGCGACGCAACGCCTTGGCCACCAGCAGCGCAGCGAACGCGAACGCTCCCAGCGGATCGCGAACGGCCTGTTGCAGCGCCGTGCGCAGTGCGTCCGAAAGGCGCAGATCGTAATACCGGGCCAACTCGTCCGCCGGCCACCGTTGCGCCAGCAACTCGCGCCCCTGCGCGTAGCGATCGGTTTGCTTCAGATAGTCCGCGACGTTTTGCGGCGCGCGAAAATGCACGACGGCGTCGGATCGCAGCGCGTATGCGTAGCCTTCGTTCAAACAAACGAACATGAAATGCGCGTCTTCGGTGTGCCGCGGAACGTTCGAGCGCACGATCGCATCGACCATACGCCGGCTCATCCCCAGCAAACGGCCATTGGTACACAGCGCCGGATAGCGGTCTAGCAGCTCATCGCGCAAGCGCGCGTGGCGCATCGCGCTGAAAACGGCGCCACGTTCCCAAAACGTGCGGTTGAGCTGCAGCGGCAATGCGTTGGCCAGCACCAGGTCGGATCGACGCGCTTCCTGCAGCATCGCCTCGATGGCGGCCGGCGTGGTCGAGACGTCGCAATCGACCGCCACGACCGTGTCGGCATCGAGCGAGCGCAGTGCCGCAAGCAATCCGGACACTTTCCCAAGCCGGACGGGTTTGCGCACCACGCGAACGCGCGGATTCGACTCCAAGTCCAGCAGCACGGCGCGGCTGTGCGCGTCGTCGCCCGCGTCGTCGATCAATACGATATCTAGCCCGTCGACGCCGGAAAGCGTCGACACGAGCGTGCGCGGGTTTTCGCCTTCGTTGTAGCACGGTACGAGGGCTATGCTCTTGTGACGGGGCACGTTCGTCATTGTACAGAGCGACCTAGGCGTCGCCCTTCCGGCGCGTTCCCCGGCCAACCGAAGCGCTGCCGGAAAGGACGGTTGGCGGCGTCGCGCGCCGCGGCCGCAACGTCGAACCGATAGATTAAAAGTGGATTACCTGCAATTAGCCCGCAGGGGCGCTCGATGAATCGCTCGACGTAGTCGAACGGCCGGAGCTGCCTCGAGACGTCGAACTCCCGGGTCACGCGGACGTCGCGTTGCTCGACGGTGCGGGCTTCGAAGCTTTCGAAACGCTCGGGAAGCCGCCGCGGATCGACGGCGCTTCCACGGATCGCCATCGTTTCGGGCGAGAACAGCGTATACGCGAGCGCGGCCGAACCGTACGGCGCGGCAAACCGGTTTTCGGCGTACACTATCAGGTCGCTGGCATCGTACGTCAACTCGCAGCCGCCGTCGATCGGGCGGACCTTCGGATCGATGGCAAAGGTATTGACCAGTTTCATTTCGTTCGGGAAGCCGAAGGCTTTCGCGCCGTTGAGTAGCGCGGCATGCACTACCGCCACCGTAAACGCCACCCCGAGAAAAAGCGTGACGCACGCCGCGAGGATCAAGGACCCCAGGGGGGCGCGAGCGCGCGCCGCATCGCGCAGCGGTTGCCGGTACGCCGCAATCACCAAGAGCGCCGCAGCCACCGAGGCGACCGCCAGCAGCGTCGAGTTGGGCGCGACGCAACGGAGCCCGCCGGGAACGGTGCCGACGCCGAAGTTGAGAAGCAGATACTCTTCGCTGCCCTCCTGGCAAAATTGCATCGCGACGGCGGTGGTCGAAAGCACTGCCCCAATCGCGCTTACGAGACCGTCGCGCGCGACCGCGCAGTAGAGCACTAGCGGCCCAGCGATCCACAGATAGAACGGCGGATGCGCGCCCGGATTTAACATCACGATGGCGATCGCCGACAACATCGCCGCGCGCGCAACATCGACCGGTTGGGGACGATGGCGCAGTTCGCCCGCGGCCAACGCCAGCGGGACGAGCACGACCGCGAGTTGCTCGGAGGGTGCCTGCGAGAACCGAAAGAGCGCGTTGAGCAGCCCCCAAGGCGATGCACTCTCGACGCGCTGGCTTTCGGCGCCGAAACTATTGTTTGCGAATGTGGCCGCGAACGCCGCCGTTCGACCTGCGACCACCGGCAACAGCGACGCGCCGGCGGATATCGCAAAATAGACCAAGCAGAGCGCGGCGCGCTTGGGCGATCCATTGCGGTATGCAACCGCTAGCAACAGCGGGAGAAATGCGCCGGGATACAGCTTGGCGCCGGTGCCGATGCCGAGAAGCACGGCGGCGATCTCGAACTTACCGAACATCGTTAACGCGATGCCGGCCACCGCGAAGACACCCGCCAACGCGTCGGTTTGTCCGTGCACGACCGTGACGAAGAAAACTGCCGGGTCGAGCAAATAGCGCAACGCCCAGAGATTTCCGCCGGTCCGCCCGGCACAACGCCGCACGATCAGCGCCGTGCCGGCGTCGGCGATCAGCATCGGTAGTTTCAACAGCGAGATCCGTAGCGGCGCGAGGCCCCACAACTGCGGAAACGCCGCTACCGGCAGTTGCGATAGCAACACCGCCGCCAGGGCGACGCCGCCATATGGCCACAACGTGGCGGGACGCACGTGCGCGAAATACACTCGGTCCGCGTGCGTGAGAAACGCCGCTACATCGAATGGATGGGCCAGCCACGGCATGACGGCGGCGTCCAGCAGCAGCACTACCGCCAGCGGCCACCAGCCCAAACGGTCGAGCGCCGAACGCGCCTGGTTACGGAACCCAGCGTCCACGCGAGAGCTTCTTCCGTAGCGGTGCGCCGCCGTAGTTCCAGATGCACGCATCGCACTCTAACCGCCCATCGATTTCGACGGCGTTGAAGGTTGCGTTGGTCAGATTGGTATCGCGCCAAACCGCGCTCGTCAGCCGGCTCCCCGTGAAATTCACGTCGGTTAGATTCATCGAGCGGCCGACGAAACGCGACGGATCGCGAAGCTCCATTTCCGACAGGTTGATACGATCGTCGAGGTACCCCGCGCGTAGCGCCAACAACAGCCAGGCCAAATGCGCGGTGCGCAACGCGACATCGAGCGATCCTTCGCGCCGCGCGCGCAAGTTCTCTCGCCGGATGGTTTCGATCGAACCGCCCCATGCGTACGTCGCCAGGTCGACCGCGGCCGCGTCGAACAGCCGTGGGGCTACGTCGTGGCCGCGCGTCAGCCCGTATACGATCGCGGTTTGGCTACGCTCGTCCAAGGCACCTAAGCGCATATGACGATGGACCGCTTCCCAATTTGCGATCGACGGATGCCGCGCAAAGACGCGAACGAACGGCGCCAGCGTCGCCTTCGGAGCGGGAGCCTGAATGCGTTCGGGGTAGCGAGCGCAACCGAAGAGCGACGTCGATGCGAGCACGAAGGCGACGCAAGCACCGGACCGGCGAATGCCGGCCTTTATCGCAGGCAGCGCGTATCGACCAGGCTCGAAGTTTCGGCCGCGGCCGGCGAACTGAAGTACGTCCAACTTCCATCCAGGTCGACCGAACGGAAGTCGATGCCAACGATCGCCCGCATGATCTCCAGAAACATATCGCGGGCCGTCTTATCCCACGAGAACAACTGCGCTCGGCGCAACGCGCCGCGTTCTAGCCGCGCCCGCAACGCGTCGTCTTGCAACACCGAAACGATCGTCGATGCAACGTCGCCGCCCTCGGGGACGATCAACCCGCTCTCGCCGTGTACGATAGCTTCGCGCAGGCCCGAAACGTCGTACGCAATCGCGGGCGTTCCACAAGCGTTGCCCTCGATCGCGGTGATGCCCCAGCCTTCGATCTCCGAAAGCGTTACCGTCACCCACGCGCGTTGCAAGAGCTCGCGCTTGCGATCGTCGTCGACGAAGCCCTGGAAACGCACCGAACCGTTCAGGTTCAGCCGTTTTACCAGTGCCTCCAGCGATGGGAGCGCATCGCCGGTACCGGCGATCTCGAGCACCGCGGTGGGAACGCGCTCGCGAACCTTTGCAAAGGTTTCGATCAACCGGTCGACGCGTTTGTAGGCCTTGAGCCGTCCGAGATACAGCACGGTTGGGGTCGACGATTTTTCGCCTGGAATCAATTCTTTGTCGACGCCGCAACGCACCAGGCCGGTCGTCCGCGTGTCGACGCCCGACTGTCGCATCTCGCGTAACGTGTCGTCCGATATCGTAACGAAGTGGACGCCGCGATATACCAACGGAACGAGCCGCGACTCCGACCATGCGAAGAATGCGGCCATCCATCCCGGCAAATATTTCTTGAAGACGTCGCGGTGCACGTGGTAGACGATACAGATTTTTGGTTTGAGCGAGAACAGCGGCGAGAAGAACGGGATACCGTTCGACGAGTCGATTACGACGTCGAACTTATTGCGAAACTCGCGCAGGTAAACGAACGGAACGCCCATGTAGACCGTGTGCGCGCTTCCGACGCGGCGAACCGGAACGCCGTCGACCACGTCGCGCTTAGCGCCGCCCGGAAATCCACCGCTCAACCATTGAACGTGATTGCCCCACTGTTTCCAACGCCGCGCTTGCTCGAACAAGTACGTTTCGGCACCGCCGGCCTGTGGATGGTTTGGGTCCCGCCAGTTGATGATGAGGATCCGCAGATGATCGCGCGTCCGCACCGGGTTCGTTGGAAAGAGCCGGTCGTAAAACGGGACGACCATCGACAAGAACGAGTGGCGCAGACGTAAGCGCACGACCGCCGCAAACATCTTGAGCGAAGCCGAAACCAACTTCACCTTCGAACCGCGCATGTCGATCCAGTACGTGGGTTCCTCGCGCACGCGCATCTTTAAACGCTTCATCGCGTACAAGAGGTCGACGTCGAAGGCCAGATTGGCGGTTTCGACGTCGCGCATTACGTTGCGCAACGCTTCGCGCCGGAAAACCTTCGCGCCGCACTGCGTATCCGAGTAGCGCAAGCCGAATAACGACAGGACGATCGTGTTGAAAGAACGGCTGGCCAGCCTGCGCAGAAACGGCTGTTTGATCTCGACAACCGCGTGCGGCACCCAACGCGACCCGATGATGCCGTCGAACGATCCCAGCGCTTCGCACAACCGCCGCATCTCGCCGGCCGGGGTCGAGCCGTCTGCGTCCACGTAGCCGACCACCTCGGAGCGCGCCATCAAAAAGCCGGCGCGCACCGCACCACCTTTTCCGACCGCGTCCGGGATGTCGATGACCGTAACGTGCTCGTGACCGTCGATCGCCGCGTCGACGACTTGGCGCGTGTTATCGGTGCAGCCGTTCAGTACGACGATGATCTCCGAATCGGCGAATACGCCGACGTATGACTGCAGGGTCAGCGCGATTCGTTCTTGTTCGTTGTGCGCCGGAACGATGATCGAAAAGCGTGGTCGCGTTGGGCGCGTGGTGGTCGCGGTCATGCGATCGGTGCCTCTCGATTATCCGGCGGGCTGACGAGGTTGCGTTCGAACTTAGCGACGATCGTTCGCCGCGCGAGCTCTAGTTCTTCGACGCCCAGCATTCGAGCCGCAGCGATAAAGATCGCCCCACCGATGGCGATTTGTCCGAATAGGAACCAGGCGCGCGAGGCGAGCGTCGCCTCGGGCGTGACGCCGAGCGCGTTGATCCAGCTTAACGCCATAAACATCGCGAACGCACTGATCCCGATCTTTACCATCGACCCGACCAATGCACCCCAATCGATGCCCGAAACCAAACGCGCCACGACCATCAGCAGCAAGACCGCCTGCATCGTCTGACTGATGGAGTTCGCTAACAACAGCCCGCGCGCGCCGAGGGTAGGTAACCAGATGAGCGAGAGCAGCACGTTAACGACGACCGAGCCGACCGAAATCGTTACCGGCCATGCGGTCTCTTTGCACGCAAAGCAGCAACGCGTCAGGACGACGTTCGCGGCAAGCGCCACCAAGCCGGCCGCCGCGTACGGCAACAGGCCGGCGGTGAGATCGGTCGCGCCGGCCTGAAACGTTCCTCGTTCGAAGAGTGCCTGCACCATTGGTTTGGCCAGCACGATCAAGGCGCACACCGATGGAATCGTGATGAAGTTCACCAACCGCAACCCGGTTACCAAACTGCGGGCAACGCCCCGGCGATTGTCGCGCGCGAATTGCACGGCCAACAGCGGAAAGATCACGGTAGCGATCGCGGCGGCAAAAATCTGCTGCGGAAAGTTCACCAGTTTGACCGCGTAGTTCATGCCGGCGATGTAGCCCGGCGCGAGCGTCGACGCGAAAAATCGGTCGAAGAACAACGCGAGTTGGCCGGCAGCCGATCCGACCACGATCGGTCCGAGCAACGTCCAGATCTTTGCCAAACCCGGATGATGCAGATCGATGATGAACCGGTATTTGCCGATCGATAGAAAAGACGGCAGTTGCACCAGCAGCTGCGCCGTCAAACCCAATGTCGTGCCGACGACCAGCGCGTAGATACCGAGCGAGTGATTTAAGAAGAGAACGGACGCGATCGTTACCACGTTGACGACCGCACCGATCATTGCGGTCGCTCGGAATCGATGATAGGCGTTGAGCATCGCCGAGAGCACGCCGCTGAGGCTCACCGCCACGATCGTGGGCATCAGCCAGCGCGTCATGCGCACCGCGACGCCCATCTGTGGTTCGGGAAAGCCGTGCGCGATGATCGGCACGTACCATCGGGCGGTGAAAAATCCCACGACCGCACACGCCGTCAGCACGATCGCCAACATATTGAAGATGGTGCTGCCCAGACGCCAAGCGTCTTCTTCTTTGCGGTGCGCGATGTATTCGGAAAACGTTGGGACCAGTGCGCTCACCAGCGCGCCGTTGAAAACGCCGAACAAGATGGTCGGAATCGTCGCCGCCGCCAGGAACGTATCCATCTCCCAGCGCGTCCCGTAGTACTTCGCGCTAACGACCTCGCGCATAAAGCCGAGAATCGTCGATAAGAATGTGGCGCCCATCACGAACAGCGTGGACGCCCCAATGGAAAATCGCCGCCGGCGAGTGCGGCGCGGCTCGGGTACGAGCCGCAGGTGCTGCTTAATGGGCGCCATCCTTCCGGAGGACGGCGGGAATCGTTTGAGCGACGAGCACGAGATCCCCGAGTGGCGACCAGCTCTCGACGTACTCCCCGTCCAGTTGCATCCACTCTTCGAACGAGACGCTGCTACGGCCGTTGACCTGCCACAAACACGTAATGCCCTGGGGCACGGACAATCGCCGCATTGCGAAACCGTCGTAGTGTTCGACCTCATTGGGCAGAGCCGGGCGCGGCCCGACCAGCGACATATCGCCCAGCACGACATTGAGCAAATTCGGAAGTTCGTCGATGCTGGTCCGCCGCAAGAATGCGCCGAGCGCGTGCAGCCGGGGATCGTTGCGAATCTTGAAAACCGGGCCATCGACCTCGTTCAGGTGCATGAGATCGCCGCGCATCTCGTGCGCGCCCTCGATCATGGTCCGCAGCTTAAACATCTTAAACCGGCGGCCGTTCATCCCAACGCGTTCCTGTGCGAAAAACGGCGAACCACCGGTGACACAAACGACCGCGGCGGCGGCGAGCAAAACCACCGGTAAGGCTACGGCGAACAGCAGCGCTCCAATCAGAAGATCGATTGCGCGCTTCCACAGCCACCAAGATTCCGGAACCGTGCGCTCCCGTTGGGGAGCGATTGCAATCTGCACGGAAACTAGCGACCTCGCCGTACGGCGTTCACTGCATGCACCCCCACACCCAGCCCTCGGTCGCCGAACGGCCAACCCAGCAGTCCGGACGCATCTCGCCGTGTTCGGCAAAGGAAGCGGCAACCCCGGTCCGGCGAATCGCCGAAAAGGTTGTCCAAAGTCTACTTTTTGCTTGGTTGCCTATCGATAACGCGCCGGCAGCGGAAAATACGCGCACGTCCCGCGTTTCGGCTTGCGCGCAAGCGCGCCTTCCACCGTTGGCCTAAGTCAGCGATAGGATACTCCGGCTGCCTCTCCAAACCGTCCGCCAACCCACCTGCGTTCGAGGATTTTCGTGCGACGTATCTCGCTCTGCTTGACTCTTGTGCTGTGCGCGTTCGCTTGCGCCGCAGGCGCAGCTCGCGCCAATACCACGATGCAACTATCGGCGTCGCATATTTCGTTTTACTACGATCAGTTTCTGGTCGAAGGCGACGGGAACGTGCGCGTAACGACCACCGACGGCTTTACCGTCACCGGCGACTCTTTCTCGATGGACCTCAAGTTGAACCGGTTTCTGGTCGCGGGCCACGTAACGCTCCAGTACGGATCCGAACGCGTCACCGGTGCGGCGATCTCGGACTTCCTCGATTTCAACCGCATCTATTTCGTGCCGGTTACCAGCGAGCCCGATCGGTGGACGTTTCTGAACGGCGATCTGACGCATCCGGTGAAGGGGCGCGTGATGCCGGGCGACGTGTTCGCATTTCCGCAGTTGCCGAAAACGCCCAGCATTACGGCTAGCGCCGCCACGATCGGCACCAAAAACTTCATCCACTTCTTCGGCGCGACGGGTTATTTAGCGGGGGTCGGCGTGCCGCTCGGTTCCTACGTCGTCAACTTCTCGTCCAATCAATACTTCGCGCAAAACTCCCTGACCGGTGCGAATTTCGACGCAACCTTTAACGTGGCCGGCAACTACAACTCCCTCTCGGCGGTACACGTGCGCTACGACACCTTCAATCACGCGTACCTGGCCTTCGAACAGCACTTTGTGGGCAGTCACGATTATGCGATCCTTTCGGCCAACCCGCTGACGAGGTCGCAGCGCTATTTTAACTTCATCGGCTACGAGAAACTCGGCAGCCGCTTCCAAGTGCAGACGTTCACGCAGTTTTTTATCGACCAGGGCATCTTCTTTCAAGCCCTACCGTCGTCTGAGACGCAGACGACGTACGTCAACATGACCGAAGCGTTTCCGCATTCGTACCTGACGCTTGCGACCAACTTCACCAACTATAATACGCTAGGTCCCGGATCGTATACGAACCCCGCACCGGTGTGTACTGTCCCCTCTGCTACGCCGGCGAATCCGCACCCGAAACCGGTATGCGTTGCCAATCCGGCGGGTAGCTTGTCGCATCCGACCCAAGCGCAACTCACGTGGACGAGCTTTCAAAACCGCATCTTGAAGCTTCCGCTGTTCGAGCAGACGTATTTCGGTTACGGATTCAATCACGACTCCGTCGGCCAACAATACGCCAGCCCGATCGCGGTCAACGGCTTACAGGCGTTCGGCGGCCAGTGCGTGTTCGTCAAGAGCCAGCCGGCGGTGCCGTGTCCGACCACGTACACGACGATCTACAATCAGGTGGTCGGAATCACCGCATTTCTCCCCTCCGTGAAGATCGGCGGCGACAACCCGTACAAGGATTATTATTTTAACGCGGTTTTTAACAAGCAACGGCAGTACAACTCGCTACCCCATCACGTCGATACGACCACCACGACCCTCAGCTTGAGCCGGCAGTTTTCGCGCCCGGTAAACTCGTATCTAAGTTACCAAGTGCAAAATACGGGCGACTACTATCTGCAGGGTGGCTACCAGCCCTGTACGTTCATTCAGCCGAATCCGCCGCAGCCGCCGATACCGTGCCCGTCATCGCTGCAATCGTTCACCGGCGTCTCGACGTTGCGCACCTTAACGCTGGGTATCAACTACGATCCCAACCCGGATTTCAACGCATCGCTGGTCGGCCGGCACCACGACGATTTTCCAATCCCAGAGCCAAATGTCTTTCCGCTGCCGGCCCTCAACGTGCTCGGCCAGCCGTTGTATAACAACTATCTGGGCCAGCCGCCGAACGACCTAACCGGGGACGTGCGCTTTCACATCCTGCCGCACATGCTGATCGACGTGCAGCGCACCTACTATTTCAACTTTGGAAACATCCGCTGGAGCCCGGCGTTCATCGTGCAGGTGTTGCCGCAATGATGGTACGTCGAATCGTTGCGACGCTAGCCGCACTGCTGACCATCGCGCTAATCGCTGCGGCCCCGCAGACCATTGCCGTGACCGGGCAGTTGTTAGCCTATCAAGACGGCTTCGTGTTCTTCACCACCGGAGACGGCTTCCGCGCCGCACCGGGTATCGCCATTCGTGGCATCAACGGCGGACCGACGACGCTCGTGCCGGCCCCGCGCGTTTGGGCGCGCGCGCATTTCGATCCGACCGGGACCATTACCGAGTTGGATCTTTCGCCGAACGCTTTGCCGCAAGAAGGCAGTTTCGGAGACGTCGCGCGTTTTGCGATCGCACTTTCTTCGCCCGTGCCGAATCCCGATCTACAGGCTTACGCTGCCACCCCCGCCCCAGGTACCACGCTGACGGCCGTGCAGCACTTTTCCGGGCGTCCAGTGCTGGTGACGTTCATCGTGCAAGTGCCGCCCAACACCGCGTTCAACGCCTCGGTCTACATCACGACCGACGCTTCGGGGTGGAATCCGCAAGCGATTCCGATGGACCGGACCGACGCGCTGCATTACGAAATTACGCGACGATTGAACTCCGGAACGATCTTTCGCTATCTCTACGATCGCGGATCGTTTCAATCGCAAGAGTCGGCAGAAAATGGCTTGCAGCGCACACCGCGTCAGATCGTCGTAACGGATGCCGACGTGCGCGTCGTCCGCGACACCGTCTACTCGTGGAACGACACTTTGAACGGTACGTTCAACCAACAACCCAATGCCGCTCCGACGCCGTACAATCCGGCTCCGTTCCCGAACCTTCCGCATGGGTTACCGACGCCCGGCGTCCCGGGCCGTCCGCCCGCCTAGCGGACGGTAATCGGAACCGAGGTTTCGGTCGAAGTGCCCGCGGTGTTGCGGGCGATGACGCGCATGGCGTATGTTCCACGGATGAAAAACGGCAGGTTCCCGACCGGATAGGTCAGGCTGAACCTGCCGACCCCGGTCTTGGATAAGCCCAGCCCAAAACTAGCGACGCGAACCTCGACGCTAGCGACGTTCGACGTCGTTAAAACGGTGCCCGAAACCGTGTCACCGGAATGCACCGTCGTCTCGCTGATCGCGACCGACAGTATCTGGGGCGGGGCATCCGCTGGCAATCGCGGGATCGCGACCCGCTTCGGCAAGGCGGTTGCGGCCGGAACCATTGTCTCGACCGGCGTTGCCGTTGGGCCAGGCGCGGAACTAGCCCCAGCCCGCGAGCCCGGCGACGAAACCGGCGTGACCCCGGCTCGGGCCTTGGACGGGGGCGATGGCGCCGGAGAGGTGGCCGCTGGTGACGCGGCGCCGCGAACCGCGCGCGAAGCGGACGGCGTGGGGTGTGCGGCGGTCGTGGACCGGCTGCACGCTGCGAGCGGAATACAGAACAGCACGATCCATCGCAAAAAACGCGGGCGCAGCACAAGCCTGCGGGTTCTCGTCTGGCGCAGCGGTTCCGCTCGCGGTGACCCTCCCAGGCAAAGCCGGCGAGCCCTCGCGGGCGAGGTGGGCGAGGCCGGGGAGCCCTCCCGGGAGCCTTCGGCTCTCGGTCCGGCTCATGGGCGAGGCCGGGGAGCCCTCCCGGGAGCCTTCGGCTCTCGGTCCGGCTCATGGGCGAGGCCGGGGAGCCCTCCCGGGAGCCTTCGGCTCTC
>DASXXU010000110.1:0-5764 GCA_036502885.1 Candidatus Tumulicola sp.
GCTCGTGCGGAGAGAATCCCTCGCGTTAGATAATATCGCCGGCGGGTCGTCGCCATCGCGTGAATCGAACCCACATGACGCCAGACGTCCGCGCCCATAACCTCGTAGTTGATGCGATCGGCCAGCATCGCGGGCCGCGCGCCCCCACGCATTATCCAGTCGAGCCAGTCGAACGTGAGTTTTTGCGTGCTAAACTGCGCGACCGGGTCGATCGAATACCCACGCAATACGTCGTCCTTGTGCGCCGCTTGCGATCCAAGGTGATCGTACGGTCCAACAACCAAATAGTCCACAGCGCGCTTGTTGTAGGCGTAGTGGTCCTTGACATAATTCAGCGCGGAGCCCTGGCCGTCGTCGTAATAACCCGTTACGGTAAGTACGGGGATGTCGATCTTCGAAAAATCTTGCGCGTACGGCACCATCGAGCGCCAATAGCTGTCGAAGGATGGGTGGTCGAGCCACTTCTCGAGCCACGGATTCGGACGCCCGTAAGTGCTCGGGACCGCACGAAAGGACTTGCCGCTCTTGAACCAGCGGTCGTTGAGCGTGCGTAACGCCGGATCGTCGTAGGCGGCGTCGTCGAGAAACTTATTGTCTGAAACGTAGTACGCCCACGCGTAGTTGACCAAGAGAAAAATATTGTTTTCCATCGGCAAACCATTGCCAGGGTTGTTGGCGACGTACGGCACGATGGTCTTGAGCGCTGGGTTGTGAAACTTCGCTGCCGCCCACTGCGTGAATCCGTCGTAGCTACCCGAGTACATGCCGACCTTGCCGTTACTCCAAGGTTGCCGTGCGATCCACGTTATCGCGCGATCGGCATCGAGTCCGTCGTACTCGTAGGGAGCGAGAACACCGCTGCCCCACGCTTTGCCGCGCGAGTACCCGATAACGCCGGCGTAGCCGCGGGCGGCGGCATACTCCGCGCGCAACGCATCCGCCTTGGGTTGCGCATAAATCGTAAACATCAGCGCGGCCGGCAGGCGCGCACGGGTCCCGCGCATTCGAACGACGATGGCGGCGAGTCGAACGCCATTCGTCGAGGGAATGGTAACGCGTTCGATCGCAAACCGCGTTCGCGCGTCGCGCTCGATCGCAAGGGCGGCCGTCTTCGTCTCGGGCGCGTAGGCGGCTGCGAATTGAATCGCTTCGTTGACCGAGAGCGACGTTCGTCCCTTAAAGGTCGAAAGCGCCCCCGACCAACTGCCGCGCGGATCCTTATTCGATAGCGCGCGTTCTACGCGTACTGCATCGAGCGGGGCCAGACACCGGATGAGCGCATCCGCACCGGCCCAATCGCCCGCCACCAAAGAGAGCTCGATTTGGGTCTCGCGATCCGGCGGGTTCGTCGCGAGGACTTCTCGTGCCAATGAAGGCATCACGCGAGCCGCCGTCTCCGGATCGTTCAGAGACGCTACGTCGACGAGCAGATTCGGGGGCGCCGCACCAACGCTCGTCAACCAACAACAAATCGCCATGACTGCATACAAACGAAAACTCACCCGGCAATTCTGAAAGCGCACCGCCTTTTAAGTCCTCAATCCCGTCTCAATTCGCTAAATCGCTGGTGCAGGGTCCCAGTCGCGCCGCCCGCCAATGCTGCGATCATGAGCATCGCCGAGGAAATCGCCTTCGACTACTATCGCATCGATCTCAAACGGCGCCGGTTACTGCGTGAGGGCGAGCCGGTTGTGTTGAGTGGTAAAGCGTTCGATCTGCTCGCGATATTCGTTTCGAGCGACGGTGCAATGCTCACTCGCGAGCAACTGTACGAACGCCTTTGGCCGACCACAATCGTCGAAGACGCGAACCTTTCGCAAACCGTCTACCTCCTTCGTCGCGCCCTCGATCCGGCCGGCGACGGACGAACCTTCATCGAAACGGTGGCGCGGGTCGGATACCGCTTCGCTAAGGGGACGCGAGCGGTCACGCCAGTGCGCGAGCGCCCCGCCTACCGCTTCTCCTACGCTACCTTCGCCGCTCTTTGCTTCGTGCTAATCGGCGCCGCGCTTTGGCCGCTACGAGCACCTCACGGCACGATTCCGATGGCGGCGCGAAACGCCGATGCGTTAGGCCAGTACCATCTTGACCTGCGCTCGCCCGACCATCTCGCGTATGCGCTCGCGTATTTTAAGGAAGCGGAACGACGAGCACCCGGCGGCGCGGAGGGTTACGCCGGAGCGGCCGCTGCGTACTCGCTGCTTGCCGAATTTCAACCGGAAGGGTCGTCTCGCCAGCGGAACCTCGTTGCCTTGGCTCGATCGAGTTCGCACGACGCGATCGTTCGGGATGCCGAATCGTCGCGCGCCTTTGCGGTCTTGGGATTTGTCGCCTACCGTTTCGACGACGATCGCGATGCGGCCCAACGCGATCTCGAGCGTGCCGTTGCGATCGATTCGAACGACGCGCAGGCCCACCATTGGCTCGGCGTGCTTTTCATTACGCAAGGAAAACTCGAGGACGGGATCGCCGAAATCGAAACGGCGCACCGCCTGCAACCGACGTCCGAGGTTTACACGCGCTGGCTCGCGCGCGCGTACGTACTTACGCGCCATCCCGACCGGGCTATCGCCGAAGCGCAGCAAACGCTTCACATCGAGGAAGACGACGCACCCGCTCTGCTCGCAATCGCCGCGGCGCAAGAAGAGCGCGGCGATCTGCAGCAGGCTCTGGATACGCTGCTCGCGCTGCAACGCAGCAACCCTAGCGAAACACCGTACGTCGCTCCCGACGCGGCGCGTTTGGAAGTGAGGCTGCACCTCCGGGAACGCGTCGAGCTGGCCCGCCGGATCGACCGGCTAGCGATTGCCGGTCAAGTCGATCCCTTTGAAGCGGCCTTGTTCTACCTCACCATTGGACGCAAGGAACGTGCCGCAGCCATGCTGCGGATCGCGCACCGGTCGTTCTATGCTAACGAGATTCACCGCTACGACCCGCGACTGGCGATGTTGCTGTAACCAAACGGCGGCGAGGCGTTCGAAGGTCGTGGTCTAACCAGTGGGCGTGATCGTTCACCTCGTCGACGGAACGTACGAGTTGTTCCGCCACTTTTACGGGCTGCGTCGCATCGCCGATGGCAAGCAGCGACGATTCGGAGCGGCGGCGGGCGTTCTCAACACCGTCTTGCAAATGATCGTCGAAGGTGCGACGCATGTAGGCGTCGCCACCGATCACGTTATCGAGTCTTTTCGCAACAAGCTTTGGAGCGGCTACAAGACCGGGCAGGGGATCGATCCCGCGCTTCGCGTGCAGTTCGAGCCGCTCGAAGAAGGGCTTTCCGCGATGGGCGTACCGGTTTGGGCAATGGTCGAACTTGAGGCCGACGATGCACTGGCCTCCGCAGCCGAGATCGCCTCGCGAGACAATCGAGTGGACAAGATCTGCATTTGGACCCCGGATAAAGATCTCGCGCAGTGCGTTCGCGAGGATCGCATCGTGCAGGTCGACCGGCGCACCAAGGTGATTCGCGACGCGGATGGCGTCCGCGCGAAGTTCGGCGTGGATCCCGAGCTGATCCCCGACTATCTAGCGCTCGTCGGGGACACCGCCGACGGTTATCCAGGCATCGCAGGCATCGGGCCCAAGGGCGCAGCGTCGCTGATCGGTCGCTACGGGGCAATCGAAGCGTTTCCGCCCGAGGCGCTCGGGGAGCGAAAAGCGCTCGCGCTGCAATTTAAAGAACTCGCGCTCCTGCGAACCGATGCCGAGCTCTTCGGTGGTGTCGACGAACTGCGTTGGCGCGGTCCCACCGCCACATTTCCCGAGATGTGTGAGCGGCTTGAAGCGCCCGATTTACTCGAGCGCGCCACCCGTGCCGCGCGAACCATTTCATAGATTCTTTAACATGCTGCGCCACGTTGGCGACATGCACCGTCTGGTTCCGATTGCGATCCTGCCGCTACTCGTATCCGCCTGCCAAGGGGCTGGCCCGGTACCGGCTCGAGGCGCACCCGCCGTTTTTTCAGAGGCCCACGGTCTCGATCGTGCGAGCGCGCCGGGTACGACTTGGATCTTTGCATCCAACGGCGAGGCCGGTAACGTCGACGTTTATAGCGCCAAAACGCTCGAGATGATCGCGGAGTGTCCGTGCACCGGCGTCGGCCTCGCGGTAAACACAAAGTCGGGTGACCTCGCCGTTGGAACGAGGTCGTCGACGGTCACCGTTTGGCACGTGTCCCGCAAGCAAATCGCGCTGTATTCTACGCTGCATCTTTCGCAAGGTCCGGATGCGATCGGCATCGCGTTCGACCGCAAGGGCGATTTGTACGCGGCGAATGCCGGCGACAACGTGATCGACTTTTTCGATGCAACCGAAATCGCCGCCGGGGGCGGAAGCGCGGCCCGCACGTTGGTTACGTCGCACCTGAATGAGGTCGAGTATTTGGCTGCCGATGCGCACGGTTTGCTCGCCGACGGTTACGATAGCAACGGCCAACCGTTGCTCGTCTCGGTGAACACGCGTACCGGCGCCGACACCGTCGTGCAAACCATCCCGTCCGGCACCCTACCCGAGGGCATCGCATTCGATCGCAACGACGACCTCATCCTCAACACCATCGGCAACGCTAATACGCTTGCGGTGTATAAAAAGCCGTGGACCGGCGCTCCCTCGTCGACGCTCGTCTACGGCTCGGGGGCCGAAAACGGTTACTACACCGGCATCGCGCTGGACAAATCTCAACATACGCTATGGGCCGGCAGCTTCACCCTGCCGAACCCGTCGCACGGAGTCGGAAGCGTGCAAGCCAATAGTTACCCCTTGAAAAAGATCGGACGCTCATCGAGCGGCATCGCGTCGGAGTTCTACGACAGCGTGGCGGTAGATAGTCTCTAGAACGAGAAAACCGCCGCATGAAAGAACCGGATCGGAAGTCCCCGCACCACGAACCCGAGCAAGAGAAACTGCTGCTCGGAATGTTTTCGCCCAAAGCCCAAGCCGTGCTCAAGGAGCGATTGAGTCAAGATGCGTTCCGGCACTTCGAGGACGCGTTGCACGGAAAGCGCACGGCCACGGACGATCAAGTGGCCGAGTGGAAGCGCGTCAGCGGAACGTAGCTTACGATCCGAGAAAAGTCTCCGATGAAGGCCGGCGACGAAAGATCTTCGGCGTGGTCGCAACCCTTCGTGCCCCTGCGGGTTTAGGGGCTGCAACCCAGGACGAGTCTGTGAGATACTCCGGCTCGCTCCAATGCGCGATTTTTCGAGTGGTCGATAAGTTGCGCCCACCGAAAGATAGGCAAACTTCATTTTTTCAGAATTTAAGCTCGATGCTGCGCTTGTTCGCGGCATCGAAAGCCTGGGCTACGCCGAGGCTACCCCAATTCAACGCGACGCAATTCCCGTGGCCCTGGCCGGCCACGATGTCTTCGCGAGCGCTCCCACCGGTAGTGGAAAGACGGCGGCATTTGGCATTCCGCTGATCCAAAAGATGCTAGACCGGCGAGCCGGCCACGGCATGGCGCTGATCTTAACGCCGACGCGAGAACTCGCACAGCAAGTCGCAAAGCATCTTCAGCAAATCGCAAAAAACACCAAACTGCGCATCACGCCGATCTATGGCGGCGTGGGAATGCGGCCGCAGATCAACGCCATGCGCCGCGGCACCGACGTCATCGTCGCGACGCCCGGACGCTTGATGGATCTCATGCAGCAAGGCGAAATCCGCCTGGATTCCGTTTCGGTCTGCGTGCTCGACGAAGCCGATCGCATGCTCGACATGGGTTTCTTGCCGGCCGTCAAGCGTATCCTCGCCAAGGTCCCGACC